>NZ_DAXS01000007.1:0-1151 GCF_002506515.1 Caldivirga sp. UBA161
CTACTCTAGCACACCAAAAATTAAGGAAACTATGTTAAATCGCAAAAATGGTTAGGAAATCCGCCTCTTCTTAGGGAGGGTGATTAATGAAACGCTGAGTTAGTGAGCAGTGGATTTGGTAGGTGTTGAGTCATAATAGTTATAATGAGGTTTAAAATCTTAGAGGTAAGTTGTATGATGAGTTGTTAGTTCTTAATGGTTTATCATTATGATTCGCTGCAGTAACGTATCCTTCATAGTCATGAGCTCGGAGGTTGGGTTACTGGGGTAGTGGATTCAGGAGGCAGGATTAGCCTCATGATGCTTGGGTATAGGGTGAGTACCATAATCCTCTCAATGCTTAGGAAGGTGATTGAGGATATTGAATCACTAAATGACTTACTTAAAGCATAGGAACCTACTGTAGATGCCGCATTATTACCCTACTGAGGCGCTGTATTGATCACCTTCCCTAATGGCATTAGAAGCCATATGGGGATATCTCCTTACATGATAAATCACTATACTTAACTCCTCACTACTTACATTAAAGCCCACTGCATTACCTTAGCTTACTAATAATATTGAACATTAGGGGATTTGCGGTGATGCTTATTTTACCCTCATTTTCATTAACGGCAATTAAGTTACTTGGTTCGGCATTAATCAATCTCTTAACCTCATTAATCAGTAATTGCCTAAATAATTCATGGTTGATTTCAGGCAGCTATTTATTGAAGTAGTGTATTGTTGATATTATGGTTTTACCTATGTATTATCATTGATTATAATAATCTGATGGAATGGCCTAAATATTGGCTCCCTCGACCCCAATGGCATAACCTACATCGGTATGAGGGCGTCACTTCAGTGTAATCAAATATAATCCTATTAACAATGAATGAATATTAATACTTTAATCTACATATAGTCGTGAAGCCTTTAAAGTTGCTGTTCAATGCTCTATTAAAGAATGCGCCTTGAATTCATGCCAAGCTGGATGAGGGTAATTAATTAAGGCTATATAATCAGTAAGTCTCAAGGTATAAAATATTATATTGTAATTAGGCTTACTTTAAACGGAGGGTGCTTTTCCTCAGGGCTTAATGGGGATGCATAGTACTTAGCTTCGATTAGTTACTTTAACTTCATATGCCTCCCTTACTACTGCT
>NZ_DAXS01000007.1:1169-49056 GCF_002506515.1 Caldivirga sp. UBA161
GGCCTCATAGATTAATAACGCCATTGCCAACTCCTCATTGGCTGTATATGCATAAGCCAGTAGTAGGTTTAACCCTAATTCAGCTAACAATGATGTTAGCCTAGCTAATGAACCAGACTTATTAGGTAAGGCAATGAAGAATATGAAGACTCCATTAGGAGACGATAAAATACTCCTATATACATGACTAAAAACATTACTAACCTCACCAAGAGCAGTACTCAAAGATGCAAATTCCCCCNNCCCCCGTATACTCAGATTATGCATACCAGTAATACACTAGAATACTTAATAAATTTTACCCGCTATTTAGTATTTCTTAGTAATGTGTTAAATGATTTAAATATGACTTCCATCATTTTTTAAGTTTTACAACTCCCTGCAAACCACTTAACTGGAATAAAACGTAAGATGGGGATCTTTAGGAAGTGGGAGTATTAAGATCTTTCTATTCTTCCTAGGTATATTTAAGTTTATTAGCCATTATTTTGTACATTTCATTAAAAATTAAAATTCTTTACATCTCTTCTATTCTGTTATTCTATTGAGGAATGGCATCCATATTTTTAAATAATAAGTAGTATGTAGTATTTAGCATAGTATTAGTGAAGCTACGTATTTGCAGTAAAGTTCTTCCTTACCCATACCTTCCCTCTCCTGTCGTAGAGGGACCTAACTTTATTATAAATCTCTAGAATAATCTCTTTCTAGAACTCTTCATCTTTTTCAATAACCTTTCCCTCCTTAATTATCTGCAAAATGAATGGTACTCCATTCCTTAACTTCTTTAAGAACACTTCAGTATTCATGAAGACTGGATCCACTTTCAAGGGAACATCGTAATATCCTCCAGCTTCCGCATACCTAGCTTCCTCCAAGTCCCCCTCCGCCTGCCTCAACCAGTCCTCCACCCTCCTCACAGGATTCAGTCATGATGAGAAATATTAAACTTAGTGTAGAAGCCCATTATCTTCAAGCATAAGGCTGTCAGTGGGCTTAATTCTTTATTATTATTGTTCATATTAACGGCTCACCCAACTCTATATTCTAATTAATGCAGAATCTAATAAATCTTTATTATCCCTAAGCCGGGCTTAAAGGCTTCCCGAGTTCTGTGGCCTTGAGTTCCCTCACCGTAGTGGTTCACCCCGTTGCTTAGGGTTCATGACTCTACGGTTCTCGAAAACCCAGGGAGGCCATAATGAATCTAGGATGGCAAAATCACGCTTAGGTGAACAGTATGGTGAGTTAATAATTAATACATTACTTCACATTTAGCAATAAATTCACTTGAATCATGGGAGTATAGGTATTGTAATAAACCCACAGTATTGATTATGTTTGGCCCTTGAATTTGGCGTACCATCAACCACCTTTAACCACTTGGGTTATTTCAAGCATGAGCCCATGATCACCTACTGCCTACTTACGCTCCTAACCCAAACTCTACCGGATCCAAGCTTAACCAAACTAAATTCCCCTCTTCCCGAAAAACATACTGGTAAAACCCTAACCCTACTAGCACTAGCCTTAACGCCCTCATTAAAGTAGGACATGCCCAGTCTCCACGAGGATTCACTCATATAAAGAGTGGCTAGAAGGTTTAAAATCCTACATTTAATTAGAGATGTAATTGGTGTGTGGTGAGCCTAACAGGTAATGAGCCGCACTACCCGATGCTGGTGGTGGGCATTGAATAGTGCTGCCATCATCATGGAGGGCTCTAGAAGAGTGGCAGTAAGTCCTAGTGGGAAGAGACCCCCTCAGGGTAGAGAGCCGTCAGTATAATGAACCCAAGAGTAACCATAAAATACCTAGTTATTCACCCTCAAGTGAATTGTGCGTAGTTATAGGCGTGAGGTGGGAGGATTTATGGAATTACATTGACTTCATATTTTAGGTAATTGTGTTGAGGATGCTTACTGTTGATTCAATGTATATATGCTTCCATGAAGGATAAAGCATCATACCTCACGTTAATGCAGCCATCGTTAGGATTGAGAAGCTTATTAATGAGGTTCATAGTAGAGTTAGCAGTAAATTGAAATCACCAGACTAATTGATTTTTAAGTTAAGATTACTCAGACTCCTCTAGTGCAATTAATTCAATGAGCTTCTCTCCAAGGTACCTTTCCCCCCTTATTATTAAGTCGTCATTAGCCTCATCATAGTACTTCCTAATTAACTTAAGTACGTTAGCTAGGTTTACTTCATCATTCTCCTCAACTATGACTGGTCCATCTAATGTTGAATTCTCATACACTGTTATTAACTTATTTGAGTAATACATTATATCATACATTGCCACAATCTTACCATCCTCAACCTTCTTATATACTTGAACCTTAAGTAATGGTTCAGTTATACCATGCCTAACCCATTCATAGTACTTTATCTTCACGCAACCTAAATTAAAACACCCCTTTTAAAAGGCTTCTCAGTAGCCTCCTCATTGGCCTAATGAATTAAAATTACTTGCAGTAAATTATGAAGTTTCATTTATAAACCCATGAATCTCAATTAACTGATGCTTAATATTGATGAGTTAGTGGTGGAATTAATGAATACCTGCGGCTCCGGGAGCTTCCTTGATAGAATGCATTCTGAGGTTCAGAACACTATAATTGACGCCGCTGAATTAGGTATTAATAATGATGAGTTAATTAAGGTATTGGGCATATATGCCTTGGCTCAATCATTAAGGCTAATTAAGTTAAACGTAGGCGAGATTGAGCCGAATGAATCTCTAAGCGGTGAGTATATTATGGTTATTCAGTGTTTATTAAGGTCATTGAGGGGTTTAAGTGGAGAGTGTTCAATAAGTAATGAGTTATTGAGGAAGGCTTTTCAATACGCGTTATCACTAGTTAATGAAGTTAAGGGGCATTGCATTCAGGTGACTTATAGTTAATTTTATAAGGGCGATTAAGCGTGGGTTTAAGGATAATAACATGCCTGTGTTAACATCATCAAGCCAACCTAGGAAGCAGCATAAGGCGCTTGCCAAGGCACCCTGGCATGCTAGGCGTAAGTTATTGACTGCACCATTATCTAAGGATCTTCAGAGGCAATTGGGTATAAGGAGGATACCTGTTAGGGTTGGGGATACTGTTTTAATAATGAGGGGGGATTTTAAGGGTACTAGGGGTAAAGTGACTAGGGTTGATTACAGGAGGGTGAGGATATACGTTGACTCGGCATCATTCAAGAAACCCAGTGGTGAGGCTTTATATTACCCAATACACCCATCCAAGGTAATTATTGTGGAGCTTGACCAAAGCGATAAGGCTAGGGTTACTGCAATTGAGAGGATTAGGAAGGCTAGGGAGGCTAAGGCAGGTGGCAGGGAAGTTATAACACCTCAGCAGGGTGGTCAATCATGACGCACTTAAGGAGGTCGGCATCGCCTGAATGGTGGCCTGTGGAGAGGAAGGGGGTACCATGGTCAATTAAACCAAGCCCAGGCCCCCACCCAGCCAACTCAAGCATACCTCTTGCAGTGCTTCTTAGGGACGTATTCCACTATGCTAAGACGCTTAAGGAGGCGAGGTTAATAATAGGTAAGGGTTACGTTAAGATTGATGGTAAGGTTAGGAGGGATTACAAGTACCCAGTTGGCTTAATGGATGTTATTGAGTTAACACCAATAAGCGAATACTACAGGATTGTACCTGACCCAGTTAACTTCCTAAAACCCATTAAGATTGATAAGGCTGAGGCCGGTGTAAAGGTATGCAGAATTGAGGATAAGACCATGGTTAAGGCAGGTAAGATTCAGTTAAACCTACATGATGGGAGGAACATCATTGTTGACCAGGATGAGGGCAGGAAATATGAGACCCTTGGAAGCGTTGTAGTTAGCCTTGAGGACGGTAAGTTAATGGATTATTACCCAATGCAGCCTAACCAATACGTAATAGCCTTTAACGGTATTAACGTTGGGAAACACGGCACTTTAATTAACTGGGTTAGGTCATTTAAGAAGAGGGATGCTATAGCCACAGTTAAGGCTAAGGAGGGGGAGTTCAAAACAATCCTAGACTACCTACTGGTTATTGGTAAGGAATCACCAGTGGTAAAGGTGACTGAGTGATGCCGGCCATTGACCTATCAACTGTTGACTTAAGGACAATAAAACCCAGCGACCTGGACTGGAGGAAGTTCACGCTTGATGCAGGCCACCCAATGAGGAGGGTATTCATATGGAGCGTTGCCGTTAATATGGGGATTGGGCAGAGTGGCGAGAGGCTTGAGAAGGCTGCTAAGGTTATGGCGGAGTTAACCGGGAGGACGCCATCATATAGGCTTGCGCATAAGTCAATAAAGGACTTCGGAATAAGGAGGGGTGAGCCAATAGGCCTATTAGTCACCTTAAGGAAAAATGAGGCGGTCTGGTTCCTACTCAGGGCCTTAGCCGCAGTTGACTTCACGCTTAAGGAGGAGAGCTTCAATGCGGGTAATGTGAGCTTCGGGATTAGGGAACACATACTTGTGCCTGGCTCCAGGTATGAGCCGGCATTAGGCATATTTGGTTTTGATGTTGCAGTAACCTTAG
Source organism: Caldivirga sp. UBA161 (assembly GCF_002506515.1). GTDB lineage: Archaea > Thermoproteota > Thermoprotei > Thermoproteales > Thermocladiaceae > Caldivirga. The sequence goes on from NZ_DAXS01000007.1 coordinate 5,725, forward strand.
CTAGACCTGGATATAGGGTTCAGTATAGGCGTAGGGCAAGGGCGGATGTAGGTAAGGCCCATAGGGTAACTAGGGAGGAGACCATTAGGTTCTTCCAGGACGTAATAGGAGTCAGGATACTTAAACGCTAGGCAGGGCACCATAAAACACATTAAGGTAAGTGCGTATTCACATTGAGTGAAAGGTATTTAACCATCCTAGGCGCTATTAATGTACAGTGCGTATTAATCCTGAATTATGCATTAGGTGCCGTGGGGAATATAACCTATGTGGATTAGCCTACTGCCCAATACTAGTGAATAAATGGACGCTTAGGAGGATTAAGCCTCTTGAGGGTAAGCAGGATGTTAATGGTTCCTCACCTCCAAGCGTCATGGTTGGTAGGTTAGGTTACCCTAAGGTTAGGGTTTACCCAGCCACCCCACCCACACATGGAAACACCAGTTGGCTTGAGGAGCCTAGGGTTTGGCTGAATATGAGGCTTGAAGATTTCCTATCAAGTAGGCTCACGTTAATTAGGGGTTCAATAGCCTTTAATATTAATGACCCAAGGAACCCACCTAGGCAACTTCACGATATACAGGTAATGGCTATTTCAAGCGGACCCGTGGATGCTGAATTAACATTAGCTAAGCCTATTAAGGGTAATGTAACCCTTAATGAACAGGAACCACCAATAGGCCCCTCAGCCCCATTAAGGAGCATTAAATTATCCACAACCCCTCAACCAACCAGGGCCGTGGAGAAGGCTTACTCGGACGTGGATTTAAAGGCTAATGATGCAGTTTGGATGCTTTATGGCTCAGGCATTGATGTTCACGTTATATCAAGGTTAATGAGCATTGGGGCTATAGGCAGGGGTAGGGCTAGGAGACTTGTACCAACAAGATGGTCTATAACCGCCGTTGATGAGGAGGTTTCAAATAGGCTTATTGATAAAGTTAAGGATTACCCAGAGTTAAGTGAGTACAGGGTTTACGTTAGGAGGAGTAACAGCAACTTATTCTTAGGTATACTTGCCCCACATACTTGGCTCTACGAGTGGGGTGAGGCATGGTGGCCTGGAAGCACTTGGAATACCTGGGGTAGTGAGCCAGTGGTTGAGGTTGATGCTGAAGGCTACTGGGGTAGGGATACGTATCCAAGCATTGGTGGATGCTACTACGCAGCCAGGCTAGCTGCAGCTGAGGCGCTTAATAGTATGCGTAGGCAGGCAGCCGTAATTCTTTGGAGGGAGATTTACCCAGGATTCAATATACCTGTTGGTGTTTGGTTCGTTAGGGAGAATGCTAGAGCCATGTTTAAGGGTGAGTACACAAGCTTCAGTAGCCTTGATGAAGCCCTCAAGTTTGCTTCAAGTCAACTTAAATTACCATTAGCAAAGTGGGCCTCAAAATCCTACGTATTAAGGAGGTTGAGGGAGGCTAGGTTACTATGAGTCTAATTATTAAGGAGATTAAGGTTAAGAGGGCTTTAAGTAAATCCGGCCTACCTGAATATGACTATGCCCTTAACCCATATTTAGGTTGCCAACATGGGTGCCTATACTGCTACGCAAGGGACTTCACCAAGGGGGAGCCGGCCATTAAGTGGGGTGAGGTTGTTTACGTTAAGGTTAATTTAATTGAGGTGCTCAGTAGTGAGGTTAAGGTGCTTAGGAGGGGTATTGTGGGATTATCGACAATAACTGACCCATATCAGCCAATTGAGTCGAAGTATAGGTTAAGTGAGAGGGCATTAAGCCTACTTTGTGATTCAGGGTTTCATGTTAGTGTTCAGACTAAGTCAGCCCTAGTGATTAGGGATATTGATGTCCTTAGGCAATGTGGTGAGATGGTTGATGTTGGCTTAACAATAACCACAATGAGGGATTCATATAAGTTAATTGAACCAAATACCCCAGCACCATTAGTTAGGGCAATGACCATTAGGAAGCTGGCTAAGGCTGGTGTGAGGACGTGGATATTCCTAGGCCCAATAATACCAGGCATTAATGACTCCAGGCTCGATTATGAGCCAATAATTAAACTGGCTAAGGAGACTAATAGCCAATTAATAATAGATAAGTTTAGGCCAAGGGAGATGGCGGTGAAATTAATGAAGGCTAAGTTAAACATTAACCCGACGCCAACTACCAATTGGTGGAGGAGGGTGGTGGATGAATTAACACAACTATGCAGTAGCTACGGTGTCAATTGTATTACCGAGGAGGATGAGTGGAGGAGTAGGCGTAGGGATAATTCAATACTTGATTACTTGAAATAATGAAATAGCCGCCCTTTAAAGGCTTATGGAGGATTAATTGAATTGAGGTGGGTTGAGTTATTAGTTAAGTATATTAATGAATGCGTGAGGGTTAAGTGTAAGTGATGATGGTTTGCAGCACTGATTACTGATGATGCCGCTGATTCCTGAGCTTACAGAGCGCTACCTCTACCCTATATAGAATACTAACTATATGCATATAAACTTTATTAATGCTTATTTGTAAGCCATCATATGGATAAGCCAGTGAAAATACTATTTACATGCGTTGAGAATGCTGCCAGAAGCCAGATGGCTGAGGCCTTTACCAGGCTGCTGGGTGTTGAGGCAATGAGTACTGGAACATTAATCCAACTGTAGTTGAGGTAATGAAGGAAGTTAATATTGATATTAGTGGGCATAAGCCTAAGTTACTGACCATGGATATGATTAAGTGGGCTGATGTGGTTGTGACCATGGGTTGCTCAATAGAGGAGGTTTGCCCAGCACCAATGTTAAGGGCCATGAAGGTTAAGCTCATTGAGTGGAATATTCCAGACCCTAAGGGTAAGCCCATTGATGAGGTTAGGAGTATTGCGAAGAGTAAGGTTGAAGAATTAATTAGCAGTATTAAGAATGGCGAATTAATGTTAAATTCAAGTAAGGAAAATATTACTAAGATTAACTTAAGTAGTGGTGATTACAGTAATAGATTAAGCAATACTGATTAATGCAATAAGAAGCCAATATTAATGCCTAATCAGTAATCGCCTCTAAAATCTAATTGATTATTGCTAATTCCCTAACCCTCATCCATTTTAATGACCCTATTTTAACCTAAGCTTCACCATTATTGGTATTGTAATACGCATTCATTAATGGATTGTTCATTCATAATGCTCATTTTTATGGTTAATTAAGTAATTATGCCATATTCATAAGTGAATTAGGAAGAGCATTTCCATTAATATATTATTAGTAGTGATTTTATTAGTAGCATTACCCCAATTATTATGAATAACCAGTTTAAGACGGGATTATTATACTTATAGTGAGCTAGGGCGAACCTAACCCACCTCCCCCTCCTCTTAACGTATATACCATTCTCAGTCAGCATATCCAGCAGCATATGGCTCCAACCAACTACAGGACCCATTAATACAATGATTAATGCCTTATATATGCCTATGGGTGACATATAGTAGAGGAATAAGGCAACCAGTATGCTTACGATTAAACCCACTGCAAATGACCTACCCATGGTGTGTGTTCTAGGTGATCTACGTGTGAATCCATTTCTCTCCTCATGGCCAAGCACATCTATGAGTAAGTTGATTAAGTATGATAAAACAATGGAGGACCCCAGGAGAAGGATAATATTGCTAATTCCCAAGGCTGACTCAATTAGTGCAGTTAAGCCTATTGAAAATATTATATGCGTCCTAAGCTTCATTAAGCTTAGGCTAAGCTTAGGCTAATTTAAGTTACTTGGTGCATAGGCCTTTAATCACATTAGCCACTATGTTAATTGCCTTAGTAAATGTATCATGATTAACCGAACCTAAGCCAACCCTAACCCCATTATTAATTCCGAAGTAGTAACCTGGGACAGTTAATACTCCTTTATTTAATAACTCATTAGCTAATTTAAGGCTACCTACATCACACTTAGTGGTGATGTAGGCTATGGGCATGTGGTTGAAGTAGGACACATTAATTAAGCCACCTAAGGATTCACTAATACTCATTAAGTACTCCCGATTGGGCATAATTATGCCTAGGTTCCTCCTCCTAAACCAATCCCTGTTCTGAAGTATTATAGAGGCGTAAGATGCTTCAAGCCCCATAACCAGTGGACTAACTAGGTCAATTACATTAACTGCCTTCTGAATCAACTCCTCATCACCAATAATCCAACCAATCTTAAATGAGTCAACAGTGTAGAACTTTGATGTACTGAAGGTGTATACTGTATTCTCCAGTGGTAGGTTGCGTAACTCATCCATGACAAACTCCAAGAATATTGAATCAATAATTAAGTATGAACTCTTCCTCCTCGCTTCATCAGCAATATCTCTAATCTCACTCCTACTTAAATACGCACCCAATGGATTATTTGGGTTAGAGAAGAATAATGCTGTCCTGGGTTTAACATAGTTAATTAATTCACTTAATCCATTACCTACATTAACTTCAACCTGCTTAAGCCCAAGGAAACCTGGCAGTATCCTAATTGGTTCATATTCAGGCACTACTGTTACAACCTGGTCAATCATACTCTTAATGGCGGATAAGGCGGCGAAATTACCCTCCTGTGTACCGTGCGTTAATGAGATAGCCTTAGTGGACGCATTGTAAATATTGCTTAACACCTCCATGATATTTGTGGGCTCACCCAACTGCTCAATATCACTCCTACTAATCGGTATCATACCGCTGCTGGCTATGTTTAAATCAGCCTTATGTTCACTCAGCCACCTGAAGTGCCCTATCTCCATATTGATGTTATGCGCAGTATGTATTTAAATATACGTGTAGTTAACCTTAATAACGTAAGTATGATTGAGGGCAGTTATGTTCTGGCAATAGATCAAGGCACTACCGGTACTAGGGCTGCCTTATTCAGCCGTGATGGCTCCTTAATTGGTTACGCCTACAATGAGCATGCCCAAATATACCCTAAGCCTGCGTGGGTTGAGCATAATCCATTGGAGATCTGGGAGAAGGTTAAGCTGGCTATTAAGGAGGTGATTGAGTACACTAAGGTTAACCCAAGGGAAATTGCAGCTATAGGAGTTACCAATCAGCGTGAGACAACAGTAATATGGGACCCCAGGAATGGCCAACCAGTTTATAATGCAATTGTTTGGCAGGATAGGAGGACATCACAGGCGGTTGATTATCTTAGGCAAAACTACTTAAATGTAATCCAGGAGAAGACTGGCCTAGTACCTGATGCCTACTTCTCCGGGACTAAAATCTGGTGGCTACTGGATAATGTACCTGGGCTTAGGGATAAGGCTAGGAGGGGTGAGGTGGTTTTCGGTACCATTGATACCTGGGTAATCTGGAACCTAACCAGGGGTAATAGGGATGTAGCCACCCCAGGGAGGGGTGGGGCTCATGTAACGGATTACAGTAATGCCTCCAGGACAATGATCTTCAACATTCATAGGCTTAACTGGGATAATGAGCTACTTGAGATTGAGGGTAAAATACCTGAGGATATATTACCATTACCAAGGCCATCAAGTGATAGTAACCTCTACGGGTACACTGGACCCGAGGTCTCCCAACTACTTGGTGGCGTTAGCATACCGGTGTGTGGGGATGCTGGTGATCAGCAGGCGGCATTATTTGGGCAGGTGGGTTTCGATACTGGGGAGGTTAAGTCAACCTACGGTACAGGAAACTTCATACTAATGAATACCGGTGATAAACCAGTTAAGTCTAGGATGAATCTATTAACAACAATCTACTACTCAATTAAGGAGGGTGAGGCTAAGTATGCGCTTGAGGGCAGCATATTCATAACCGGTGCTGCTGTGCAATGGTTAAGGGATGGCCTTAAGATAATTGAAGTATCAGATGAGGTGGAGCCATTGGCGGCCTCAGCATTAGATACAGGTGGCCTATACCTTGTACCAGCCTTCGTTGGGTTAGGTGCACCCTACTGGGATCAATACGCCCGGGGGCTCATAATAGGTATTACCCGCGGCACTGAGAGGAAGCATATTGCTAGGGCTGCCCTTGAGTCAATAGCTTACTTAACTAGGGATGTGCTTGAGGCAATGATGAATGATACGGGTATTAAAATACCTAGGATTAAGGTTGATGGTGGTGCGGCTAAGGATAATTTCCTAATGCAGTTTCAAGCTGACATAACAGGTATTGAGGTTTGGAGGCCCACAGTGTTTGAGACTACATCATTAGGCGCCGGTTACTTGGCTGGGTTAGCTGTTGGCTTCTGGAGGAGCCTCAATGAGATTAAGCAGAATTGGAAGCTTGATAGGGTTTTTAAGCCCAGGATGGATCCTGAAGCTAGGGAGAGGCTATATAGAGGTTGGAAGGCTGCTGTGCAGAGGGCTTTAGGGTGGGCTAAGGAGGTTCCATGGGCTTATGAACTTAGGTGATTAGTAATGCGTTTAAATGTAGAATATAAGCAAGGATTCAATGGTGGTTAAAAACCCAGATGTAGTTGTAATTGGCGGCGGGGTTAATGGCTTATTTGCAACTTTAGACTTATCATTAAGGGGCTTCCAAGTAATGCTACTGGAGCGGAGTGTTATTGGTAGTGGGGCAAGCGGTAGGATGCATGGCTTACTCCATAGTGGAGCCAGATACGTGGCAACTGACCCTAAGGCTGCAGTAGAGTGCGCTGAGGAGAATAGGATAATAGCAGGCATAGCCCCCCACGCGGTTGAGGATACTGGTGGCTACTATGTGGCTGTGGATAAGGATGATGAGGAGTATGTGGAGCAATTCATTAAGGGGTTGAGGGCAGTTAACATTAATTATAGGGAGGTTAACCCTGAGGATGCGCTTAGGGAGGAGCCTAACTTAAACCCTGAGGTTAAGGCTGTGGTTGAGGTTCCGGATAAGGTGGTTTTCGCTAAGGACCTAATGTTCAGTGTAGCTGTATCTGCATATAGGGAGGGGGCTTTAATAATTCAGGGGGCTGAGGTAGTGGGTTTGAATGTAAGTGGTGATTCAATTAATGAGGTTGTGGTTAAGGATCATGTGGCTGGTGATGTTAGGAGGATTAGGCCGAGGATTATTGTAGTTACCGCTGGCCCATGGACATATAGGGTGGTTAAGATGGTTAACATTGATGTTGATATGATGCCTACGATGGGTGTGATGGTTGTTTATAATCGTAGGTTAACGAGGAGGGTTATTAATAGGATGAGGATGCCCTCTGATGGTGACATACTCCTACCCTACGCATCATCATCGATAGTTGGGACTACCGCAGTCATAGTTGATGACCCAGATAACTTAACTATATCTGATGATGATGTTAATTTCCTTGCATCAGAGGGTTCAAGAATGGTTCCAGCATTACGTAAGGTGAGTGTAGTTAGGGCTTATGCATCAGTTAGGCCATTAATTAAGATGCCTGGGGTTAATGCAAGGGAGGCTGCCAGGGACTTCGCCATTATTAAACACGAGAAGCCAAGTAACCTAGTCTCAGTAATTGGGGGGAAATTCACCACAGGTAGGTTAGTGGGTGAGAGGCTTAGTGATGAGGTTAGCGGCCTACTGGGTTCAAGTAAGGGATCTATGACTAGGGATCACCCATTGTTTGGCGCTAACCTCTATGATGACTTAAGGGAATTGGATAATCCACTACGTAGCCTTGCCTCAGACTTTAAGGGCAGCATTGATGAGGAGAGGGGTAGGGCTGCTGCCTTAACGCTACTGCTTAGTGAAGTAGCTAAGAATAGTAGAAGGTTAATGGGGTGGTCTTAAGTGGTTAACCTACATTATGGTGGTTCATTCAACCTAACCAAACCCCAGCGGGAGGTTGCTGGGGCTTTATCTAATTTAGGCTTAATAATTAAATGCATACCCAACGTCACTGATTACGAGTTAATTAGTGAATCAAAGGCTAGGGTTAAGTTTAGGGTTGACTTAGGTGATGAGGTTCCAGTGGCGGAATTAAGGAGGGTAACATCAGACACCGTCATTGAGGTTATTGAGGCATCTGGAAATGGTGTTAAGTTGAGGGTGAGTGGTAGGGCTGCTGGTAGTTCAATAGAAGTTAACTTAAGCATAATCATCGAACCCAGTGATGGTGGCTCTAGGATTAATTGGAGTGCTGATGCGAGTTTAGGTAGGCTTCTCCAAATGATGAGTAGGTTCATTAACATTGACTCAATGGTTGAGAGGATAGCTAATGATACGGTTAATGGCATAGTTAAGTGCCTTAGTTAAGGGCACGGCATGAAAATGCATTATTATCAGGCCCAAGTTCCTCATCAATAATCAGTGGCCTGCAGCTTTAACATCACTAATTAAGCCAACTGCTCCAGGCTTTTAAAAATGCCTAATCCTCATATACTTGGCTTAACTATATAATCAATGGGCCTTGTCCTTTGATCAATCTCATAGGCAAGTGGCGTAAGCATCAGCCTCCTAACCTCATTAATATCCCTTGAAGAGTTGGCTAAGACCCATGATAATTTAACGAAGGCGGCCTCAGGATGCATATCCTCACTTGGTATTACACCAATCCTAAGCAACTCCACACCCCTCCTATACACGTTTAAATTAACCCTACCGAATATTGTTTGACTGGATATTACCACAGGTATGCCTGACTCAATTGCCCTAGCTATTGATTTAAGTAACCACTCCCCTACATGCCCAAAGCCAGTACCCTCTATCACTATACCGTGGTAACCCTTATCCACCAAGTAATCCAGTAATTCACTACTCATGCCTGGGTAATACTTAATTAAGGCCACCTTATCATCAAACTTAGTACTACACTCCAATTGCCCCCTCCTCTTATAATCACTAGTATTCATTATTAGCTTACCCTCCCTAGTTAATACCCTGGCTATTGGCTCATGGTTCACTGATATGAATGCATCCCTTCTTGACGTATGCATCTTCCTAACCCTCACACCCCTATGAACAGCCACTACACCATCACTCGTACCCTCATGCATTGCAACCACCGACTCAGCGAAGTTGGCTTGAGAAGCCACTAGGGTTGCTGCGTAGAGGTTCTCGAAGGAGTCGCTTGAAGGCCTATCACTACTCCTTTGAGCCCCCACTAGGACAACTGGGCCTGGGGCTGACTTAAGGGCGAAGGCTAATGCAGCGGCTGTGTAATGCATTGTGTCTGTACCATGTAGGATAACAACCCCAACAACACCATCATTAAAGGCTTTACACGCCTCCTCTGCAATTGCACTCCACCTGGTTGGGGTCATGTCTTCACTGAATATTGACATTAAGTTAACCATCTCTATTGACGCCAAGTTCCTCAGTTCAGGGTACATTAGGTAAAGATCCTCTAGGCTGAAGCTTGGGTAAACAGCGCCAGTGACGTAATCAACCCTGGACATTATAGTACCCCCAGTAGCCACAAATCTAACCCTACCCCCAGTACCCCTCTCAGCCATTACTGTGCCATATGGTGGTACCTCAACCTTAGGTGGCTCATATTTGCCAAGAACCTCCACTGCCTGTATCTTATCTACATGAATGCCTGCGTTGTACCCATTCTCAAGCTTCACCAGTAATACATCAGGATCACCAACCTCAGGCCTAGGTAATATTAAACCCTCCAGTATTGAACCATCCTTTAAATGCACCCTAACCCTACTAAACTCCCCAATCCCCCCTAGAAGCGCCTTAACCCGCTCAGAGTAAGCCACGGTTAGGCTTAAGTAGAGCCCTTATAATACTTTATTAACAATATATTACAAGTAAATGGATTAATTTTCAATGAGATTACTGGGTAATTGACTATTCCTACCCTGGAGAGAATACTCTTATTATGGGATTAAGGACACATGGCTTAGAGTGGGCATTATGGTTAGTTTAGGTTAATTCATGAGGTAAGGTTAAAAACTCCGCAGGGTGAGTAATCATGGTGATGATGGGTCGATGAAGTGATGATTAATGATGTAGGAAGGGACGAACTGATTAACGATTATCCAGTAATACGCTTACATTATATTCATGTTACATAGGTGAAATTTAAAAAAAGTCCACATGACGCAGTATTATGAGTGAAAGGGGTGTATTCATTGGTAAGTTCATAATTCCACGGGATAGGGAATTCTATGAAATCAGGAATCCTGCTGATACTAGGCAGGTTATAGCTAAGTTCCCCAGGTTAAGGAGGGATGATGCCAGGGAGGCCATAGGTAAGGCTAAGGAGGCTTTCATTAAGTGGAGTAAGACACTACCTGTGGAGAGGGCTAGGATACTGTATAAGGTTGCAGACATTATTGAGTCCAGGGCTGATGAGATGGCGAAGACACTGACGCTGGAGGAGGGTAAGACTATTCCAGATAGCATGTTTGAAGTTGTTAGGACAGTTAACCTACTAAGGTTCTATGCAGGCCTAATAACAAGGGGCCAGGGTAAGGTTATTTCATCACAGGATAAGAACACGATCATAATGGCTATCAGGGAACCACTTGGCGTAATATCAGTAATAACACCATGGAACTTCCCATTATCATTACCAGCCTGGAAAATAATACCGGCAATAGCCACAGGTAATACTGTGGTTTGGAAGCCTGCAAGCATAACGCCGACAATAGCCTATGAGCTTGTTAAGGCATTCTACGATGCAGGATTACCAGAGGGTGTACTCAACCTAGTCACTGGGTCAGCCAGTGAGGTTGGTGATGAGTTAGTGACTAATAAGGATATTGATGCCTTAACCTTCACAGGTAGTTTACAGACAGGTAAGGAAATTAATGAGAAGATTGGTAAAATGAACAGGTTCATTAGGGTTCAACTTGAGTTAGGCGGCAAGAATGCCACAGTCCTATCCAAGAATGGAGACGTTAACTTAGCCGTTGAGTTAACGGTTAGGTCAGCCTTCGGTTTAACAGGCCAAGCATGTACAGCAACCTCAAGATTCCTAGTCCCCGAGGATATGCATGATGATGTTTTAGGTAAGCTTGTGGAGAGGACTAAGAAAATTGTTGTTGGTAATGGGTTAAAGAATGGTGTGGATATGGGGCCATTAGCCAGTAAGGAGCAGTATGATAAGGTACTTAGCTATATTGAGTTAGGGAAGAGTGAGGGAGCTAAGTTAGTTTATGGTGGTCAACCAATAAAGGGGAGTGAGGAATTTGACCACGGCTACTTCGTAATGCCCACAATATTTGATGGCGTAACACCAGACATGAGGATAGCTAAGGAGGAGATCTTCGGCCCAGTACTGGCCGTAATGACCTATAGGACACTTGATGAGGCAATAGACATAGTTAACTCCACTGAATACGGCCTAATAGCGGGAATAGTAACTAAGGATATTAGTGAAGCAGCTAAGTTCACTGAGGGTGTTAAGGTTGGTGTTGTTAAGGTTAATAAGCCAACAATAGGCCTTGAACCATGGGTACCCTACGGTGGCGTTAAGGGTTCAGGGAATGACATGTATAAGGAGATGGGTGAGGAGGCTATTGAATTCTTCACTAGGATTAAGGCAATATACATCGGCTACTAATCATTTAATACCTTAAGTACATTTAAACCCAGCCCTATTAAGTTTCAGTGAAATGAATATCCTATAGAGCTAGTGAATTTTCAATTAATGCATGGTGCACTCCTCATGATTAGGTTTATTAAACGTTTAATAAGAAATAAGTCCCGGCTTGAATTACCCATTACTCATGGCTGTGGCCACTAGCCGTGAATTAAAGAGAAGCTCAGTGGGCTTCCTGGGTTCACTCTATAATTCACTTGCGGGTCAAGCTCCAGCATACAGTATAGCTGGTGGTGCTGCATTAATAATGGGTAGTGCTAAGGCTGCTGCGCCATTAGCCATGTTAATAACACTACTCGGCGTCTTAACAATAGTTTACTCAATATTCGCTACTGCACGTAGGTATCCTCATGCAGCAAGCTTTTACGCCTACGTGGCAAATACAATTAACTCTAGGGTTGGATTCCTAAACGGTATTGTATATACCATATTCTACAGTATAGTGGGCATTGGGTCAGTTGCTGTGGCATTTGCTTACCTGGGTGTTGAGGGTATTTATGCGGTTACTGGCCAACAGATTAATCCATTCATTCTACTACCAATACCAGTAGTGCTTGCCCTAGTCCCAGCTGTATTAGGTATAAGGCCGAGTATTAGGACTGAGGCTACTTTAACCAGTATTGAGATAGCTGTACTATTAATCTTCGCTGCATTAACCTTCATTACTAATATAAGTAAGCTTTCAGCATTACCTTTTACCATAAATGGAGCATTCGCATCAACCCCCTTAGGTGCATTATCAGCATTATCAGGTGGTTTAGTCTTCGCAATAACTTACTTCATGGGTTTTGAAGTTAGTACTCAATTATCTGAGGAGGTTAAGGACCCGAGGAGGAATGTACCTGTGAGCACGCTATGGGCTACTGCGCTTATGGGCATATTATACGTACTCGTCACTTACTCAATACTTGTCAACATTGGTTACTCACAGTATGCTGTGGATAATTTTGTGAATGAGGCTTCAGGCATGGGTGTTAACCCAGTTTACACACTCATCGCCCACTATTTAGGTGAACCAGGCCTATTATTGTTTGCAGTAAGCGTTATTATTAGTGTGTTCAGCTGCTACTTAGCCACATTAAATGCCACAGCCAGGATGCTTTATGGTATGGCTAGGGATGGCTTATTACCAGCCTGGCTCTCCGATACTCACCCAAAATATGGGAGCCCACATAAGGCCCTCTACTTCAGTACAGCCATATCATTATTAACCATAGTACTGGCTTACTTAGCATCATACTTAAGCGGCTACATTAAGCCAATTCAGTTAACATACAATGCAATGCAGTACGCCTACGCCATAGACTCACTCTACTATGTAATAAGCCTAATATTAGTGGCGGTGGGGGCACTTATGATTGTTAAGCTATATGGTAAAGTCATTATAGCAATTGGTATTGCCCTACTGGCAACAACACTATATTACTCAGTAACCAATCAAGTATTACTCTACATACTAGTAGCGTCAATAGTATTAACAATTATCATAGAGTACACGATATTGAGGGATAGGTTAAGGAGAATTAAGTATTCAGTTTGCTTAAATTGTGGTTAACTACAATTACTTACCTAGCCTTAAGTGGGTTTGACCCATTGGTAGCCCACTGTATAGTGGATGCATGTTAACTGCAAGTGTCCTCTGCCCCCTTGGGGCAGCTATAACCCATGCATAGCTTATCCTATTAATCGTTGATGCTACGTTGGGATGGTAGCCTTTCCTTATTAAAACCACATCGAAGTCATGCACCACATATGCTAATTCCTCCTCTTCGCTCAGAATAAATTGAGCAGCGAAGCCAGGGTCTACGCCATAGAATATGTAGGCCTCAGGCTTCCCATCATGCCTATGAGGTGGGTAGGAGGTCCAGTTGCCAACAGACCCCTCAGTATAACCCATTAGGAAGGAGTCTGCTGGATCGCCTTCACCTATCATTGTGTATACACTCCTCTCATAGGGTGGAACACCAGATATCACTGGTTTTACTGACCCCCTCCTCTTCACGTAAAATTCCCTAACGTTATCAGCCCATGATTCAGCTAAGTAGGCTAATGTACCTGGGTTTAACTCAACCTTTAAACTTGATCCCTTAGGAATATATGCGGCATCAAAGCTGCTCATGTGTACACCGTTAATGCTCACAGACCCCTTTAACGTAAATAATAATCCCTCACCATTATTAATATTAATTACTGTTGATACCACCTTACTGGTAGTTATTGAACTAAGCTTGAAGTAGCCATCCTCAAACACCTTAACCCACTCATTATCCACCTTATGATAATCCCTATACCTGAAAATCATAATAGGGCAATACGCTGGATCCTTATAAAAATTAAATAGAAATAGTACGAGAACCTACACATTAAGCAACCTAATGGGTGTACTTCAATTAACTTTTATATGCATTCCTGAACCTTAACCCTTAAGGTGTATTATTTGATTAAATGTATGCATTGGTGTTAAGGTTAAAGGTAAATCATTAATGGCATCAGTATATTGGAAATTAAAGATTATCAGCTACTATTAACCTTATTGAATTCACTTGATAGGAATTGATTAAACTCAACACCATTAATAGTCATTGTAATGCTGTAGAAACCTGAGAGGGTATGCTTAGTTATATATGCCTTCGTGAGTACTCCATTTAACGATATGCAGAGGGTTACATTATAAGATTGCGCACTACTATTCGATACTGATGCATAGCAGTAACTGTATATGCCATTAACGTTAATTCTAGATAAGAAACTCCATGATGAGGATGATAATGAGTTAATCAAAGGTAATTCAGAAGGTGACGTATGCTGGCAGTAACTTAAAGTTAACCCACTCATAAGTGCCACGCATAAGTTATATTCATTATTACCAATATTATTCATTGCCACTAGGGTATTGGTTTGATTCCTAAGGCTTAATATAAGTAGGACCTTATTTAATGTATTCTGGGACCAGGTTATGCTTGGTCCAATAATTGATGATGAAATACCTATTATACCGAAGATACTTATACTTCCACTATACGTAATAGTGTAGTTAGCGGTGTATGTTGAACTACTCCACTTGCTCAACATTACCGTTGGGCTAGGCTTAGCTGGTGGGGTTAGCAGCATGTAGGATAATACGCCAACTACGGCTACGATTATCACTATGGCAACTACTATAATTAACCTAAGCCTACTCATACCTAGGTTTTTATGTTGGGATTTAATAAGTTATCGTCATCCTTAACTAACCCATGATTAAGCTCAGTTAAGTCTCTGTATTTTGCTTCGGATTAATGATTGTGAAGTACAGTAGTTACTTAATACTCGCATAAAATATATTAAGTACTTACCACTCTTAGTAACACAGTGGGTACTTTAAAGTATAGTGCATATGGTATTGTTACACTAGCTGGATACATACTTTTCTTAGCCTCCCTTAGGCTAACCAATATAGCCGCTGGAGTCTTATTCATAGCCATGTTCACTTTATCCCAATTAATAGGCCTACTCCTAGTGTCAAGAATAGGGGCCGGTGATACACTCTCAATCGCCTTATCAATAGGTGCAGTTGGTAGTTTCATTCATGCATTAAATAACTCGTACATTGGTAACTCATTATTAGGCTTAGGAATGGGGCTTTACTTCATGGCGTTAATAGGGGTTATTGGAATAATATTAAGCAGTAGTGGTTTAATAGACTATATAATGTATGTTTATTCAGGCTTATTCGGCGTTGGTTTAGTAATAGGTGTTTTATCATCAGTACTTAACAGTAGCGTACTCTTCATAACTATAACAGTCCTAATGCTTTCATTATCATTCTACTTATCCTTATCCTCGATTTACTTCAAGCCGAGGGGAACTAAGTTAAGATATGCAGTAACTAATCAAGCAATGTTCATAATAGCTGTGTTTGTGTCCTTCTCCCTACCATATATGGTTTCCTCAGCCATATTACTGTCTAAGTATTGGCTTGGTTCACTATACGTATTGTCAATACCATTATCAATAATTCCAGTGCACCTAATGGTTAAGAGGTGGGGATTATCATATTCATTAAGGCTTTCAATAATTATGCTTGCTGCATCATCGATATTAACCTACATTTTCAATAACCAATTCGCTTTAATCGCAGTGGCTGCATCATCAATGATGATTTACTCAATAATTCTTCAATTGCTTGCATCAATTTCAAGCCCAATACTCTACATGCCTACCCTGGCGGTAGCCTATGGAATATCATCAGTGTTAACAATCCCAATAGGGTTAGCCCTAGGAATTAAGGTAGGTTACTTGGTAATTGGGTTAATGTCATTACTACTAATACTACTGCTTAAGATCATTAAGGAGCCTGTTTACCAAGTTCCTAAGGCTAATTAATTTAAAAGGTTCATTTAAGCACCCTCAAGTGGAGCCAATAATAGTGATTCACGGTGGCGCAGGTGGATATAGGTTCAGTAATGATGAGGAGAGGCTTAAGTATGTGAAGGAGCTTGAAAATGCAACCATTAATGGGCTTAAGGCATTACAGAATGGAAGCGCAGTGGATGCTGTTGAGGCTGCAGTATCCGATATGGAGGATTCAGGGTTCTTCGATGCTGGTAAGGGTTCGGTCCTAACCATAAGTGGTAATGTGGAGGTGGATGCTGGTATAATGGATGGGGGATCAATGAGGATAGGGGCGGTGGCCGCGGTTAAGAATGTAGCCAACCCAATTAAGTTGGCTAGAATGGTTATGGAGAAGACAAACCACGTCATTATTACCGGGGATGGGGCAACGGAATTAGCTAGGTTATGGAAACTATATACACCAACGCATAAACTCTACAGTGACGCTAAGTCAAGGAGGTATGAGGATATGCTTAGGGATTACATGAACGGTAAAGGTTACTTCAGCAGCAACCTTAAGTTAATTAGTGAATTAGGAATAGGAGATACTGTGGGGGCTGTGGCGTTGGATAAGGATGGTAACTTAGCTGCCGGTACATCCACGGGTGGTGTGTGGCTGAAGCTTGACGGCAGGGTTGGTGACTCACCAATACCTGGGGCAGGCTATTGGGCTCAAAACGGTGTTGCAGCCTTCTCAGCCTCAGGGCTGGGAGAGATCATAGTGAGGAGCATGATTTGCATTAGGGCAGCTTACCTAGTTGAGAATGGGTTAAGCATAGGGGAGGCGTTAAGGAGGGTTGTGGGTAATGTTACTGAGAGGTATGGTAACGGGTTGGTTGGCGTAATAGGAATTGATGCTAAAGGTAACGTTGCCTCCTCATTTAATACAAGCGCCATGGCCAGGGCCTGGGGGAAGGGGGGTAGAGTTATGAGGATTGCCTTCTACCCTGATGATGCATGGCCATAGGTATTAAACCGTGAACGGTGCATGAGTAATGCAGTACCAGCATGCTGTGGCGAGGCTACCTGAGGATTTAAGGGCCATGGTGTGTAAGTGGTTAAGACTAGGTGTGGTTGATAATGAAGGTGGATTAATTAAGTCAGCCTACGTAACATTAGATGGCTCAATAATGCTGGTGGGTGATGTTGTTAAAAGATTTGAGGAGAGTGGTGTGGGGTTGAGGATAAGTAATGGGCTTTACCTGCAGGAATTCTTCAATTGGATACCGTGGATTAATGGACTCTGCGAAGAGGTGGGGGTTGAGGAGGTTGAACCCATTGGTATGAGGCTGCTGGGCTTCTCACCATTCCCATACCTAGAGTATGGGGATGTGGTGAGTGGGTATGTTAAGGTTATTGAGGCTTATGGCAAGTACATAAGTGGTTCATATAATGATGCCCTCTATAGGATATGGGGGCTTGGTGGCGTGAGGTTTGATGAACAGGTTGACTTAGTCATAATAGCTGATGACGAATTGATAGCACATCACTTCCTAGACATTAGGAGAACCGAACACAGAGGTTTCACTGTGTCAGCTAGGTACCTTTCATTTGGTTTCGATAGATCAATACTAGTTCATCCATTTGTAAGTGATGTAATTCATAGGGAGGTAGCTAAAAGCATGCTGAATAGGAATGATGTTAAACCAGTGGGCTACTTTACAGTGAATTATGATGAAAGTGAAATACTTGATGTAGTAATCTATAAGTGGCCTTTAATAAACCCACTACCACTCATTAGTAGGACTGTGGCGGAAAGGAATATTCATATTAAGGACCTGATAAGGTATAAGTAAGATTCCTAAGCTTATAGGCGGTGGTTAAATGGCCATCAATACTAAGTATAATGTTAAATCATAAGTGGTGATAATTTAAGTAACGTTTAATAAGTGGACTTAAGGTACTTTAGGTATGAGTACAAGTAACGATCCATACGCTTTAATTGAGGCTAAGGTTAAGGAAGCTGAGGGATTATTAAGCAATGTTAAGGGTGTTAAGGTGTTTCAATTCAAGGGTAATGATTATGAACCCTTCTACGTAATGATTAATAATGGATCATTAATAATTAATAAGGGTACTTACAGCAACCCAACGTTAACAATTCAAGTTTCAGGGGATATTCTTGTTAAATTGCTTAATGGGCAAATAGACCCAGTTCAAGCATATTTAAGTGGTTTAATTAAGTTAAGCGGTGATTTAATGGAAGCCATGGCTTTAGTATCTCTCATTACTCATTAGTCATTTTATTT
The DNA here is from genome assembly GCF_002506515.1 of Caldivirga sp. UBA161. Lineage (GTDB taxonomy): Archaea > Thermoproteota > Thermoprotei > Thermoproteales > Thermocladiaceae > Caldivirga. The sequence continues at coordinate 23,833 of NZ_DAXS01000007.1, forward strand.
GACTGAATCAGGATCCTTTAAACCATGCCCAGTTAACACCAGTACAGTGCACTCACCATTGCTTATCACGCCGTTTCTGATTAATTTAACATAAGCAGCATATGTTGATGCACTGGCTGGTTCAACAAAGATACCCCTCCTAGCTAACCTACTTCTAGCAATCATTATCTCATTATCATTAACCGTAACCAATAACCCACTTGAATTATTAACAGCCTTAAGAGCCTTAAGCCAATTCACTGGCCTACCAATCCTTATCGCTGACGCCACAGTCTTAGGCTCCTTAACCTCAATTAACTCATTAGCCCCCCTCCTCCATGTTTCATAAAGTGGCGATGCGCCCTCAGCCTGAACACCAATCATTCTAGGAATCTTATCTATTAACCCAACTTGCATTAATTCCCAGAAACCCTTCCATATTGCGTATATGTTACCTGCATTGCCAACAGGCACTATTACATTATCTGGTGCTTTAATGTCCTCATACACCTCATAGGCTATGCTCTTTTGCCCCTCAAGCCTCCAGACGTTTATTGAGTTTAGGGAGTATGCCTTACCAGCCTTAAACATACTCATTGCCTCAGTTAACGCATCATCAAAGTAACCATTGATACTCATTATGTCTGCACCATGGATAATTGATTGAACTAACTTCCCCCTAGCTACCTTACCACTGGGTAAGAGCACTATGGTCCTTAACCCAGCCCTGGCACCATAAGCTGAGGCTGAGGCTGCAGTATTACCGGTGGATGCAACAACAATATTACTAACCCCTATTGCCTTAGCTAAACTAACCCCAATAGCCATACCCCTATCCTTAAATGAACCAGTTGGATTAAGGCCCTCAAACTTACCGAATAAACCCTTACTAATCCTTATTAATGGCGTCCCACCCTCATTAAGCGTAATCCTATGCTTAGGTTCAGGCAGTAACTGGGAATACGACCAAACACCCAGCCTTCTCCTATACTTAAGTTTAACATCCTTAGGCACCTCAGCCAGAATAGCCTCCATTAGTGAGCCGCATCTTGGGCATGTGAACCTACCCGCCTCAGGTTGGGTTTCATACCCACATTTAGGGCATTTAAAAATATACTTACCTAACCCTATCCTGTTTCCTCCACAACCCCCACCTGCTCTGAGGAGTTTACTTAAGCTATTTATAAGTATTACTGGTAATATTGAGGAAATGGAGTATTGTGATTCCTAGGTGCAATTAAATTACAGCATTGGTGAGTGGGTTTAACCTTATTGAGGAGGAGAGGCAAAAAGGCATTTGATTTTAAACGAAAGCCCGAGTTTTAACCCTCTGTTATTACAGTAGAGTAGCCTATTTATAAGTATTACTCCATGGTGTTTCAACGTATATTATACTAATGTAAGTAAAATAACAATAATATATTTAGCTAATTCCCCACAGTATTAGTAAGGCATTATTATACTTGCCTTAAAGCGTTTAAAGGGACCGTTTTATTAATACCTAGGCTTAGTAGTTCGAGGAATCATGGTTTTCAACCTACTTAAGGAACAGCTTAGGCAAGCAATAAGTGAATACGGTTTTAGTGAACCCACTGAGGTTCAAAGAAGCGTTATCCCTAAGATACTTAATGGCTTTAATGTAGCAATGCAGGCTAGGACTGGAAGCGGTAAGACTGCAGCATACTTGCTTCCAACCATGAACATGATGAAGGGTAACTTAGGTGAGGCACTGGTAATTTCACCAACACGAGAGCTTGCGCTTCAAATAATGAATCAATTCCTAATCTTCAATAAGTACACTAAATTTAACAGTGCAGTTATCTATGGTGGTGTCGGATACGGTAGTCAAATTAAGGCTCTTAAGGATGCATCCCTAATAGTGGCAACCCCAGGTAGGCTACTTGACCTCACTGATAGGTCAATTGTGGATTTAAGTAATGTTAAGTACTTTATTATTGATGAAGTAGATAGGATGCTTGATATGGGTTTCATAAATGATGTGTACACTATATCAAGCCTAACTAGTAATAGGAGGCAAACCCACGCGGCTACGGCAACATTACCCAGTGAGGTTCATGATGCTGTTAAGAGGATTTTAAGGAATCCAGTATTCATAAGGGTTAGTAATCATGAGTATGAATTACCAATGGTTGATCAATTAGTTTACCTTGTGAATGGCTCATGGAGGAGTAAGTATGAGTTAACTGGTAAAATAATTGAAGGTAAGTCAATAATATTTGCCAACACCAGGGAAAGGGCCTATAAATTGTATAGGCAGCTGCGGGATGATGGCTTAAGGGTGCTTCTACTGCATGGTGGCATGAGGCAGGAAGCTAGGGAAAGCGCTCTACATAGGTTTAGGGAATTGCCCACTGGTTCATTAATATCCACTGACTTAGCATCAAGGGGGCTTGATATAATTGATGTAAGCCTAATACTTAACTTTGATGTGCCTAGGGATCCTGAAACGTACATACATAGGATAGGGAGGACAGCAAGGCTTAATAGGAGAGGTAAGGCAATAACCCTAGCCACTAGGGATGAGTTAAGAATATTAAATGAAGTAACTAAGTTAACTGGTTCAGATTACGTTTTGGCTAATTAAGGGGATTATTAAAGCATGCATTAGGGCGTAATCAGCTATTATGTTGCCTGCCACTAAGTAGATTACGTAGGATACTGCCAAGATAAATACGTAGGGGTAATTATACATCATCCAGATCCATGAGTCCTTAGGCAAGTTAGACACGTAGGACTCCGCATCACTCCCAGCCCTAATTAATGAACCACCTGGACTTGAGTAGGCTAGGGGTGTTTTGAGTATTGACTCAACACTGGAGCATCTTAGTAGAATTAGCTTAGTTAAACTTAAGTTACCGCATCTTCTACGGTTTTTAACATTATTATGAATGTTAATCATCATTAAGGTAAGCGTTGGTATAACTGAATTTATTAAAACTGAGATAATTGGTAGGTTAAGGATTAGGAGCATTGGATTAAGGATTAACGGTGGTGGCGTGGCAAGTGATATGAGTAATACGGCTATTGAATCAGCTTCACCCATAAATTTACCTATATATATTGAGGCTGCAAGTATTACGCCAACCACAACATCAATAATGTATCCCCCCTCAATAATCATGTTGTTAATGGCTAGGTAAATGGTTAATGGTATAGCTGCAATGGCCGGTATCCAAAGCTTATCATTAATTAACCTACTCCTGTAATCCTCAATACCCGCTATCATTAATGATGAAAGAACAAGCATATATGAAGCCACATAGATTAATAAACCGTAAATTAACATAATTCTTAAATCACCGTTAGTACTCATTTACTTTAAATTCACCTTGAAGCCCTAACAGTAGCTATTGAGTTATCAGCAATACCGTACCTCCTCATCTCCTCTGCATTACACCAAACCTCACCCTTAGGCACCTTATCATTAACAACAGTGTTCATTATGTACCTCCTCTCCCTCGATCCACCACCCACAAGCACTAACTCAACCTTATCAGTGATGCCGAGCTCTGATGCAACCTGTGGATTAAGCATTGCCTTACCCTCCTCAACATCATTGCTCCTCCTAACCCTGAGCCTCCTCTCCCTAGCGGCCTTCTTCTCCTCCTTAACGTAAGCATCAGGCCTTAGGAAGGATGGTATAAGTAGCTTAGGCTTTTCCTCAGGCTTCTTCTCACCCTCCCCTTGACTCATATGTATGGGTCTCTAGCCCTAAATTTAAATGCTTTATTTAGTGGCTAGGGTTACCAATGCTTGAGGTTATTAATGTTAAGGTTAAGTATAAGAGTAGGAGAGGCGTAATTGAGGCATTGAGGGGCGTATCACTTAGGCTTAATAATCCACTTCTAGTCGCTGTGATTGGTCCTAGCGGTAGTGGTAAGACAACGCTACTTAAGGCCATTGCAGGTAGGATTCCCTATGAAGGGTCAATTAAAGTAATGGGTCTTGAAGTTAAGGATAATAAGAGGAAGATGGATGAACTAGTATTCTACCTACCAGTGGGTGAGGTGCTTATTAATGACTTAACAGTTAATGAATCCGTTGAATTAGCCTCAATGAGCAATCATGGTGGTAGTGTAAGCGTAGGTAGCCTACTTGAGTGGCTTGGTTTAAGTAACTTAGGTAATAGGAGGATAATTGAATTAAGCACCGGTGAAAAAAGGAGGGTTGAGTTAACTGTTGCCTTAATTAAGGGTCGGAGGGTAATCCTAATTGATGAACCCACAGTGGGTTTAGATGAGGATAATGCACGTAGGGTTGGTGAATTACTTAAAGCGGCGTCAAGGCAGGGTAGATTAGTAATAGTGGCGACTCATGATCCAATACTACTAGAGTACTCCGACTTAGTGTACGGAATGAGAGATGGCTTACTGCACCTATACTTGTAAAAAATTAACTTACTGTAAGGTGAAATACCAGGCAAATTGACTACAATAACAGTAGTAGGAATATTCTAATAGGCAATATATTGAACGTAATTTTTAGTTAACTAGACAGTAAAGGTTTATAAGGGGTATTCAGAAGATCACCGTGCCACAGGGTTCAATAAAGGAAACCCTAAGTAAAATAGACCCACTAGACGTGTGGAGGATACTGAAGTCGGCGGGGGTAAAATATGTAAAACCAATACTAATGGACATACATGGTAGACCCAGGGCTGAGTTAATGCCCATAGATGCCGCCAAGGATATACTCACTGATGGAATGCCCTTCGATGGTTCATCAATACCAGCCTACGCCACTGTTAATAAGAGCGACTTCGTTGCCCTACCCGACTTTAGATCAATATTCATCGAGAGCTGGAATAGTTCAAAGATAGTTGACATATTCCTCAGTGTACTTGACGATTCAGGTAAACCCAATGTACTTGACCCACGCAATGTACTTATGCAGACCCTTAGTGAATTAGCAGCTGAGAACATGTATGTTAAGATGGGTGTTGAGGTTGAGTTCTTCATCGTTAAGGAGAATGGGGGTAAGCCTGAGTTAGCTGATGATGGCCTATACTTTGAGGGTAGAAATAGCTCCATGTTACTTAACCCAATATCCAAGATACTTGAGAACCTTGAGGCCCTAGGTATTGGTTGGAGTAAGGTTCATCATGAGGTTGCGCCATCACAGTATGAGATAAACATCCCAGTTAATGATCCATTGAAGATAGCCGACATGATGACCATATATAAGTTAATGGCCAGGGATGTTGCCGGTGAATTTAACCTAGTCTCAACCTTTATGCCTAAACCCTTCTGGGGGATTAATGGTAGTGGCGCGCACACCCACATAAGTATATGGAGTGATGGTGTTAACCTCTTTGAATCAAAGACTGAGGAGGTCACTGAGCAGTGCCGCTACGCCATTGGAGGTATATTGAAGTTTGCTAAAGCAATAAGTGTACTAGTTGCACCAACCGTTAACTCATATAAGAGGCTTGTACCTCATCATGAGGCGCCAACCAGGATAGTTTGGGGTTATGCAAATAGGTCAGCTATGATTAGGATACCCTACTATAATAAGAGGGTTAACAGGATTGAGTATAGGCACCCTGACCCAAGCATGAACCCGTACTTAGCCTTCACTGCAATGATTAAGGCTGCGGTTTACGGAATTAAGAATAAGGTTGAGCCACCAGCCCCAATAACTGACATAGCCTATGACTTAAAGGGGGTACTGGAAACACCAGTTAACCTTGGTGAAGCCGTGGAGGAATTCGCCAAGAGTGAGGCCTTCAGCTTCCTGCCCAGTGAAACGGCTAAGGCTTACATTGAGGTTAAGAACCAGGAGTGGAGTGAGTACTCAGCTGTGTATAATTGGAAGGAAACTTGGAACGTAATCACGCCATGGGAATATGAGAGGTACTTAAAGGCCGCTTGAAATCATAATCTAAGTTTTGATTTAAACATTAATTTAATTCATACCATAGTAAAGTTATTTAAGCCAAGGGTACCTAAGTTTAATTATAATGCTGAGGAAAATATGCCCAGTATGTGGCAGGGAGACTGATGTACTCATTGAGGGCGTCTGCCCAGACTGCTATAGGTTAACCCATAAGATAATTGAAGTACCGAGTGAGGTTAATATCCTCATGTGCTATGGCTGTGGCGCCTACTTCATTAATGGTAGGTGGAGTAGGGGTATTGGAAGCCTTGAGAAGCTAATATCATCGAAAATAAGGATTAAGGGTATTGCTGATAATATTAGTATTAGGGTCTTTAGAGATGAGGCTAAGATTAAGGTTAAGGGTAAGGCAAGTGAATTAATGCCTAATAGTTATGAGGAGGAGTACACTGTTAAGTTAATGTTTAAGAGGGACTTATGCCCATCCTGTAGGGCTGAATTAATGGAGAAGGAGGAGGCGATTATTCAAGTAAGACTTATTGGTGGTGATTTAGGTGAATTTAAGGCTAAGGTAATGGATATAGTCAGAATGACGTTGGCTAAGGGTGAGGATAGGGGTAGGGTGATTAAGGTTGAGGACGTTAATGGTGGTTTTGACATAAAGGTCACTAACCAGAGATTGGCAAGGTCTATTGCATTAAATGTGCATAGGGAGTTACCAAGCTTCATGCAGGAAACCAGTAAGGTAGTAGGCTATAGGGGGGATAAGAGGATTGAGAAGAGGTCAATCTCAATCCACCTAATTGGATTAAGTAAGGGGGAAGTGGTTAACATTAGTGGTATTGATTATTTAATTAAGTCTCTTCATAAGGATCACGTGGATTTAGTGAAGCTGAATGATGGTTCATTAGTGAGTATTAAGTATGGTAAGTTAACGCAGGTTAAGTTAAGTCAAGTTAAGGATTACTCAGTATCATGCAGTAGTGGTAAAGTGATAATTAATATTAATGGATTACAATATACTTTAAATAACGTTAACTTGATATGCCCTCAGTAACCTAGCCACACACTCCATATTGTTAAACCTTAATAGAGTATTATTTGGGGCTGTTATTAATACTCCGCATTCAATGAGTGATGAAGGATCAATAACCCTACCAAGGCAGTTACTTAATTCCCTAATACCAATCAAGTATTGGCCATTAACCTGCACTGAAATCCTGCCTAAGCATTCCATGGGATCTGTGAAGTCGTTATTAACATATGTTATTGTACCATTAACCTTAACTACAATTCCAATATCCTGTAGTAAACCAAGCATAGACCTTAATGCAACCCTATTAACCCATGCTGCAGGTGATTCCAATGCAATCCTATTATTCAACTCCATTAGAACATCATCCTCCTTAGCCTTACCTAAATCCCTTAAAACATCAATAAGCAACCTATATTGTGGTAGTTCACTTACCAAATACTCATGAAACGCCATAATGCCATGCTCCTTAATACCATTAACCAACTCCTCCCCACGGCTTGTTAATGAAACGGCATCATCATGCACGGTTACTACCCCAAGCTTCTCAAAGAACCTAGTTATGTCACCCTTCCCCTTACCGAAGTCTAAGCCTGAATTCTTCAAGTCATTAATGTTAGCAACCCCATTATCCCTAATGTATGTTAAATAGTTAATGAGCCTACTTAGGCTTATGCGAGGGAATGGTATACTCCTCTGAATAGTCAACCTCATGCATGAGTCACCTCCTCATCTTTTAAAGCAGAACTGAATACTTAAATAATAATACGTTAAAATAACTACACCATTCTTTAAAGCAACCTGGCTTAAGCCTCCTCGTCATTAAGGATGAGTAAGGTTAATTAATGCTCATTAAGGCCAGTAACCCATGTTAAGCAGAGTCATTGAGGAATTATGCAGTAGCGGAGCCACAGTTATATTATTCGGGTCAGTGAATAGGCCCAGGGACTTCTCAAGATACCTCAGTGACATTAATGTCCTAGCATTAGGTGGTTCAAGGGTTAATGAGGTTAATGGCTTTATCTCACTAATTCAAACTAATGCAGATACATTAACTAATAGGTGCTACTATGGTGACCCATTATGCATATGGTTAATTAGGGATTCTAGGATAATTTGCGGCTCACCACCAGAGTTTAAGTTTAATGTAACAACATGGACTATTGATGCGATTAGGCAATTAATATTAAACAACATGGCATTACTCTACGAGAACATACTCCTTGGTAATTCAACATGGGCCCTCAATAATGCTTACCACGCTATTAAGCTAGCTGCAATATACAAGACTATTGATGAACCAACCTTGGACGACTTAGAGTTAGCTGATAGGATTAACGGCAAGTTATCTAACTTACTCCTTAGGCTTCATAAACTCAGGTTAAATGACCTAGTGATTAATATTGAGGATGCTGATAAGGTTGCCGAGGAAGTTGGAACCATTATAGGTGTTAGGCTACCAAGTGTAGGTAACGTGAGGGAGAAGGCTTTAGGTAATCCCTATGCCTCAATACAGTGTGATAATTACGGCTGCTTAGTGTTCAAGAGTGATGAGGAGCCGTGGAATTACTACTACGTATAATCTCCTTACCCCTTCTTAAAGGGTAAGGTTCCATGTGGGTTTCCTATGTTGGCTTTTTGGTATGGATTTAATGGTTTGCTGATTCACTTAAGCAATTTAAAATGTAGGAAAAACAGAATTCATAAGCCATCCTACCATAAGTGATGAAACCTTAGGTACGTTATGGTAAGTTCAGTTTAATTGAGTGATTGAGTAATATTTAAAAGGTTAAATTTACGTTGAATCATCATGGATAAGGTTCAATTCATTGTGTTACTGCTATTGACTCTCTCATCATTTATGGTTGCCTTAGACAGCACCATAGTGATTCTGGCGCTTCCAGTAATGCTCACTGCACTTCATACCGACTTATCCACATTAATATGGGTGATTCTAATATACATATTGTCTGTAACAATATTCTCAACACAGCTAGGTAAGTTAGGTGACATAAAGGGTAGGGCAATGATGTTTAACCTAGGTATAATACTATTCGGTATTGGTAGTGCATTATGTGGTTTATCAACCAATGCAGTGGAGTTAATTGGGTTTAGGGCTGTTCAAGCCTTTGGCGGTTCATTAATGTCCAGTAATACAATGGCCATAGCCAGTGATTACTTCCCAACCAGTAGGAGGGGTTTCGTATTTGGTACAACCAGCATGGGTTGGAACCTAGGTGCAGTAGCCGGCATACTAGCTGGGGGTGTTATAACAACTTTCATAGGCTGGAGGTGGATATTCTATATTAATGTACCCATAGCCATCATTAGCTTCATAATGGGTTTAATATACCTTAAGGATAGGGGTATTAGAACATGGCAGGGCTTTGATGTTCCTGGTGCAGTAACATTAGGCTTATCCCTCGGCCTATACTCGATGGCTGGGATAACGTATTCGGGAATTGGATATAGTGAGGAGGTTGGCTTAATGCTAGTGGTAGCTACGGTATTGTTTGTGTTATTTCTTTACGTTGAAGTGAGGGCTAAGTACCCTTTAATTGGGTTAAGCCTATTTAAAATAAGGATGTTCACTTTATCTAGCTTATCATACTTCTTCCAATACATGGCTAATAACGCTGTACTCTTCTTAATAATAATGTACCTGCAGGGGGTTAGGGGTCTTAATCCCTTTGAAGCATCGCTTTGGCTAATACCAGGTTACTTAATAGGTTCATTATCGGCAACCCTTAGTGGTAGGTTAGCTGACAGGTTTGATGCGAGGGTTATAGCCTCAGTTGGCTTAACTCTTCAGGCGGTAGCCTACGTACTCTATGATACTTTACTGGCATTAAACACACCACTTTACTTAATAGTTGTTGCAACTACAGTAAGTGGTACAGGTGCAGCCATGTTCTTTGCGGCAAACGGTAAAATGGTTATGCATGAGGTTCCAAGTAACCTATATGGGGTTGCCTCAGGAACTAATAGGACCATAGGCAACATAGGCATGTTATTAAGCTTCATAGTGGCTATAGTGGTGTCATCAGCTGCAGTACCAAGGAGCATTGCCTTCCAAATATTCGTTGGTGCATCAACACTAACCCCAAGCCTCATGGAGCCATTCATTAATAGCCTCCACGTGGCTTTTAGGGTATCTTTGGTATTAATAATTATAGCCATAGTAACCTCATGGAGTAGGACAAGAGTACCAATGACTCAGCGGAAGGAGATAGCTAATAATCCTTAAACATCATTAAGCATTTATGAGGCTAAAAATTAACTCCCTTACTACTATGGCTACAGTAATGTTTTTACACTAAATGCAGCGTAATGTGATTAATGATGCTTAGGATTTCGCCTAAGGATGCTTCAAGTGATGAACAATGCCTCATACTTAAACTACTCTGTGAGTGCTTTAGGGATGCATGTAGCCTCGTCAATTATGCATGTAATGGGGATTTAATGGAGTTATTCAATAATTATCCTTACTATAAGCCTACCTGGGTATTCGCAGTGAAGGATGGTGGTGAATTAGCCTCCATGCTTTACATTGTTGACCGCTTAATTAAGGTTAATGGTGAGGCTATTAATGTTGGTGGTGTTGCTGGAGTGTGTACTAGTGTTAAGCGTAGGGGTAGGGGTTATGCTAGTAGTTTACTTAAGTATGCTGTTGATGAGTTGAGGGGTAATTATGACGCCTTAGCATTATTCACAACATACGGTAGTTTAGCCTATTCAATCTATAGGAGGGTTGGTTTTAAGGATGTTTACCTAAGGGAGTATGGCATAGTACCAGTAATTGATCTGAGGCAGTTTAGCGATAGGGAGTTAAGCGTAAGTAATGCTAATGAGTCTGATGCTGATGCGCTCCTTAGGATTTATAATAGTGAGGTTAAGGACCTTGATGGAGTTTTAATTAGGAATAGCGACTACGTTAGGGGTCATGTGATTAAAGCCACTTGGTTAAGGTTAACAAGAGGCACTAATGTGAATGTACTTAAGTTAAGTAATGGCACTGGCACATTAGCTTATGCTTTAACCACTGGTATTAATGATGATGGCGTAATTACTGTGGAGGAGGTTGCCTCAATTAACTGTGAATCAGCATTAACATTACTAAACCACATTGCCAAGGTTAATGGGGCTAAGGGCTTAATAATCTATGCGCCACCTAAATTACTTAAATGCATTAATGCTCAAGTCTTTAAGGCGCCAAGCACTTATATGGTAATGAACCTAGGAGGCATTAATTATGGGGAAATTAAGGAACCATACATATACAGGGTTGATCAGTGGTAATTCCTAATTGCTAATTCACTTAATGCTTAGTTAAGCATAAATTAGGGTTACTTATGGCTTAAATTATGGATACTGATATAGATGAGAGGTTACGTAGGAGGGTTCAATCAATCCACGGTAAGGTAATGGAAGCCTTCATGAGTGGTTCATGTGAAGGTATAGCCTTTGATTCAATAGTAAACTGTGTAAGGGGGCAATTAAGTAACGTGGGGTTAAGTGTCACTGAGGTTAAGCTACTTAACCTTGATGGCGTTGAAACCGGTAATCCTGATGAAGTTAAATATGTAAGGGCTGTGGCTAATGATGGGCAAGTGGACCACATATTCACGTTCGCTGTGGTTAAAAGGAGAGATGCATATAATGTACTTTACCTTCAGTCAGCAGTCAGCATAAAGTAAATTAACTACAGGGAGAAGGTATTAGAATTAATGAATACTAGTGGCTAATACTGGTATGCGAATATTTATTAACCAGGCGTTGAAGTAGGCTTAATGCAGCCTAAGACACCACGAGGAGCTTACTTGTTTTCATTGGCGGGTAGTATAATAATTCTAATCAGTGCAATTATTGAATTCGTGTTCTCAGCAGCGTTCACTTTCATACCATTTATTGGCTTAATAGGGATACCCATCGTTGTATTATCCATCATAGGGATCATAGTTAGCGTAGTAGCCCTAGTTCTATCAGCTAAGTTAGGTGGATTAACAAATGAGGATACTGTTCATGTAATAGGTGCAGTACTCCTAATCCTATCAATAGTAAGTTTCTTTACAGCACTAATGGGTGGCTTTGTATTGGGATTCCTACTACTGCTTATAGGTTCAATAATGGCCTTAACCTGGAAACCATAATAAGGAATTTCTACGAATTACTTATAGTAGTATGCTTAATGAGGGTAATTATCCTAATGCGCTACTAATACTTAATGCATAAAAACAGCAAATCATTAGGGCTAACATATGGTATCTATAAAGGTTAAAATCAGGAGTAGTGATAGGTATGATGGCGTCTTAAATGCCACTCACAGGGCCTTCCTGAGATCAATCGGCCTAACTGATGAGGATATTGCCAAGCCCCTAATGGCTGTGGCAGTGGCTTGGAGTGAAGCTGGCCCATGCAATATACACACCCTTCAATTAGCATCATACGTTAAGGAGGGTATTAAGGCTGGTGGTGGTACTCCATTAACTGTACCCACAATAGTTGTTAATGATAATATCAGCATGGGTACGGAAGGTATGAGGTATAGCCTAGTTAGTAGGGATGTTATAGCTGATACTATTGAGGCCCAGATTAATGCCCATGCCTTCGACGGCTTCGTTGGTATTGGGGGATGTGATAAGACTACGCCAGGGTTATTAATGGCAATGGCTAGGTTAAACATACCATCAATATACCTTTACGGCGGATCTTCCGAGCCTGGCTTCTACGGTGGTAGGAAGTTAACCATAGAGGATGTTCATGAGGCTGTTGGAGCCTTCATAGCTGGTAAAATTACTGAGGATGAGTTATATAATATTGAGTTAAACGCCCACCCAACCTACGGTACGTGCGCAGGTATGTTCACGGCCAATACTATGGCTGCGCTAACCGAGGCCTTAGGCATTGCCTTACCTGGAAGTGCAACTCCCCCAGCAACATCGGCTAGGAGGATTATTTATGCCCGTGAAACAGGCTTAGCTTTAATGAAGGTTGCTGAGTTGGGGATTAAGCCAAGGGATATAATGACTTATGAAGCCTTCGAGAACGCTATAACAGTCTTAATGGCGGTAGGTGGATCAACGAATGCTATACTCCACTTACTGGCAATAGCCCATGAGGCTGGGGTAAAGTTAACCCTAGATGACTTCGATAGGATATCAAGGAAGGTACCCTACATAGCTGCCCTTAGACCCGGTGGTGACTACGTACCAGCTGAGTTGGATCAGGTTGGTGGAATACCGTTAGTAATGAGTAAGTTATTGAAGGCTGGCTTACTTAACGGTAAAGTAATCACAGTAACCGGTAAGACCCTTGAGGAGAACCTTAGGGACTACAAGATACCTAACGTTGAGCATAGTCACATAGTTAAGGACCCATCAACACCAATTAAACCGTGGGGTGGTATAAGGATACTTAAGGGTTCATTGGCGCCTGAGGGTGCTGTTGTTAAGGTTGCTGCAACCAACATAATGAAGTTTGAGGGTAAGGCTAAGCCATTTAATAGTGAAGTTGATGCATTCCAAGCAATAAGGAGGGGTGAAATTAAGCCTGGGGATGTCGTAATAATAAGGTACGAGGGACCTAAGGGTGGACCTGGCATGCCTGAAATGCTGAGGGTTACTTCAGCAATAGTGGGTGCTGGGTTAGGGCAGGATGTTGCCTTAGTTACTGATGGAAGGTTCAGTGGAGCAACCAGGGGATTAATGATTGGCCATGTTGCTCCAGAGGCTGCTGTAGGTGGGCCAATAGCGGTTGTTGAGGAGGGTGACGTGATTATAATAGATGTTGAAAATGGTAGACTTGACTTGAAACTCCCTGAGGAGGAGATTAAGAGGAGACTAAGTAGGTGGCAGCCCCCGCCGCCAAGGTATAAGAGTGGGTTACTGGCTAAGTACGCCTCACTGGTATCCTCCGCATCAATGGGTGCGGTTACGTTACCTAGGATTCAGTAGATTATTAAATAGTTAAAAGGGGTTAGGTTCTTTAATACTATGAGCGGTAGGTTAAGTGGTAAGGTAGCTATAGTAACCGGGGGAGCTAGGGGTATTGGGGCTGCTGTGGCTTATAAGTTAGGGTTGGAGGGTGCTAAGGTGGTGATTGCTGATGTTCATGAGGAGGCGGGTAAATGGAGGGAAGAGTGGCTTAGGAGTAATGGCGTGGATGCCTTTTTCGTTAAGGCTGATGTATCTGTTGAGGATGATGTTAAGAATATGGTTAATGAGGCTGTTAAGAGGTTTAATGGGGTTGATATTTTAATTAATAATGCCGGAGTAGGCTTCAGTGGTAAGTCAATATTTGAGCAAAGCCTAGATGAGTGGAATAGGGTAATATCAATTAACCTAACTGGCGTATGGTTATGCTCAAAGTATGCTGGGCAGGAGATGGCTAAACGTGGCGGTGGGGTCATTGTTAATATTGCCTCCACCAGGGCCTTTCAATCAGAACCCAACACTGAACCATACTCAGCATCAAAGGGCGGCATAATTGCATTAACCCATTCCCTAGCCATTAGCCTATCTAAGTATAGGATTAGGGTAGTATCAGTGGCGCCAGGTTGGATAGACACCTCTGAGTGGCAATACCCACCTAGGAAGCCATCATTAAATCCCCTTGACCATGCTCAGCACCCGGCGGGTAGGGTTGGTAATCCAATGGATGTGGCTAATCTTATAGCCTTCCTGGCATCTGATGATGCATCATGGATAACGGGGGTTAACTTCACTATTGATGGTGGGATGACTGTTAAGATGATTTACATGGATCCAGACGTGTTAGGGAACTCAATAGGGACAATGGTTCAAGACTCTGAATTAGGGGAATTAATAATAAGGGCATTAATGAGTGGTGAAGCTAAGTTAATGGAATTAAAGAGGGCAATTAAGGCACTGCTTAGTTCATAACTCATGGTTAAACCCTGTGCGGAAAGTATATTAAGTGAATTAATGATACTTAACTATGGCTGGATTCAAAGGCTACGTGGTTAGCAAAACACTGATAATGGATCCCTTCGGTGGGAAGATGTTTAAGATCGATATTGTTGAGGAGAGGGAGAACCCTGGATTAGTGGCTACTGGTTCCGGTGAGTCATCAGCATTGAGTAGGGATATGCTGGAAATGATGCAGAATATCTTTAGGTCAATACCAATGCTTGGCCAAATGATTGGCGGTAAGGTACCGATACCTAGGGTAACGTTAATGCTGACTGAGGAGGAGATGGATGAGTTGGGTGGGAAGATGGATGTTGGCGAGTACGTTTACGTTAAGATACAGGGAGGGAAAATAACTATTGAGAAGGAGCAGTAATGCCCTTATGGTAAAGTTTTTAAACTAAGACTATGTAGGTTAAATGATGGCTCAAGCTCAACAAGCGGCTACACAGCAGAGGATACCATTGGGGAAGTGGGCGTTTAAGAAATGGCTAACCGTCTATACACCAGCATTCTTAGGGGCTCAGGCTATAGTTGAGATTCCAGTTGATGAACCCTCTAAGGCTATAGGTAGGAATGTTGAGACGACGCTATATGACTTAACTAAGGATTTATCACACATTAACGTTAAGCTGAGGTTCAGGGTTAGTGGTGTTGATGGTGATAGGGCCTTAACTCAATTTAATGGAATGGAGTTAACAAGGGATTATGTTAGGAATCTTGTTAGGAGAGGTTCAAGTAAGGTAATGGTAATTAAGGATGTAACAACCAAGGATGGTGGGAGATTAAGGATGGAGATTTTAGCAATAACCACGTATAGGTGTACTAGGACTCATAAGCATTTAATAAGGAGGTCAATAATGGATAGGTTAGATAAGTTAAGTCAGGAAATGGACTTTGATTCATTGATCAGGGATTCAATAATGGGTAAGATGCAGGTGGATTTATTTAATGTAGCCAAGAGGATATATCCACTTAGGAAGGTTGAAGTCATTAAGATTAAGGTGCTTGAATATCCAAAGAAGCCTGAGGCAAAGCCTCAAAAGGAGGCGGTTAAGGTAATTCAGGAGGCTGCTCAACAGCAATAGGTTTCATAGAAGTTAAATTTACCTTTCAACTTAATTAACCCTAATTCGCTACTAATGTGATGACGCATATTTAACTATATGGAATTAACTAACCTAAGTCGCAGTAAAGTTTTAATAATAATCCTTCAGAGTGTGAATGATGGCTAGTACTTCAGCTGAGCAGCAGAGATATGTTAGGGTTAAGCCGTATCCAGAGTGGAAGGTTAAGGCGCTTAAGGAGCTTGAGGAATTAATCAAGAAGTATAGTGTAATAATGATATTTGACTTAAGGGGGTTACCCGCATCAATGCTTCACCAATACAGGAGGGTTTTAAGGGAGTATGGTGTTGTTAAGATCTTTAGAAATAAACTATTCATAATAGCCTTAAGGAGGGTTTATGGTGATTCAGTTAACACTGAGGTTGAGAAGTATTTGAGTGGTGAGAATGGCTTCATATTCACTAATAAGAATCCCTTTGACCTTTACCGTATTATTGTAGATAATTCAGTTAGGAGATACGCTAAGCCTGGTGACGTACTTCAATCCGATATAATTGTCCCAGCAGGTAACACTGGCATTAATCCAGGTCCTGTGTTAAGTAGGTTCAGTAAGCTTAAGATACCAACACAGATTAGGGATGGTAAAATATGGGTTGCCAGGGATACTCAAGTTGCTAAGCCTGGTGATACAGTCACCCCTGAGTTAGCTGATTTGCTTAGGTTAATTAACGTTAAGCCTGTTTATGAATCGCTTAAGGTTAAGGCAGTATTACTGAACGCTAAGTACATAATTAAGGGTGAGGAGTTAGCTATAGACGTTAAGGCTTATGAGGATATGTTTAAGCAGGCTGCATCATGGGCGTTTAACCTTGCCGTCAACTCTGCATTACTAATTCCAGAAACGATAAGTGTGTTAATAGGTAGGGCGGTGGTTGAGGCACGTAACCTAGCGTTAAATGCCAACATACCCACTGCTGAATCAATAGGCCTCATACTGGTTAAGGCTCAGTCTCAGGCTAATGCACTTGCAGCAGTCTTAACCAGTAAGGCGCCTGAATTAGGTAAGTGATGTGCGGAGTATTAGGTTAATCCTACATTTAATATAATCGATAATATTCTTATCATGCTTAGCCAGCGTTATTAACCTAGCTAAGTCAATGATGTACACCCTATCATAATCTGGTAAATTACATATATTACCCATTAGGTAACCTAAGGCCTCATTAATCTTACCTTCATTAACCATGGTGAGGATTATAGGTAAAATACTCTTAATTTCACTACTTGCCTTTGGTTTAAAGTAAAGTAGGTAATTGTTTAATAATGGTTCACTTAACGCATTAACTTCACCCCTTAATATCCTACCTATAGTATCTTTTACCATGCTGCTGCATTGCTTATTCTTAACATTAGTTAAAATCTCCTTCAATGCGTCATTAATGCCAACTCCATTGCACATTAACTTAAGTAAGCCTTCCAACGCATTAATTAGCTCATCATTGCACTGCACCTGGGCACCCCCTATGTTTAATTTATTAATGTTCACTTAATCCTTAAGGTAATGTTATTTTACCTCAGCCACCATTATCCCTGAGGCTATGGATTCATCCACAATTATTTGCCTACCATTAACTTCAATAGTTACGTTACCCCTCCTCCTCCTTACAACTGTTAGCTTATCATTAATACTTAACTTATGTTGAATTAAGAAATTCAATACATTTTTTGATTCAGCCACATTAGTTATAATTACGTTACCTGGATAAGACCTAGATAGCCTTATTCCCTCTGGTTTACCGGTTATTGGGTTGCCATGGGGGCATGTCATGGGCCTACCGAGCATATTGTATATTCGGTCAATTACAGCATCATTAGCGTGCTCTAATTCATGGGCATATATGTGAACCTCAAGTATGTTGAAGCCCAGTATACCTAAGAATATTTCAAGAATCCTATGTTTACTAAGCATTTTACTAGCTATTTCATCGCCACTATTGGTTAGTGAATACACGCCTCTACTTAATTTAACAACGTAATTCTCGTTCTCTAAATGTTCTATTACCTTATGGGCTGTGGCAGGGGTTACACCAAGTTCATTAGCTATTAATGTTAATGATGCCTCCCCATAGAAGTCATTAAACACTTTAATAGCCATTAAGTAATCCTCCTTAGCTATCTTAGTGCTCCTAACCCCCCTAATATCCTTCACCACTATAGCTTAATTTTATACCCTATAAAAATAATGCACTAAAGTTTTAACCAAAGTGGAAAACAATTTAAAAATCAAGTCCCTAATTCATGAAGGGTACTTGCTTAAATACTGTGAAAACGTTTAATTACCCCACTACGTCCTTAGAGTGTGGTGTATACGTTGACTGCCTTAGGCATACTTCAAGTGTTTCAAGTAACACCAGTGAGTAGCCAGAGTACTCAACAATACATACTATACAATATTATCCTCTTAATACTATGGTTCGGAGTCTTCCCATGGTTTTATGAAACATTCCAACTATGGAGGTACCAGTCACAGGTCAGTGGCTTCTTAAATAGGTTAAGGATCTCAATGAATAGCAATATTACGCAGGTATTAGACTTCATAGCAAATAGGGTTAATGAGGATAAAAGGCTAATAGAAAGTAGGATAAGGGATTTAATGGAAATGGTTATAATAGAACCAACTAGCATGGAACCCGAGGGTTTAGTTAGGAAGTATAAGGCCCTCATAAACTCATATAATGATAGGCTTGAGAAGGACGTCTCAAGGCTCATACCTGCCATAAGTAATAGTAGGCCCATTATCCAGAATTTCACTAATGTTGTTGATGTGTTGAGGGAGTTGAATTTCATATATAAGGTTATTGATCATTACTACAGGTTGGCAATGAAGTACAAGAGCTATTACCTGCTTATTCAATTGGCAGCAATATTACCATTATTAAAGGAGGAGATTGATGCATTAAATGGTTCAGTGCCAGCATTCCTGAAAGGGCAGCCTATTGGTGATTCAGCAGGGCCATTAACCATCTTTAGGTTTAAGAACCTATGCAGTAACCTGGAGCCAATGGGTGATTCAGTTAAGGATACTTACATAGCCTCATGTAACTTTAAGGGTAGGAAAATATACTTAGTTAAGGCTGAAGGACCAGGTGGGACAGTGGGCCACTTGGATGATGCTATTAAGTACATTTATGAGAACATTAATGCTAGGCCAAGGCTAATGATAACGATTGATGCTGCCTTAAAGCTGGAGGGTGAGGAGAGTGGGTCAATAGCTGAGGGGCTTGGTGTGGCTATGGGTGGTATTGGTGTTGAGAAGTTTAACATAGAGTCAATTGCAACTAAGTATAATACGCCTATTTACGCTATTTTAATAAAGATGAGCATGCCTGAGGCCCTCAATGCAATGACAAAGCCCATTGATGAGGCTGTTAATAAGGTTATTGAAAGACTAGGTAAGGTAATTGACTCCTACTCGGATCCCAATGATGAAGTCATAATAGTGGGTGTTGGCAATACAATTGGTGTTGCCCAGTGACCATTAATGCTAATTAACATTGACTTATACACTGTGGTAATCCCAATACTGGTAACCATTGCAATTGCAGTAACGTTATTTTACGTTACATCAAAGGACTTGAGAAATATCATGGCATCAACGGTTTCCCGAAGAATAAGCGAGTACACAACCCTTAAATGCCCAACATGTGGTTACGTTAAGGTTAGGGAATTTAGGCCAGGTGACTATGTTGGTAAGGTTGAGGAGGAAAAGTGCCCTAATGATGGATCAAACCTAGTGATAATGGGTATTAGTAAGGAGGCTTCAATTAATCAGTAAACGTAAGCTACTAAAATACCCCCAACCTTATTTTCCCTAGCCTCCAAGTGGGATATCACTCCCTTAGATGTTGTTAATATTAGTATACCCACTTGCCTAGCCGGTAGGTACTTCTCCTCCCACTTCTGCAGTTCATTAACCTTAACATGGAACCTGGGCTTAATGGCGCCAATATCATTTATCTTACCTAGTAATTGAACAACGTACTTACCACCTCTCCCATCGTAAACATACTCAAATTCACCAACATAACCATACCTCTGCATAACCCTTAGCACATTACCAATTAGCTTCGAAGACGGCCAAATAATAACCTGCCTATCACCCCTGGACTCCGCATTCTTTATGCTTATCAACGCGTTAGATAAGACATCAAGCATGACCATGTGTCCTCAGCCCCAGCCCCCTATATATAAGCGTTTCCGTACTATGCACCAGCATTAGTATTCCCTATTAAACTAGCACTCAAGCCTATTTAATGATTTAACCAAGTCATTAAAGCTGCTATATGATGCAACAACCTTATCACCACATATCACATCTATCCTCTCTACATGATACGTATCAAGCACCACATGTGGCGGCTTCTGGAAGGCCCTACTCCAAGGTATCTTTAAACCCTCCATGTTAATTGCCTTGATTTCACCATCAATCATAATGAAGTTCTTAATCCCCCTAAACTTCACTAGAACCTTAATTCTCCTAGTCCTTGATGCATCTATTACCTGCTCAAGGTCCCTTAAGCTCACCAACCTGCCTCACCCTTAACCATTCCGCATCTCTTTGAGTAGGCTCTATTGTGAATGCCCTATAGTAGGTTAATGTCCCCTCTGAGCTCAATAGGGCTAGTATCAGCTTCATCCTATTCCTTTCAGCGTAATCAGTTAATTCAAGTAATTCCGTTGTTTTAATCCCCCTACCCTCATCAAGTATCTTAATCATATATTGGGGATTTGATGAGAGAGCATTCTTCTTCTTATCCCAAACAAGCATATCTATTTTACCATCCCTAACAGGCTTAACATATAATCCCCTATTCCTCAGGTCCAGGTAAACCACGAACCTTTCTAAATCACCTGAATGAAGTACATCACTTATTGAGACTTGCTTTCCATTAACGTAAACCTTAAAATCACCAGCGTATATTAAGTAAGCCAATTCTATTGGGTCTATTTTATCTGGATCAAGGGGCTTCTTATCACTAAGAAGCAGCCTAGATAATTCATCCTCAATAATGTAAAAATCCCCCACACTCTTAACCCTAAGAATCTTAACACTCTTCATGGTAAGTAATAAGCTATCTAATAAACTGGTTAAAAAACATTATTTAATAATTAATTGAGGCTCAATATAATGCGAAGTATGTTAATCCCTTTAGGCCATGGATTTAAGCCAGAGCCTTCTATGATTATTAATGCTTAATACCACCAGTGCAGTAGGTGATCAGTGCATGTAGCAGTAGCCTATGATACCTTAAGTAGGTGGGGTGGGCAGGAGTTGGTAACATACGCTATGGTTAAGGCTCTTAATGAAAGCGGATTCACTGTGGATATTATTCTACTCTTCAATGGAGGGATAGACCGCAGGATAAGTGATATACCAGCCCGGAGGATAGTGAGTGCATTTGAATATGATCCTAAATTACCTATACGTGGATTAATTAGAAACATTATAACAGGCATAATGAGTTTAGGGTATGATTTAACAATAAACACGGTTTACCATGTTATGCTTTGGCCATTCGATATAGGTTACTTAAATAACCCAGGAACATACATGCCACCCTACAGGCTTAGGAGGAGGGTTTTCCTAGAGTTTAATAGAATAGCGTTACCCATCTTAGGGCCTAGGCTACTTCTAGCTAACTCAAAGTGGACTCTTAATCAATTACCCTATAGGCCAAGGCTAAGTGGTGTGCTTTACCCTCCAGTAATGCCGCATCAATGCAGTTCATCGGGTAAGGAGGACATAGTGGTTACCGTGGGTAGAATAGCTCCTGATAAGAGAATTACAGATGCAATTAAAATAATGGAAACCACCTATGCTTATTACCCTAAGGCCTCATTCTACATTATTGGGCTACCCTACAATCAGGAGTACTTTAGGCGTGTTAAGGAGCAGGCTAAGCATGTTGAATTCATACTTGATGCCAGTGAGGAAGCTAAGTGGGACTACTTATGTAGGGCCAAGGTACTACTCCACACTGCAGTTAATGAGCATTTCGGCCTTGTTGCAGCTGAGGCCCAGTATGCTGGGGCAGTGCCTGTTGTTCATAAGTCAGGTGGCTTATGGAGTGACATAGTTAAGTATGGTGAATTTGGGTTAGGGTACTTAAGCAATAATGAGGCTGTTGAGTCGATAATTAGGCTGCTAAGTAATGAGGAGTTATTTAATGTGTACAGTATGAGGGTTAAGGAACATTCAATGTTATTCACCTATAAGGCATTTAAAAGTAGGCTAATAAGCTACGTTAAGTCGTTAATTCAACCTGAGCCTTAATGGCCGCCCATTAATAATAGGCAGCTAAATTAAGTACTTAGAGTTAGTAGCCCTTACTAGTTAAGAAATGATAAATGGGCCGGTTTTCAGTGAAGTATTATTAGAGTTATGAGTGGGAGCTTACGGTTTAAGCATATGTATTAAGGGCCTATTCAGTTAAATTTTTAAAGAGTAGATTAATGGCTTCTATTGATGAGCATAATAAAGAACCCTACTGAGAGTGCATTGAAGAAGCCTCACCTAAACCTAGCTATAATAGGGCATGTGGATCATGGTAAGTCAACATTAACAGGTAGGCTACTGCTTGAAACAGGTTATGTTGATGAGAAGGCATTCGCCGAGCTTGAATCCGAGGCTAAGAAGCTAGGTAAGGAGGACTTCGTATATGCTTGGATAACCGATAGGCTTAAGGAAGAAAGGGAGAGGGGTGTCACCATTGAGGCCATGCACATAGGCTTCGAGACGCCGAAGTACTTCTTCACGATAATAGACCTACCTGGCCATAGGGACTTCGTGAAGAACATGATAGTTGGTGCAAGCCAGGCTGATGCAGCTCTATTAGTTGTTTCAGCAAGGCCAGGTGAATTTGAGGCTGGTATTGGTCCACAGGGGCAAACAAGGGAGCACCTATTCCTAGCTTGGACACTTGGTATAAGGAACCTGATAGTTGCAGTTAATAAGATGGATGTTGTTAATTATGATCAGAAGAGGTATGAACAAATAAAGAGTGAGTTAACTAAGATACTCAAGATACTTAGGTACGATGTTAATAAAGTACCCTTCATACCTGTAAGTGCAGTAAAGGGCGATAACATTAAGGCTAAGAGCAGCAACATGCCTTGGTACAATGGTCCAGTCCTACTGGAGGCTCTTGACTTAATTGAACCACCACCAAGGCCAATTGATAAGCCGCTTAGGTTACCCATCCAGGATGTATTCTCAATAACAGGCGCTGGTACTGTGATAACTGGTAGAGTTGAGTCAGGTGTGGTTAAGGTTGGCGACACAGTTGTTGTCTTACCACCAGCTAAGGTTGGTGACGTGAGGAGTATTGAAACCCACCATATGAAGCTTGAGGAGGCTAAGGCAGGTGACAACGTGGGTATTAACGTTAGGGGCTTTGAGAGGCAGGACCTAAAGAGAGGTGATGTAGCTGGCCATTTGAACAATCCACCAACAGTTGCTGAGGAGATAGTGGCGAGAATAGCAGTCCTAGAGCATCCAACCACAATAGGTGTAGGGTACACCCCCGTAATGCACGTACACACGGCAACTGTACCAACCCAAATAATAGAGTTAATATCAAGGCTAGATCCGGCCACTGGGCAAACTGTTGAGCAGAAGCCTCAATTCATAAAGAGAGGCGACGTAGCAATGGTTAGGCTTAAGCCACTTAAGCCAGTTGTTGTTGAAAGGTTCTCAGACCTACCTGCACTGGGTAGGTTCTCACTTAGAGACATGGGTAGAACCGTGGCGGCTGGGCAAATAATAGAGATTAAACCAGCTAAAGTTGAGATAAAGAGGTAATGGTGAAAAATACCCTATAGGTATTTTAAATTAACGTAAATTATGCCCCTTCTAATAAAATACCAGGGTTACTTAAAGTCATTATTGAAGCGAGTAATTAATAAAAATACTGATATTCAACACCAGTGGTGATTAGTGAGTAGGGGTGCTTCTGAGGGCATGATGAATTGAACCCGGCATGACCCTAATTATTATATTTTAAATTACTAAGTAATGGAGCATTACTCAAACACTAAAGGCCTCACTTTTAGGGATTGTGTTGTCTTCAAAATGAGCGTACATACTTTCCTTCTCCTTAATTTCTTTTAACCCAATTATTCTCGTGTGAATACGCATATTCCTGCCCCAGTTGCCAGTGTGGGTGAATTTCATGATCCCAAGAACAGTAGAACCATTTAATACACCAGTAAACACAACATTAAACATTCACTAGGAGGCTATCACATAAGACTCCCCCAACAACCCCCAATCCCTAGGCGAGGAGATCATTGGGTTAATTTAATTATCCTCTCGTACTTAACCTCCCAATTAATCTTAGCCATCTTAGAAACTTCATCTAACCTCTTCATCACGTCACTACTTAACTTAACATTAATGCTTCCCACATCATCCTCAAGTTGAGCCACACTTGTGGCACCTATTATTGGAATTATAGTAACCCCCATTTCCTCCGACTTCCTTAAAATCCATGCTAACGCTAATTGAGCATCAGTAACCCCTAATTCCCTTGCCAACTCATGGAACTCCCTCATTGCCTTTAACGTTTCTGGAGTTAAGTACCTCCACCGTATTTCATCGATGTAACTTGCCCTGGACATTTCAGGTATACCATTAAGGTACTTTCCTGTTAATACTCCCTGGGCTAAAGGAATGTAGGCCATTATGCCTAAACCGTATCTACTGGCTAATGGTACCTTATCCTTCTCAATATCCCTCTCAATGAGGTTATATGGCTCCTGCATGGCTATGAATGGTAAGTGAATTTGCCTTGAGTAGTTCACAATATACTCTATGTCCTCTGGGTGGAAGTAACTTTCACCAATATAATTAACAAGACCCTGAGTAACCAGGTCCTTTAAAGTATCTAGGGTTTCTTCAATTGGTGTGGATGGGTCTGGCCTATGCATTAAGTATATATCCACGTAGCTTATTCCCATTCTACTTAGTGATTCCTTAATCTGCCACNNCTAGATAAGCCCTCACCATTAGGCCAAGGAGCCATCCTGAATCTAACCTTGGTTGCAATGACTAAGGACTCCCTATCATAGCCCTTTATTGCCTTACCAAGTATCTTCTCTGCATTACCTGCATGAATGTAGTCTGGCCCAGACATTGTCCCATGATATACGTTAGCTGTATCAATGAAATTAATGCCTAAATCAATAGCCCTCTTAATTACCCTAACAGCCTCATCCTCATCAACCTTATAAACACCATACTCATCCCTAACCCTAGAAGGGGGAAGATGCCACGTACCTAAACATAATTGCGAAACCTTAA
>NZ_DAXS01000079.1 GCF_002506515.1 Caldivirga sp. UBA161
TGGAGATTTGACCCTAAGGATCTGGCTGACAGAACCTTCGGGACTCCTGATAAAAACCCAGAGGTCGTTAAGAAAAGGTTTGATGAGAAACATCCAGGTTGGTTGATATATAGGAGCATGACTGGCATTGCGTTGGCCGGCAAGGTTTATGTGATTAATGAGCCAGTGTTCAAGGACCCATATAGTAGGTTCTGGTACCCACCAGTTAAGTCCCGTGAGGAGATACAGAGNNNCACACAGGCCATGAGCACCTAATGAAGAATGCGGCTTACTTGGGGGACATTGAGCCATGTCATGGTATACTGGTTAACGCAATAATAGGGGCTAAGAGGCTTGGGGACTTCGTTGATGAGGCAATACTTGAGGGCCATGAGGCTGTTAATAAGTACGGCTACATAAGCCCAAGGAGGCATATGGTTACAATGACCCTCTGGGACATGAGGTATGGTAATCCACTTGAGTCACTGCTACATGGGATAATTAGGCAGAACATGGGTTGCACACACCACATGTTTGGTAGGGATCATGCCGCCGTTGGTGATTACTACGACCCATACGCAACACAGATACTTTGGGAGAAGGGTATACCAAGCTTCGGCCTACCTGAACCACCCTACGATGTTGATAAGGGCCTTAAAATAAGGCCCGTTAACATTAAGGAGTTTTGGTATTGCCCTAAGTGTGGGGAAATAGCCTACAGTGATACATGTGGACACGCTGATGTGGCGCAGAGGTTCAGTGGAAGCTTCATAAGGGGGTTGATAGCTGAGGGTATTGAACCACCACCAATAATATTTAGGCCCGAGGTCTACAGGATTATCGTTAAGTGGTGGAGGGTTTACAATTACCCATTCGTTAACAGGAGGTACCTTGAGTTAAAGGAGAGGGAGCTTGAGGTTGACTTAAAACCAATGGTGGTGAGCAGTAGGAGGTGATGGGCATGCCCTATAGGATAGCCGTTATCCTAGATAAGGCAAGGCTTGAGAGAATAAAGGGCACTGGCCTAGAGGGCATTGTCAAGGACCTGTATGGAGGATGCTTGAAGGTTATTGAGCTTAATGTGCCTGATGATATTGCCCAGAGGATTCTTAAGGAATTCCCAAGAGCTAGGATTGATGCTAGGGGATTCATTGAGGAAACCCCCGTGGCCTTTAAGAGGGAGTTATTTGAGGTTATAGTGCAGTTGAGGAGTATTGGACCTGAGGTCTTCGGTGAGCTGCTTAAGCCTGAGAGGCTTAGTAGGGTTAAGGAAGCGGCTGCTAAGGAGGATGAATACCTACCGCCACCCAACATCGCCTACTGTGGTTAAGGATCATCTTAATTTTAAACTAAACTTAAATTAATTATGCTTAACCATAATGCACAAAAACACCCCTAAAAAAGCCAATTGATCAAAGTGAGGCCACTGTTCATAGGTAGGTTTCAACCGGTTCATTTAGGGCACTTAAGCGCGATAGAGTGGGTGCTTAAGCAGGATGAAGTGGATAGGGTAATAGTTGGTATAGGTTCATCGAATCAATCCTTCACCTTCAAGAACCCCTTCACTGCCGGTGAGAGGATAGATATGTTAACTGAGGTGCTTGACTCAATTAATGTTAAATACAGCATATGTACAATACCCGATACAGGTGGCTTAGCCTCAATATGGTTCTCCTACGTTAGGAATTATTGCCCAGGCTTTGACTTGGTTTACAGTAATGATGAATTCACTAGGCTAGCATTATCATTCTGGAAAATACCAGTATTCAACACACCATTATTCAATAAGGAGAAGCTAAGCGGTACCAACATTAGGCTACTGATGGCGCTCGGCAAGGAAGAGTGGGCTTCACTAGTTCCTAAACCAGTAAGGGAATTCATAGAGAGGATTAATGGTGTTGAAAGGGTTAGGAAGCTTGCAGCAGTAGAGGGTGTAATAAAGGAATAGGCAATTAAATCTGCAGCATTACATTAATTATTCAACCCTGGTTAAGAAGCGTTTTAATGCTATTAAGTAATAATACTGATGCCCCGGCCGGGATTTGAACCCGGGACCTTCCGGTTATGAGCCGGACACTCCACCCAGGCTGAGCTACCGGGGCTTAGTTAACATTATAGGCATGGATTTTATAAGCTTTTTCATAAATTAAACTAACCCATTACTTCTCATGGTAAAGCAGTTCAATTATCGCCCCAAGGCTCTTCCTGGCATCAACATAAACGTAGCCCCCACCCTTAAATTTACCATCCTGTTCAACTGCACCATCAATGCCCAGTAACTCTCTAACAGCCTCATCAACATCATCCACATTGAAGGCTATGTGGTGTATTCCCGGCCCATGCTTCTCAAGGAATTCACTCCAAGTACTTGGCTCACCCACTGGTTGAATAAGTTCAATAGTTATGTTGTTAAGCCTGAAGAAAGCTAACTTAGCCCTACCCCTTGAAGGGGCCCCTCTAAACCTCATTCCAGTCTTCTCCCACTCCTCGGTTTCAGTTATTTGAGGTTCATTAACGCCAAGTATTTTAGCCCACGCCTTAACTGCAGACTCTATGTTTGGGACGACCATGGCTACTTGAACCACCTCCCTGAATTGAACGCCAGCCATAATTAATGCAGTGGCTGCGGCTTAAAAGCATTATTAATGCTAAGGTAATGCTTAATTAGGCTTTAATAACCCCTAATGCATGTCCTTTGAGAAGGCAACATACCTAGTGGGTAGGGGTTTCACTTACCCAGACTATGAACCGCAGTATCAGAGATATTATGGCTACATTGTTAGGCACTTAAACTTAACCCTCAGATTGAATTTAAGTGATAAATCCATTCAGGGGGATGCAAGGTACATTATTAATGTGATTAATAATGAGGGTTACCTAAGTTTCGACGCAGCAGAGATGAACATAACCTCAGTCACCGTTAATGATTCACCAACACGCTTTGAGTATGATGGGCGCTCACTAAGGGTTTACTTAAATAAAACAGGTGAAGCAGCAGTCTCCATAAGCTACAGCGCTAAGCCAAGGAATGGTGTGCATTTTATACTACCTGATGAGTATTACCCCAATAGGAAAATGATGGTTTGGACCCAGGGTGAGAGTGAGGATAATCACTACTGGATACCATTGCCTGATTACCCAAGCATGAAGTTTACCAGTGAATTAACGATAATAGTGCCTAAGCCCCTCACTGCAGTATCAAATGGCTACCTGGTTGAGAGTAGGGATTTAGGTGAGGCGACGCTTTGGCATTGGAGGCTAGATAAGCCGCACTCCTCCTACTTAATAGCCTTCGCTGCCGCTGAATTCGAGGTGATTAAGAATAACTGTGGAGGCATTGAGGTTGAGCATTATGTGCCTAAGGGCAGTGGTGAATTAGCTAGGTTTAGCTTCCATAGGGTATGTGATATGATTAAATTCTTCAGTGAGTACACTGGTGTTAAGTATCCATGGCCAAACTACAAGCATGCTGTTGTGAGCGAATTCGGTGGTGGTATGGAGAATACCACTATAACTATATTAACAGATACTACGCTTCATGATGAACATGCACAATGCCCTGGAGCTAAATTCCCCTGCCCGGGTTTAGAGGATTTTTCTTCTGATGGTTTG
>NZ_DAXS01000017.1:0-10216 GCF_002506515.1 Caldivirga sp. UBA161
AAAATATGGCAGGAAATTAGAGATATTAGAATTGAGCTTAAGAATCTTAGGTCAACTTATGGTGGCTTATCTAGGAGCGTTGGATTGCTTCTTGAGAGAGATGCTAGGCATTATTTACCTGAGTGGATTAAGAGGAATCTTGGCCTTAATGTTGATAAGTTAAGTAGATTCGCTATTAGGAATGTTATTGAAGTTGATGGTTATGCTGAGGTTGATGGTAAGGCTATTGTTGTTGAGATTAAAGCAACCCTTAGGTTTAATGATGCGGTGAATTTTGTAGCTGTTAAATTACCTAAGTTAAGGGAATTGAAAGGCAATATTGAATTAATACCGCTTATAGTTTACATTAATGAAGATGAGGATACTGGCGAGGCTATAGAGTATGCTAAGAAGAATGGTGTTAAGGTGCTTAAGCATTACGGTGAAGATGAATTTGAGGAGGCCTAAAGGAAAGCGAAACCTCCTAATTGGATTATGGAAACCTTAATTTTACGTAATAGTTTACCTACTTAACATGGTGTTAAGTAATGGTAATTAATTAAGGTAGGGCTTAAGTGGAGTGGGTTTTAATCCTCAATGTGGGATGTTATTGTAGTGTTGGTGTGCGGTGAGCCTAATAGGCAATGAACCCCAGCTCACCCAAATACCAGCAGTAGGTTATAAATAATGTAGGCTCCAGGAACAGAACTCCGCCATTCAAGACAAGGAGCCACCAGCGTAAATACCTATCCCTTTTCAGTAACGTAATAGTAATATTCACCAATCTCCCTTTGAATTCTATCCATTACTGAATCCTTCTTATTAATCCTTGGCCTACCGTTATGTGCATCCCTCCTGAATGTTATGTCCTGTGCCTTGAAGAAGATGTTCATGCCTTTCCTTAGGTCAATGGGTGGATTAGCAATACCTAATTTACCTGGCTCACCTTCAAACACCATTACTGATGAGCTCACGTAATCAAGCATGGTTACATCATGCTCAATGAATAGCACTGTAGCCTCCCTCTCCTCGGCTAGCCTTGCAATAACCCTAGCGGTCCTAATTCTCTGCTCAATATCTAAGTAGGCCATTGGCTCATCAAGCACGTATAGTTCAGCATCCTTAAGTAGGGATGCAGCTATCATAACCCTCTGAAGCTCACCACCACTCAATTCCCTGAGGTTCTTATCCATTATTGGCGTTAGGAGTAAGCCACTGGCTAAATCGGGCCAGTGGGGCTTCTCCCTATAGTCTACGCCAGCTATCTTACCTATTAATGAGGAGACCGTTAATTCAGGGTACTTAACGGCAATATCCCTTATGTACTGGGGCTTGTAACTTATCCTAACTATACCATAAGGTATTACTACACCCTCATCAGGCTGAAGTTCATTCACCAGTATTCTGGCGAAGGTGGTTTTACCAATACCATTAGGCCCAAGTACACCAACAACCTCACCCCTCATTAATTGACCTGACTGTGCAATTAGCTTAAAGTCGCCGAGATTCTTACTTACATCACTCCACTCCACTAAAACCCTCTCCTTCCTAACTTCCCTTGGTGGTGGAGTTGACTTGAATGTTATAGCCTCCCTCCTAATTAGCATGTTTTCACTGGCTAAGTAACCTTTAAGGTACTCATTAATCCCCTCCTTAGCACCCTTAATACTTGAAACTATACCGTAGGCTCCAGGCTTACCGTAAAGTATCACAACTAAGTCGGCTAAGTAATCCAGTACCGCTAGGTCATGGTCAATTATTAAAACATACCTATTGTCTGAGGTTAATTCACTAATAGCCTTAGCTACCCTAAGCCTCTCCGTGACATCCAAGTGGGTTGTGGGTTCATCGAAAATGTAAACATCCCCACCCCTAAGGATAGCAGCTGCAATGGCTAGCCTCTGTAATTCTCCACCACTGAGGACGTTAATGTCTCTATCAAGTAGGTGAGTTAAATTAAGCTTACCAGCTACTTCAAGCACTTTACTCTCATCCCCATTAATCCTCATTAAGGCCTCCTTAACCTTACCCTTAACCACCATGGGTATTAACTCAATGTACTGCGTCTTATGAATAACCTTAAGCCTACTACTGTAAAGCATAGTGAAGTAAGTTTGAAGCTCAGTGCCCCTGAATCTCCTTATTACTTCATCCTTACTACCACCGCTTGAGCATAGGTTAGGTATTATTGAGCCAGCAAGTATGTTGGCTATAGTCGTCTTACCGAGGGCGTTTTGGCCTATTACACCAATTACCTTACCTTGCTTGAGCATAGGTAATTTAAATAACTTGAAGCCACTTGGCCCATACTGATGAACACAATGCTCATCAAGCTCAGAGGGTAGGTTTATTATTGTTATTGCCTCAAAGGGGCACTTCCTCACGCAGATACCGCAGGCAGTACATAAGTCAGTTATCACTGGCCTATTAAGTTGTTCATCAAAGTATATAGCTCTCTTACCTGTCCTAACCACAGGGCAGAATCTAATACACTCTTGGCTACACTTCCTAGGTTGGCAAAGATCCTTATCAACCACGGCTATTCTAGTTGGCATTCATAATTGGCCCAGGCCCTTGGTTTTTATTGCTTTGCACCCCCTTACTCCAAATGATTAAAACTAAAACTGATCTCCTCCCCTCTCCAGCCCCTCACCCACTGCTCCTCAATATACTTCATACTAATCACACCACTGGAAACATGCTCAACTGTGGCTACGAAATAACTCCTAGCCCATAGTTTTCCTTTAACCTCTTTAACCTAAGTAGACCTACCCTTAAAGTAGTTGGTGAAGTATGATGAAGCATAACGTGGGGCAATTAACAAATAAGTGAATATGATTCGGCATTACATCCATCACCAATACCTCACACCCCAACTCCTCAATAATCTGCCTTAACATCCCTTTAGTGCATTCCACTACGCTACCTATCTAAGATGCTTCCACATACTTGGGTATCTATTATAAAAACTCCATCAGAATCTCTGACCCTAATCACCCATCATATACCAGCGTGCTCATCACTAAGAGGATAGGGGTATTAGGGGTAAATTAAGTATTCCTCATGCTATGCGGTAAGTATTTAACAATACTTATAAGTACTGGCTGTGAAATGCATAGATGTTAAGGGTTTAGTGAAGTCTTTTAATGGAGTAAGGGCCTTGAATGGATTATCATTCAGTGTGGAGTGTGGTGATTCAGCAGCTCTCCTTGGGCCAAATGGGGCAGGTAAGACAACCACAATGAGGATTATTGCAGGATTGCTTAGGCCAGATTCAGGGTTCGTTAATGTATGTGGCTTCGACGTTATTAAGGAACCTAGGAAAACTAAGTCTTGCCTAGGGTACTTACCTGAGGATGCTGCGCCATTTATGAACTTAACGGTGAGGGAGAACTTGGAGTATGTGAGTTTAGTAAGGGGGTTAAGTAATGTTAAGGATGCTGTGGAATGGGTTGCCCAAGCCCTAGGTTTAGGTGGGTTAATGAATGTTCAACCATCATTACTATCAAGGGGTAATAGGCAGAGGGTTGCCTTAGCAATGGCCATTATTCATAAGCCAAAAGTACTCCTCCTTGATGAGCCCTTAAATTACCTTGATATTCCAACTCAGGAAAATGTTATTGAGCTGCTATTAAATATGAAGAGGAATGGCACTACAATGCTCATATCCACCCACATAATGTCTGTGGCAGAGAGGTTAGCTAATAGGGTAATAATGATTAATAAGGGTAAGTTAATCTGGGAGGGCAGTATCAACGAGTTAATGAATTTAGTTAAGCCAGGGGAGAGAATTGAGGAGGCGGTGGCTAGAATGCTTAAGGAGGCTTAGCCATCCTTTAAGCAAACGAATTACTTAGATTGCTTGAATTAGAAATATTAACTAATTAACGTTGCCCCCCACTCTAAGCGACCTAAAGAATACATAGTAGAGTAACGGATCAAGCATTGATACTAAACCACCGGTTATCATTGATAATGTAAATAATGAGGCATTCATCATTACACCAGCTATGAAGCTACCTAAACTGTAGGGTAACCTTCTGGCTAAGCCAGTTACTGATAATCCCCTAGCCCTCTCATCACTGGTTATAACTTCCATAGACAAGGATTGCCTCATGGGTATTGTAACCATGTAGAGCGCTACCCTAGTTATGTAAAGTACTGAATCCACTATTAAATTGGGTATTATTGCCATGACTACGAATAAACCCACTGAAATAGCCCTAAGCACTGATATGGCCTTAACCCTACCCATCATCCTCTCTGCCCTATCAGCAAGCAGGGTGGAAACCATTGAAGCTAGGTATGAGGCCATGTAAATCATGTTTACGTCAAGCTCAGTGGCATGAAGGTAAAGCTTAAACCAAAGTGGGAGGAGTGGAGTCACCATACCTAACCCAAGGCTACCCAAGGAACCAGCAACCGCTATTTTAACCACTGGGCCACTTGACCTCCTTGGGAGTATTTGGCTTATTGAATTAACCTTAACCCTACCCTTATCCCTACTTACAATTAATAGAACCAGTAAGGATATTACACTAAGCACTGCGGATAACCTAAATAGAAGTAAGTCCCCTAAACCCATGCTGAGAAGTAAGTATGATGATGCTGCGCCGGCTAATGATGATGCTGTTGATGCTGCAGTGGTTATGCTGTAAACCCTAGTTCTTTCAACTGAATTCGTGTTATCAGCCAGTAATGAGGTTTGAAGTGGTGTGACCGGGCCACCGCCGGCACCTCCCCCTGGGCCACCACCCCCTGTGGTACCTAGTATTGAGGTTACGAATATTGCTATCTTATTGGTTGTAGTACTGTAAACCAGCATTGATGCGGTGAATAAGAATGACATAGCTATGAGGGTATCTCTCCTACCATAAAGGTCCCCTAGGAAGCCAGCAACCAGCACTAGTAGTGATGATGAGATCGCGTTAATCATGAAGTACAACCCTATTAACACTGGGTTAAGGCCTATGGACTTCAGGTAAAGGGGTATTATGAATGATAAGTACCCGAAGGAGAAGCTCCTAATTATCCTTGAAGCTACAAGGGCCTTGACATTCCTATTCATTTCCCCTCGCTTACCTTACTTAGAATGAGCTCTAAGTATGTTTTAGGCTCCACTGAATCTTCCTTAATCCCAAGGGTCTTCCGTGCAAAACCCATAATACTTTTCACTAGTTCACTAACCATACCTTGATCATTAGTTAAGGTTTCAATCTCGAGGAAGTTCCCTAATTCATTAACCTTATCCACATAGATTGTGTAATTACCGTAAGTGTACTCCATCCTCTCCTTCCTAATGACTGCAACCTCCCTAAAGCCAAGCGCCTTCAAGACGCTTATAGCATTGCTGGCTGAGTCAACATCAATATTGTACTCAACCCTAACCTTACCCTCACCACTTAATCTAGGACCCTTATACGTAATAGTTACCTTACCTGACCCATATAACCTAACCCTAATAGCCTCATCAGTCACTGCGAAATCTCTGCAGGGGTGGTTAAAGTAATGATCCTCCTCAACATCGCTACCCAAGTAGGTGGCGAAACCCCTTAACTTACCCACAATATCATTTACATCACTCACCCTAAACTTAACCTCAACCTCAAGCATATGCTACGCATTAAGTAGCCTAATTTAAAGGATACTATTAATCAGCGCTCAGAATTAACACATGGTTAAGGATCATTAATTTGGTGGGGCCGCCGGGACTTGAACCCGGGATCACCGGCGCACCGGGTCAATTCCAATACGGGGGTGGCCCCCCAGGCCGGCATCCTAGCCAGGCTAGACTACGGCCCCTATTGTTGACTTACCTGAAGCGTGGTTATTTAAGCTTTGGGTCCATGTTGAAGAATTACAATGATGTACTTAAGGCTTCATCATTCATAGTGGAGATAAGGCCTTAGGTTTGTTTCCCCTTTTATTAAATGCCTCCAGGAACAATAGGCTTGAACTGGCTGTAATTAATGATAACTACACTTGAGTGAAGGCATTAAACCAACGCTAGAGGGCTAACATGGTAAATACGCTTCTTTAAGATGGGGTAAGAAGTCATTTAAGGTTCCTAAGGTTCTCTGGATTTTCAGTTGATTAATGATTAAGGAAGGTTAAGGATTTCTTTACATTATCAATGCATAAAGCTCACTAATACTTTAAAGCATAAAGCTATAGTGAGTTTACGTGGTTTCAGTAAATAGTATCTTAACTTACATGGGTGTTGCGGCTGCCGTAGTGGCTTGGATAGTTATATTAATTAGTATTAAACTTAATCCTTGGTTTAGCATGTTTAGTAATGCTTTAAGTGATTTAGGTGGTCCTAATGCCAATTATCCATGGGTGTATAATTATGGCTTGGTTTTAACAGCTGCCTTAATGTTATTGTTCTCATTCTACTTATTGTTCGTTTCCAAAAACAAGGTTGAAGCAATGGGTGCGTCGTTCGTTGCTGTTGCCTCAATTTTCCTTGCATTAATTGGTATTTTCCATGAGGGCACGTATCCTCATGTTTTCGTTTCTGAATGGTTCTTCACTCAAATGGATTTAGCAGTCATTGTTTGGAGTATTGGCCTAATCATTAGTGGGAGGCTCAACTACGGTATACCGCTACTACTACTTGGCGTAATAGCCCCCATACCGGCACTACTTATTAAGTGGCCATCAACAGCAATACTTGAATCATACGGCATAGTGGTAATTGATGTATGGGCCATAGCCACAACCATACTAATTAGAGGCATACCCCCTAGGGTTAGCTGTGGAGTTTAATGCTTAAAAAGGTTAAGGGAAAAATGGTGAACCATGGCTGAGGCGGCTTATGCACCTTTAAAGATGGTGGTTTGCCCTATATGCAACTACATGGGTGATGTTAAGGGATTGAAGCTTGACTACACTACGGTACCTCAACCCACTGAGGTGACTTGCCCCAAGTGTGGGCAGAAGGTGCCTATTGAATCTATTGTAACACACATGAGGAAGCACCTTAAGGTTGGTGGAAAGAATTATACCTGCGATATTTGCCAAGCTAAGGTTCAAGGTGAGGGGCAGGCCATGAGGCATATTAAGGAGCACATGATTGCAGGTTTCAGGAAAGGTGGTGTAATGCTTTGGGTATGCCTAGCCTGTGGTAGGGTGTTTAAGTATAGGTCATCAGCCCTAGCGCATTTAACGGCATTTCACGAAAGGCCGATGAATTAACATGAATATTGGATTATTGGTTGCTCAGGCCTTGCTCATAATATGGCCACCCTACGTGGCTAATGCAAGCCCTGTTCTAGCTAGGAGGATTTTCAGGGGTAGGCTTCACCCCATTGACTTCAATAAGTCCCTTAGGGATGGTAAGAGGATTCTGGGGGATGGTAAAACCTATGAGGGGTTCATAATGGGTGTTACCTTAGGAACCTTAGGCGGCTACCTTGTAGTCTACATTATTGGTTCATTAACCACACCAGTACTCAAGTACCCTACTATGCTTGACTCCTTTGTAATGTCTGTGGCGGCGCTTTTAGGTGACATGCTGGGTGCCTTCATTAAGAGGAGGCTTGGGTTAAGGAGGGGTGAACCAGCACCATTACTTGATCAACTCGACTTCCTCCTAGCCTCCCTACTCTCCCTTTACTTAATTAACCCAAGCCTATTACCAGTTCCAGTGGCTGTAACTGCAATATTAATAACTCCCCCAATTCACCTAGCCACTAATACTGGCGCATACTTACTTGGCCTTAAAAATGAGCCTTGGTAAAGTTAAGGAGCGGTTTAATGCATAAACTATATCAGCCATGCGAGCCTTCTTCACCTTTCAGGACTCGAGATCCACATCACTCAAGTTACCTTAATGGGCCTAGCCCTTAATACGCTTTCCCATGGTTAACAATAAATCAGTATACTCAAGCAGGTCACTGAACATTACTTCAGCGGTTGCCTCAGCTGGGCCTGTGGGACCTATGACTGTTATTTCCCTCCCATCATTGAGCCTAATTATTAAGGCATTGTAGTTGCCTGTAATTGAACCAAGTACACTATTCACTGGAACCTCCATGGGCTTAACACTTATTACCCTGTTGGGTAAGTCTATTGAGGCCACTTGCTTAATCCTAACACCCCTCCTTGTGCTCTCCTTAACGTAATCATCATTAAGGTTCATTAATGATTGAACATTAACATTCCTTAAACTCACATTGAGGCCCAGTACATTAGCAAGTATGGTTGCCTTAGCCGCAGCATCCAAGCCACCTAAGTCTATTGAAGGGTCTGGTTCAGCAATCTTATCCTCAATAGCCCTCTTAATGGCCTCACTCATAGTTAATCCATTCTCCACGAGGGTTAATACATAGTTTGATGTTGCATTTAACACACCTTGAATATTTTCAACAACCCTACCCCTTAATCCCTTGATCAGTTGAATCACGGGTGTACCAGCCATAACCGTGGCCGTGAAGCCTAGGAAGACCCCCCTAGCCTTTGATTCATTAATTAACTCCCAGTAGGCTAAGGCTAAGCCTGTTTTATCAGCAGTAATTACTGACGTACCCTCACTCATCAATAGCCTATATATTGTTAGATTTGGCTCACCAGTACGATAGCTTGGCGGTATTGATACTACCGCAATGTCTGGTTTAAGTTTAATTAAGTCCATTAAATCAATTACCCTAAAATTAAACGCATTATATAGGCCTTTATTAACTAATTCCATGAGCATCCTACTGCTTATACATTTATCATTAATTAAACCACCCCTTGATGCAATTACACCTACTACGCAGGGTTCTAGCCCTAACCTGGTTAATTCAGCAGCTCTATTAATCAATACTTTTGTGAAGGATTTCCCAACATTACCAAACCCTACTAGGGCTATTTTAAGCATAATGCAAGGATTGCATTACTTAGTGCTTTAAAGGTTCACTCACTTGGTTTGCCTTCCTAATTGGAAGTACCTCAATCTTATGGGGTATTTTCGATATGGGGCTTAAGCACCTTGGGCATCTGCCACCCCAATACCTAGCCACGTCTTCGGCGCTTTTAGGTTTATCACCCTTATATAGTATGAAACCGCACCAGCGGCATACGTACTCAATGGCCATATGTTTACTGGTTTTAACTAATTTAAAAGCATTATCTTTAATTAGTAATATCTTAATAAATATTATACAATATTTCAATTGCTAAGAATAGAATAATTTATTTGCAGTTTAGAAAATTAAATGGCTTAATATTAACGAATAAGACCCTCCAATCACCCCACTCATCATCCTTAAAAACAGCTGACACTGAACCAGTATCAACCCTGATTCTATAAATATTACTTAGGCTTGAACCCATAAAGTGAACTATTAATGAAGCTATGGGTTGATAATGGGAAACCACCACAGTATCCTCCTTTACCTCATTAACTGCTTCAACCATTCTACCTAATACTGATTCAGCATATTCACCATCAGGTGGTGGATATTTAAGAGGGTTCCTTGAGTATTTAAGGAACTCAGGCCCTATGTCATTAATCTTCATCAGCTCCCACCTACCCATATTAACCTCCCTAACCCTCTCATCAATTGTTAACTCAGCCTTAATTTCACTGGCAATAATGCTGGCAGTTTCCCTAGCCCTAAGAAGTGGGGATGAAATAATCCTCCTTATCCCCTTAGCCGTATCCTTAAGAAACATTGCCGCACAAAATGCTTCCAACCTACCCCTATCAGTTAATGGCCCAACATTAATATCCCTACTCTGCAACACTCCCTCCCTATTTAATGTTGATTCACCATGCCTAACCAGGTAAATAGTAACCATGAGGTCACCAAGTCTAAACCCTATTAAATATTGTATTAATGTACTTAAAGCCTTGCCTTTCATGACGTAGGCTACGTAATCCTTGAGGATAATTAGCTATGTTTTGTTTTAATGCCCTCTTTAGATTAATACAGGAAACCGCAGTTACAAACCTTCATCCCTAAAAGAACAGGATAAAGCAATATTGCGGAAAGCTTATTTAAGCCAAGCATATAGTGGGTGTTAGCCCCGGTAGTATAGCCCGGTCAAGTATACGGCGCCGATCACCAATCCAAGGCTTTTTCCTCCTATCCAAACTAATTAATAATTTTATCAACCCCCACATGACCTAACTCAACTAGGTACCATCCCACCAATATTGAGTTTAAGGGGAAGACTTAAGTTAATAATGAGAAAACCTTAAAAGCCCAATAGCACCTTACCTAATGGCGGGGGTGCCCGAGCATGGTCA
>NZ_DAXS01000017.1:10242-43742 GCF_002506515.1 Caldivirga sp. UBA161
CCCCCCGCACCATTAAAGGAACATGCAGGATCCTATGAACCATCATGCATTAAGTTAAAAATCATTAGGCCATAAGTGTGGGGCCCATTCCCCCTTACTGCTTGCTTTTTATGAAATACCTTATAATTATGTTGCAGTAATAGAAGGGAAATGAACATTCAGGCCACACTATTTACAATTTAACCATATAGGTAAATATTAAAAAGCAAACCAATTACAACGTTAACACGCTTAAAATGTAATCTACCTTTTCACAAAATGCTTTTAAGTGTGGTGGCGAGTAAGATCCGTGGAAGAGTTGATAAGGAGGGCTGAGGAAAAGGGTATTAATGTTGAGGATCTTATAATTACTGCATTATCAAAACTAGACCCCCAGGAGGGGATAAGAATTAGGTTGGAATTAGCAATGAAGCTTCTTTCTGAAGCTAAGGGGTATTTGGAGAGGGGGGATCTTGTGCAAGCATCAGAAAAAGCTTACAATGTAGCGGAAGAAATAGTTAAGGCATTGGCTGAAAAATTTAATTTACCGGAATATGAACAAGCATTAAAGGAGGGTAGGTGGTACACCTACACTTTAGGTACTGCTGCAGCTAAGTTATCCTTAAGGCTTGGTGATTGGGTAAGGAATGGGTGGGATTCAGCATATGTACTTCATGTCTGGGGATTTCATGAGGGGAAATTTGATTCCCAGAGTGTTAAAGCTAGGCTCCAAGATGTGGAGAAAATGCTAGAAGAGGTACAGAAAATGATGCGGTAGAAATTTGCACCTATGTATGGCATTTGTGATTATAAATATTATACATATACGGTAAGAGGCGTAAGGGTTTAGTAGTGGCCGCTTATATCAAAGGACCGGACTCTACCATTAATCGTAGTAATGGAAAGGGCATGAAGTAGTGAGTTTAAGTGATTAGTAATGGCATTAATTGGTTACCCGCAATTAGTTTAAAAATGAGTTAATGAGTTAAGTTTAATGAGGCTTCACGAGGATAAGTATATTGTATTACATGATTTAAATGAAGTATTAAGTAATGCCCCTAAGTGTAATCCTGGGGTTAGTGAATTAGCCTTATGGGACGCTGTAGGTTTTGTTCTAGCGGAGGATGTAGTTGCACCATTTAATACCCCCATTATGCCTAGAGCTATTTACGATGGGTTTGCAGTTAAGGCAAGCGAGGCTCCCGGTTCATTTAAGCTTGTTGGCTCAATCCTAATAGGGCAATTACCTAACCGTGAATTGAGATCAGGGGAGACCTACTATGTGACTACTGGAGCTTATTTACCCAAGGGGGCTGATGCAGTTATACCTGAGGAGGAGGCTATCATTAATGGTGATTTAGTAATCATTAATAAGGCCTACTCACCAGGTGAAAATATTGATGAAGTAGGTTCCTACGCTAAGAAAGGCCAATTACTTGCCGGTAAAGGCACTGTATTAACCCCATACATACTTTCCGCCTTACTTGAAACTGGCGTCTTCAGCGCATTATTCTACAATAAACTTAACGCCACCATAATTTCAACAGGCAGTGAATTAGTTAAACCAGGAACCCCTGAGGATGCCTTGAGGGAGTTTATGAGAGGTAAGGTTATTGAGAGCACTGGCCTATTAATTAAATGGTTCATGAATAATTACATGCCTTACGCAGCAGTGTCGAGGCACATTATCATTAATGACTCCTATGATGAAGTATTTAGCGCAATCACCAGAGGATTAAGTGAATCAAACATAGTTATAATAACTGGTGGAACTGGGCCAAGTAGCATTGATTATGTGCATGATGCATTAATGGCGTTGAAGCCTAGGTATTACGTTAGGGGCATTAAGATGAGGCCTGGTAGGCCATCCACTGTTGCGGTTTTTGATGACTGCCATGTGGTGTTTGGTGTGAGTGGGCACCCGATAAGTGCATTGAATGCCTTAAGCCTACTAATAGAGCCATTTGTAAGGCTTATGTTGGGTATTGTAAGTACAGTACCTTTACCTAAGGCTTATGGTAAATTAACTGAACCAACTGAACCAGGTAGGGGTCTTTGGAGGCAGGTGAGGGCTAGGGTGGAGGTTAGTGATTATGGTTACTTGGTTAAACCATTGAAGGTAACTGGTAGTTCATTTACATCCACCTTGGCTGATGCTGATGCATTAGTTACTATTCCACCATGGATTAATGAAGCTGGAAGCGATTTAATAGTTGAGATACTTATGTTAAGAAGTAGAGTTTTCAATAAGCGAAGAAGCTAGGTTATATATCATGGTTTCCGTCTCAGCGGTTATTGCATCAAGAATGTTTGATACTATCATACAGCCATATCTAGGAATTCACCTAAAGTTTTCCATACTTGAAATCTCATTAATTTTCTAGATTCAACACTTATTAGTGGTATACTAACATAGTCTTAGGTATACTAGCTGGAGTAATGCATAAGCATTAGGCTATTAACGGGGACTATTGGTTATTATTATGCCTATGCTGCTAGTTCTAGTATTGCTGGGGCATTATGGTGGCCAAGTTCACTAGCTTATAATGAGTCTAGGGTTAATAATATTCAGGAATTGGACCCCAATAGCCAATGTTAGCATGCCTAATGCTGAGCCTATTAAAGAGTGTTCAAACAATGCATTCATTATACGATTATTAAATTCAACATACATTACTTATCCCGTTTTAGGGCTTATAATGGTTACCAGGCTTTAGGCTGCAATTACTATGTGACTGGTGGCGTACTGCATTATAATGGCTTAACCATTAATACTCCACAAGCCTACTACACATACCCAAACAATAGCCTAACACTAGCCTACACTCAAAGCAGAGTACAGGTAATTAACCTAAACGATGTAGTCTTATATAATGTGGCAATCAACATGCCTGCTAGAGTATTCATACTCAAACTCGGCGCCTACTACTACCTCATTGTCTCCACTAGTAGTGGTGAATTAATGGGATATAAGCTTAGGGTTCGGCTTCATTGTAGCCGGTAGCCGTTTTGTTGGCTACTGGTTACTTGGCTTCATTACTCCTTCTTCCTCCCTGTGCCGTCTACGGGAGCCTACGGACGTGGGGGATTTCATTGGGTACCCTCCTCTCCCTCGCATTGCTCATTAAATTAATGTATTATGGTTTAAGTTGTATTCCACTCGAGGATATTCCCAATGGGGTGTGATAAGTATGTGGATCCAAAATATGCAATATACGTGCCTAAGGCGATCCACAGTAAAATAGGCTCAGTAGGATAAGGGATCGTTAATCGTAAATGTATTCTCAATGAAATGAGGAGCGATTAATTGTTAGATAAGCGCTATGGTGCCCCGGCCGGGACTTGAACCCGGGACCCCCCGGTCTTCAGCCGGGTGCTCTCCCAGGCTGAGCTACCGGGGCCTGTTGCTTTTTACTGGCGTGTATGGTTTTTTATGTTTTTCCTTAGGATAATTTAAAAGATTTAACCTCAGTTAATGTGATTAATAGTGAATATACTGAATGTTCACTGGCTTCATTATGGGTGGTTAAATATTGAATGCGTATTCCTCATCACCATTTCTAAAAACCCTAACGCTCATATCATCTGTGTTAAGTATGGCGTAGCACTTGAATCTTTGTGATGAATCAACCCTAAGGTAATTCCCCCACTCATACTTAGCGTGGTTATAGCATCCGCCAGTCATGTGGCCATTGAGTAGTAGCCTTGGTTTAAGAAGCTTAACTGCATCTAGCGCCGCTACACTGTATTCATCATTCTTCATCCATGGGTATTGGTCAGGTAAATAGAGTGGTTGATGCATTATTAGTAGGTCAAGGGAATTAACCTTCCTCCTAATCCTATCAATTACCCTCATGAACCTGCCAAGCCCAATAGTGTACTCACCATCGCTCCCGCTTATCAGCCCATTAATACCACTCAAGGTTAAACCATGTACCCTACGTATTGAACCATCACTAATGGCGTAATGCTTAATTAAGCCGAAGTTCTCATGATTCCCATAAACTGTGATTAAGGGTACTCTACTAATAACCGCGTATAAGTCATCTTGAGTTAAGTACTCACCCCAATCACCTGCTGATATTAGGGCGTTAGGCTTAACCTCATCAATAGTTCTAATTAACCAGTTAACTGCATCATATTCCCCAGGTTGAATTGACTTATGCAGGTCACTTACCAACAGTAGCTTAGCCATATTTCACTGAAATGCATTTAAGATTATTAAATCTTAAAACAAGTGTTAATTAAGCCCAACTCATGTAGGAATCAGTAAGCATGGGTTCTTAATCACCAGCCTCATTCGGTTAAGGTCTCATCACTTAGCTAATGGTTCAGAGGTAGTTATTAAGCTTAATTTTATTAGAATGTTTAGGAGCCTCCTTCAGTATGGTGTTGCCTCCTCTCTATTATCATTGAAGCCAGCATGCCTACTATGTATAATGCAGACATGGTTAATCCAATCGTTGTCTCAATCACACCACCGGTTGCTCCTGGGGAGATTATTAATGCGAATATGAAGCTAATTAAGACCCCCCAACGCCAATATTGCCTCCAGGTTGATGCCTTAACAATCCTGAACCTAGTCAATATAGTCATTATTAACGGCGTCTGGAACGCTAAACCCATTGAGAACATTAAGGCAAATATAGTTTGCACAAAGGACCTTAGGCTTATTGTTGGTTCAACATTAAGGGCTTTGGCGTAGAATAGGAAGAATTTGAATATCACAGGTATTATAATGGTGTATGCAAATAAGGCGCCTAACGTAAAAAGTACCATTGCAGGTAATACTGAGACTTTAAGCATGTGTTTTTCATG
The DNA here is from genome assembly GCF_002506515.1 of Caldivirga sp. UBA161. Lineage (GTDB taxonomy): Archaea > Thermoproteota > Thermoprotei > Thermoproteales > Thermocladiaceae > Caldivirga. The sequence continues at coordinate 15,040 of NZ_DAXS01000017.1, forward strand.
ACTATAAAGGCCAGGGGATACGAAAGCCCAGACTTCCCACAGCACTATCGGTAAGGCGATTATTATTGCTAGGAAAAGTGATGTTTGAGCTGCTGCAAGCAATGGGTCGAAGGGGGATATGGTTATTATCTCAACACCCTTAGGTACGGTTGCGTGAATGAAAAAGCTTATTACTGATACTGAGAATGAGTCATCTATGGATGGTATTGGTACAATAATCAGTATGCCAGGTGGATCAATCTTAATTACACTGTACTTGAATGCGAAGACAAGTATGAATGAGATTAATATAGCGTATAACGCCTTCCTTAACCTATTGATTAACTCCACGATGTGGCTTATAAATGGTTGCTCCTGCATTACCCTGAGTCCCTAAATTCAGTTAACTCAACTAATAAGCTTTAATTTCGGGAAACTTAAAATGTGTTCATGAGGAAAAGCTAATAAACCAAGGGATTAACCTTAATTCAGCGGCCGTGGTCTAGTGGTCTAGGATGGCGGCCCCCCGTGCGGCGGTGCGCAATTTGATGGGCGAATTATTTATTAAGGCTTGTGAAATACCACATACATATGGTTAGTATTAAGGATACTGAGGTTACTCTCCTTGAAATGGTTCAACCATTTGACGCTAATTCCGTCGGCAGACTATTTGGCGGTAGGATATTGGAGTGGATTGCTAACGTTGGTACAGTGGCTACTGTTAAGTTTTCCCGGGGGCCCACAGTGTTGGCTTACATGGATAGGCATTTCTTCCTGGCCCCAGCCTTCATTGGTGATTCAATTACACTTAAGGCAAGGGTTGAGTACGTGGGTAGGTCATCCATGGAGACTTACATTGAGGCTGTTAGGCACCATGGCGACAAAGTGGTGATGACTATGACCACAGCAGCCTATGTTGCCGTTGATGATTATGGGCAACCCAGGTTAATTAGGAGCGAACTTAAGCCTAATCCCGATGAGTTAATGATTTATAATAACGCCAGGAGTAGGTACGAGGCTAGGAAGAGTAAGATAGTGAATAGGCGTGAGGAAAGGTATAATGTGAAGGATCCAACTGAGAATCTTAGGTGGAGGGTTGAGTCAAATAGGTGGGTTACCCCTCAGGACGCCTTCATGTCTAACATGGTTTCCGCAGGTAGGTTACTTGCCTGGATTGATAACATTGCCGCATCCCTAGCAAGCGAATACGCCAAGTCAGTGGTTGTAACAGGGTCAATTGACGATACTGTATTCTACTCCCCAATACGAATAGGTGAAATTGTTAAGATAGCTGCAGGCATAAGTTATGTTGGGAAGACCAGCTTGGAAACCCTAATCCACGTCACCACTGAGGATGCTTATGGTAATGTTAAGAGGGTGTGCACCGCCTACTACACTTACATTGCTATTGATGATAAGGGGAAGCCCCAACCTATTCCACAGTATCAGCCGGCTAATGATTATGAGAGGAAGCTCTTTGAAGAGGGGGCAAGGAGGAAGATGCTTAGGGATGAGGAGATTAAGAGATTGAGGGAGTCAATGATTACTAAGTAATTATCTTAACGCCACTTGGCTTAGGCATTCTCCTAACAAGCTCTGGGATGCTTAATGCCTCACCTCCAGCAGCCTTAATCTTATCAATGGCTGTTTTCGAGAAGGCCCAAGCAGCCACGGTTACCTTTTTACTTAATTCACCATCCCCAAGAACCTTACCTGGGATAACCACTACATCCCCATCATTAAGTAGCCTATTTAACTTACCAACGTTAACAATAACTCTACTTCTCCTTGGCTTACTAAGCATGTCAGCCACTGTAGCCCAGAGCGCTGCATTATACTGCTTATGCGCCTTCTCAAGGAACCTAACAGTCATCCTAAGGTACTGGTTTGTTGACTTTAACTCCACGGTGAAGCCTTCAGTACTATATTTTAAAAACTTAATCTTAAGGAGGATTAAAAGGAATCATGGTGCCGTATCTCTTAATTACCTTAACAATAGCGTTAATAATGGATTGCCTATACCCAATGCATAAGGGCCTACTATACCTAATTCACCCGGTACACTTAACTTATGAATTAGCCGTAAGGCTATATAGGCCTTACTCAGGGAGGTTATGGGGGGTTGTGGTGTGGTTTTCATCAGTTACACCAATATTATTAATTTACAGTTCACCCATTATCACAGTACCCTTAAGTAACCCCATTCTCCTAACCATTATCCTAGTTTACGCCGGCTTCATGGTTAAGTTAAGCATATCCCTAAGATTACTGCTAAGTATAGTTGAGGATTATAGTAAGGCTGTCAATGAAGGGGACTTAAACAGGGCCAGGGGTATAGCTCAGCAATTGGTTAGGAGGAATGTGTGGGTTATTGATATTAGGCATGTCAACTCAGCTGTAATTGAGTCGCTCTTTGAGAGCTTGGTGGATGGCTTCACCTCCCCCTTACTTTACCTACTGTTGCTTGGACCAGTTGGTGCATTACTTCAGAGGTTATCAAACACTATGGATAGCGCCCTAGGCTACACTGATGAACCATATAGGCGCGTCGGCTGGTTTTCAGCCAGGGTGGATACTGTTATGAATTATGCTCCAGCTAGGTTAACCGCATTGCTAATAATGCTTAGTGGGGTTGTAATGAGGAGGAAGCCAAGGCTAAACATATACTTAAGGTATAAGTCAATTACTAGAAGTTTGAACGCAGGGCATCCCCTTGCTGCAGCGTCATCAGTACTTGGTGTGAAGTTGGAGAAGATCGGCGAGTACAGTATTGGGGATGGGGAATTACCCGACACCACTAGCCTATTAACAGCAATTGAGTTAGCTAAGTTCACTGCAGTATTATTCATAATAATGCTTGCCTTATGCCTAATATTAATTCCATCAATTAAATACGGTTTACTTGGTTCATTAATTAACCTCCATTAAAGTTTAACAAGCTTACTCAATCATGTGTAAAGCCTTAAACCCAACATAACTTAATTAATAAATTACCCAATAATGAGGGAACTCATTATTATTTCGGCAGTTTCTTTATAAACCCTGTTAAGGGATGCTTAATAATGGGTACTGTTAACGTTAATAAACCTGTAACAACAATGCTCAGTGAATTAAGTAGTGATTTAAATCGAGATGACTTAGTTCTAGTTGAGAGGATGCCTCAAATAAAGGAGACTGAGAGGTATAGGGATGTAGTCATAAGTATGCTTAAGGAATTCCACGTGACGCTGGTTCTAGTTAGGCTAGTGTTTAAGAATGGTGAGGTTAAGGGCTACGTCTTCCTGGTTAGGGCTGATGATTCAAGTGAAGTGCCTGGTAATGGGCATGTTGAGGGTTATGTGATAGTAAGGGATCATAGAGGTAGGATGACTAAGTATGTTTATAACCCTGAGGAGGCGCCCCTGGATTATCTAGCTAGGGAGGTTTTAACCTTCGCTGAATTATATAGGAAGGCTGAGGAGAGGATTATTAAACTCGGCTTAACAGAGGCGTATAGGGATAGGGGCTTTTTCACAATTGGCTTAGAATAGGGAGGCCTCTGAACTGGCTTGGGGGTATAAGGTTTTTGCAGCGAACCTAACAGGCAATGAACTACACACCCACATGCTGGTGGCGGGCGCTGAAGCATGATGCCACTCCCATGAGGGGCATTAGAGGAGCGATAGTAAGCCCCAGTAAAGCCAAATCCCTAAGGCTAAGGGGGGACTGTCGGTGATTACGAATAAAACTTAAAGTAAGTGGGTGAAGGCTAGTTGACTCGGTGTGTTAGGTGCTGTGACTGATGTTTATGAGGTTAGGAAGAGTAAATTCGTGGAGAGATTGATTAAGGAGGGTGAGGAGGGTAAGGTTGATTTCGATATTTTCGACTTCCTAAGGGAATTCAATAAACTAAGCAACTATTACACAACCAGTAGCTGCAGTGGTAGGATAATGATTATTAATGCATTCTCACTCAGCTTCGCTAAGGGTAGGGGTTTAGCTAAAATACTGGCTAAGTGGCATAGGCCGGTTACTTTAAGTGAAGTATTGAGCGTAATCAATAATGGGGTTAATTTATGGTTATTAGCAAGGGGGCCGATACTTCACGTTGTTGCTAGGGATGTGGAGTCAGCCATGGATTTAGCTAAGTTAGCTAAGGATGCTGGGTTTAAGAGGAGTAGTATCTTATCTATTAAGGATTGGGGGGTGGTTATTGAGATTGAGAGTGATGATAGGTTAGACATCCCCATTAAGGTTAATGGTGAATTACTCCTCAATAATAATCAGCTTAGTGAAATCATAAATGCCGCCAATGAGACACTAATGTTCGGTAAATTAAGGCTGGTTAGGTTAATTAAGTTAATTGAATCAAGGTACTTTAATAGGAGTTATAGTCAGGATGATGAAGTACTGGTGCCGTATAGGGTCTTTAGGAGGAACCTTTAAGGTGATGATTCAATGGCAATACTGCTACCTACAAGACACTTACTTTACTTCCTAATAATAGCCTATGAGGCTTACATACTAATGGCTAACTTACTAATATCCTACTACGCCTACAGGGCTTCAAGGATCCTACGTAGTAGGAATATGCTGCTTCTATCAATAGGTATAATGCTCTTCGGAATATATATGCTGGCTAATAGTTTAATAAACATATCAGTCTTAGCATACTTATATTATGAACCAGCCAGGAGACTAATATATGTACCACCAAGCGTATACCCTTGGTTAATTGTTGATGGGCTAATGGAACTAGCCAGCCTTATACTAATATCACTAGCCTTAAGCCTGCCTGCTGAATTCTACGTATTCATTGGTGGTTTACTTATTCTGCACGCTAGCCCAATATTCGTGATTCATTCACTATCAGTATTAAGCATAATACTATTATCTTACATATCTATACTGCTCTGGTTAAGGTTCTCTCAAGGTAATAACCTAGTATTGTTAACTGCATTGGCATTCACACTACTACTCTTTAACATCCCAGTGGAGGTTTTCGTATTCATGATGACTAATTCACTATTCCTTGAGTTAATAGAAGAGAGGCTTGTTTACTCAGTGGCATCTACCATACTACTGGTGAATGTTATAAGGGTTGTTCACTATGGTAAGGCGCAGGAGTAGGGTTGAGATCATAATGGAGATCTTGGAGTACTTATCTGAGGGCTGTAGCAAGCCTACTAAAATGTCCATGGCATTGAATCTGGCGTACGATAGGCTTGATCAAATGCTTCAGCAATTGAGGAGTAATGAGCTGGTAACTTATGATGGTGACTCATTCTGCATAACACATAAGGGGCTTGAATTACTAAGAGAATATCAGAGGTTTAGGAAACTCGCCAAGTCACTTGGAATAGATATATAGGTTGATCAGAGGGCCTTACCTTATTTTTAACATGGCTGGAATGCTTATTAACCCTAATGCGACCTTACACTAATGAGTAGGGCTACTAGGAGTAGGACTAGGAGGAGGCCATTATCAGGATTTAAGGCGTGTAGGAGGTGTAAGTTAATAGTACCTGATGAGGTTAATCAATGCCCCAACTGCGGTAGTATTGAATTCAGCGAGGAGTGGAGGGGATTAATAATCATACTTAACCCTGAGGAATCATGCATAGCCAAGGAATTAAACATCACTAAGCCGGGTATGTATGCCGTTGAGGTATCGTAAATCTATTAACGCTACCTCTGATTACGCATAATCTATCTGCCACGATTACTTAAACATGTTGCTCAATGGAAAGAACCAATGCATATGTACTCTATTGATATCGCCATGTGAAGTACCGTTATTTTTAAAGGTTAACTAATAATTATATAAAAGCCTAACTAAGGTTTGGTCATTATGTATTGATTAATTTCTATTAACTTATGCTCATTGTAGTATTACATTTATTTATCAATTATATAATTAACAATATTTATAAGTGCAGATTAAAGAACCCTAGCTATGAGCGCTCCAAGCCGCAGCCTAAGTGATTTACGTGGTGTTATGGGTGATGAATCATACAATCGGATAATGGCTATAAGAAATAGTAAGCTCCACTCCTTCCTGGCTTGGGTTATTAGCGTGTGTGAACCAGCATCAGTATTCGTATCCACTGGTAGTCCTGAGGATAATGAGTACATTAGGAGGAAAGCTATTGAGAGCGGAGAGGAAATCCCCTTAAGGCTAAGTGGCCATACTGTTCACTTCGATAGCCCACTTGATCAAGCTAGGGCTAGGGACGATACTGCAATACTACTACCTAATAATCAGAAGCTTCCCTTCATAAGGACTAAGGATAGGGATGAGGGCATTAGAGAAATGCTAACACTACTTAAGGGTATAATGAGGGGTAGGGAAATGCTTGTGGGCTTTTACTCACTTGGCCCTAAGGCATCACCCTTCAGTATACTTGCTGTTCAGGTAACAGACTCCTACTACGTTATGCATAGTGAGAATATTCTATATAGGCAGGCATACGATGAATTCATTAGGCAAGGGGAAGAGGCCCGCTTCCTAAAGTTCATTCATTCTCAGGGAGAGTTAAATGAAATGAAGCAGAGTAAGAACATTAAGCAGAGGAGGATATTCATTGATTTAACTGATGAAACGGTATACAGTGTTAATACTCAGTATGGTGGTAATAGCATTGGCTTAAAGAAGCTTGCGCTCAGGTTAACAATCAAGAGGGCAATGGAGGAGGGTTGGTTAAGTGAACACATGTTCCTAATAGGCGTAAATGGGCCAGGAGGTAGGGTTACTTACTTCACTGGTGCATTCCCCTCAATGTCAGGTAAAACTTCAACAGCCATGTTAGGTAGGTTGGTTGGGGATGATTTAGCCTACTTAAGGATAATTAATGGAGAAGTTAGGGCAGTTAACCCTGAGGCTGGAGTGTTTGGTATTATAGAGGGAATTAACCCAATAGATGACCCAGTGATCTACGAAGTATTGAGTAAGCCGGGTGAATTAATATTCTCAAACGTCCTAATGCTTGAGAATGGTGACGTCTACTGGAACGGTAAGGGGGAACCTGAACCCAGTAATGGAATCAACTATACTGGTAAGTGGTGGAGGGGTAAGGTTGATGATAAGGGTAACCCAATACCACCATCCCACCCAAACGCAAGATTCACAGTATCACTTAAGGCATTCAGCAACCTAGACCCAGCCTACGATGACCCAAACGGTGTAGTGGTTAAGGGTATTATATTTGGCGGCAGGGATTCAGACACCCTTGTACCGCTTCTTGAGTCCTTTAATTGGGAGCATGGAGTCGTAACCATAGCCGCATCCCTTGAGTCTGAGAGGACTGCTGCAGTTATTGGTAAGGCTGGGGAAAGGGAGTTTAACCCCATGGCTAACCTAGACTTCCTCTCCGTTGACTTAGGCGTGTACATAAGTAATTACCTGAAGTTCGGTAAGGAGGTACTTAATCCACCTAAGATATTTGGTGTTAATTACTTCCTAAGGGATGAGAATGGTAGATTTATGAATAGTAAGGAGGATAAGAAGGTGTGGTTAGCTTGGATGGAGAGGAGGGTACATGGTGAATTAGATGCAGTGGAGACGCCTATAGGCTTAATACCAAGGTACAGTGACTTGAAAGACTTATTCAAGGATGTTTTAGGTAAGGAGTATAGCTTTGAGGATTATGAGAAGCAATTCGCAATAAGGGCTAGTAAGCTTATTGAGAAGATTGATAGGATAATTAAGATATACTCAGAAATACCGACTACACCTAAGATACTGTTTAATATACTTAGTGAACAAAGACAAAGGCTACTGGAGGCTGAAGGTAAATATGGGAGTATAATTCCACCAAATGTCTTTGAGAAGAGCTAGGAAAAACACCTAGTTTAAGAAAATTTAATTCAAGTAATTTAAGGGTCATTCTACTTAAACCATGATGTTTAAGGCTTTAAGGGTATTCATGAATCTTCTATAACCTTCAAGAAGCATTAAACCACTTTGAGTAATGCAGTAGCCATTGATGCTATTTTTAACTAACCCAGCATCCTCAAGGCTTTTTAGAAGATGTATAAGCCTATCATATGTTATGTTTAATGCTAACGAGGCCTTACTGGGTTTACTGCATCCACATGCTAAGTACTCCAGTATCTGCATAATGATTGTTACTTTATCCCTATTCCTACGGTTCCTACGCCTAATAATGCGCCTATTAATAGTTGAGTAATCATTCATGCCTATCCCCTGACTTAACAATAATCCTTGAAGCAACCAGGGCTGCAATAAACCCAGTAACCACAGCAATTATTACAGCCACTAAGGCTAATTCATAGTGGGCTCTTTCTAAGTAACCACGTTGAATAATAGTAACTGTAGTAGTGGTGTATTGCGTTACTGATGCTGAGGACGCTGATTCACTTGTTGATGTACTTAATGGCAATATACTGAAGGCGCCATTCATAGAATTAACCATACTCACTGGATCACTCTCATTCACTACAGTGGTGCCTTCCCCATTACTACCACTATATGAGGATAATGGAGGATACAGTACCTCAGCAATCATTGTTAAAGTACTATTACTTGGAATCATGAAAGTTAAGTTACCTAATACTACTATTGAAGGTACTATAACACTCACCACCTTAATATACTCTGTGGCATTAATGCCCACACCATATACGTTAACCACCTTATGCGTAACATTCACAGTACTAATACTGCTGCCCCCAAGCTTAATGAAATTACGATAGAGTAGGTAATATGGTACTTCAGATAAATTATTTAAGCGCGCAACTCCATTTATAACCTCAACACATATTACACCCTGTGCCAATGATGTTTCCCTAAACCATGGCGTCACCACTGCTGAAACTGGTATTGCACATAGAGTACCATTACTTATTAATTCGCCACTAGGTGACTTAACAATGACTGTGGCGCTTGACTTCGGGTACTGGCTTAGGGGCTTCAGGATTATTTCCTCCCTTATCCATGAGTATAGTTTACTTAAATTACCTTTAATTACACTTAGTAACGTTGATCCATTAACGTAAGTATACCCAATATACTCTATTGGCCCATACTCCGTGAAATTGAAATCATAGGCAGCAACCACGTATTCCGTCTTCGGGTTTATTAGCTGAACTGCAATTCCACCCCATGTAAATTGACCATTGAAGGATATTAAGCCCACAATTGATCCATTAGCATTAATTATATTAATAATTAATCCACCTAATGCATTAGGCATTGGTTGAGGACCATTATTAAACTGAGGATTTTGAGCCATAACCACTAAAGACACTAATGATACTATAGTGGCTGCCACTGCTAGTATTACTATAGCCTTGAGTATTCTCATACCTACACTCCCCATATCCACCACTCCGCCACTACGCCTACTGTTAATGTTTCTAATACCCGGACATTCATGTTCTAGAACCTAGAACTTTATAACCAAGGGTAATATGCCCAATCGTGAGTGATGAGGTTAAGTTGGGTGAAACAACACTGAGGGTTTACCTTCTCCTAATTAGGGAAGGCAAGGCTATGAGCATTAGAGAGGTTCAGAGGGCTCTAGGTTTATCAAGTCCTGGCCAAGCTTACCACCACCTTGAAAGACTGAGGGAACTTGGATTAGTAGTTAGGGATACTGATGGGTATAAGGCTGTTAAGAGGAATGGAGTAATTGAGGGTGTTATGATAGTTAGATCCATTATGTTGCCTAGGACTGCGTTCTACTTAGGCTTCTCTGCAGCATTAACTATAGTATACTTATTGAGCCTAATAATGGGTTTAATCAAGTTAGACTTAATAACTATGGTAGCCATCATTGCCTTATTAATTTTCTCCACCATTGAATTCACTGATCAATGGATTAAGTTAAGAAGGCTATTAAAATGGGAATGATTAACACTATGTGAATGCATAGATGCTTAGCCTTAAATTAAGCATTTTAAACACAGTACCTGTGGTTTTCCCTATTGAACCACTCCGTAAATATTATGAGATAAGATAACGTAAACGTTAATATTAGCATACTGGAAGTTTACGTGTAGATTATGGATTTAAATGCGCAGTATTTTTTAAGTAGCTCATTGGCACGCACTCATAGTGGCTGAGTACCTTAAGGATGATGCCCTAGATTTCTTAAGGGAGGCTGAGGATGACTTAAGGAATGGTAGGTATAATTTAGCCATGTTTCACCTAGAGCAGGCACTTCAATTAGCATTAAAGTATAAGCTATTTCAGTTAAATGAAGCTGTGGCATTAAGCTTATTAAGGTAAGCCTATGTAGCATTCAGGTACTTATCCTATAGGTATGATGAAGCCACGGTAAGAAAAGTTTACCCTCTGGTTAAGGTGATTTTAAGTGAACTTGGTGTTACATGAACGCTGGTTGAGGAGGATTGAGATTTTAAGGAACGCTAAGGCCTACGTTAGAAGAATTAAGGAAATCTGCATGGGTGAAATAGACCCAGATTGCAGGGTCATTTTACTCAGATCAGTAGCTAGGGGCACCTATAGGATTGATAGTGATATTGATGTACTTATTATAACAAGCAAGGCTACTGATGCATGGAGTAGGGCTGAAATAGCTAGTGTAATACATGAAAAACTTAGAGTTTACGACCCACTGGAGCTTCATGTAATTACGATAAGTGAATTTGAGAATTGGTATAAAAGATTCATAGACGTTTACGAGGAAGTATAGTAATCTTAATGGAGCTTCCCACTTACCTACACTCATGACTGTTAGCAGGATGATGGCATTAAGGGAATAGGTAAATTAATGAGTAAGAAGATTGAATTACTACCTAATGAAGCTTATTAGTAATCACTTAATGGAATCTTAATTAAGCTTAAAGCACCTTATAAACCCATAGCTCTAGCGGCTATAGGCTAATAATGTATCCCCATTAAATGATAATAGTAGCATAGAATCCTGAGGTTTCTTATAGTTAGGAATATTAAATTAGAGGCGCATAGATTTATTAATGTTCAATGTTTATTAGGTTATTAAATTAGGTTTAACATCGAAAAATATAAAAAGATTCTAGGTAATCTAGTATAATGAATAGCCCCCAGCGGCTTCAAGGTATAATACCACCTGTAGTCACTCCCTTCTATAATGATGATGTTGACTATGATGCGTTCCGTGAGGAACTTCATAGATACATTAACATGAACGTAAATGGTGTTGCTATTGGTGGCAGTACAGGTGAAGGGTATGCCTTGACAGATGATGAGCTTAGGAGATTGACAGAAATAGCCTTGGAGATTAAGAAAAATAATTTTCTAGTTATTGTAGGCATAATTACTGATTCAACATACCAAGCAATTAGGAGGGCACTTATGGTAAAGGATCTTAATGTTGATGCACTAATGATAACGCCGCCTCATTATTTATTCAATGCAGGTGATGAATCAAGCTATTTATTCTATAAAAGGCTTCATGAAAGAACCGGAATGCCTATTATAATTTATAATGTAATCCCATGGAATACCGTGAGTACTAGCATTATTAGGAAGCTTGCTGAGGAGGGTATAATAGTTGGTGTTAAACAAAGTGGAGGCGATATACATGCACTTAGTGAACTTTTAATAAACACTAAAATTCCTATACTAACAGCATTAGATGACATGTTATTCCCATCATTTACACTAGGTGCTTCAGGCTCAATAGCTGCGGTAAATACATTATTACCAAGAACAAGCATTAGATTATTCAATGCTGTTAAGGCTGGGAACTATGAGGAGGCTAGGAGGCTTCATGAGGAAATACTTCCCATTGTAAGGATTGTGATACAGCAGCCGGATATGCCGACAAGGATAAAGTATGTTATGAATAATATTGGATGGAAGGTTGGGTATGCAAGGGAACCATTACCGCAATTCCCAAGTCAAGATACTGCAGGTAAATTAATGGAGGTGGCATATAAGGTGAAGGAATTAGAGGGCTATTAAATAACCTTTAACCTAGCTGGATTATATACGCATTACTAATGTATTGGTATAAACTCATTGCCAATTCATAAGATTAGGCACATTAGCGCCGGGGCCGGGATTTGAACCCGGGCCCCCTTGCGGGGATGGGCTTAGCAGGCCCACGCCTTAAACCAGGCTCGGCCACCCCGGCCTTCATTTAGCTCTTAATAGGCTCCTTAAAAGGTTTCCCTTTTGAGGCTTTATGCTTACATTATGTTTTTAATGTAGAGTGTTCCTCATGATTTAACACTTATTGCATCTTCACGTGTACCTAACATGTTAGGTTAAGCATGGTGGTAAAATGCTTATATATGCCTGATTAAACATTCACCGTATGTCGACAGGGGAAGAGGGGCCTAGCCTTATTAGTGAGGATGAGATTAAGAGTGAGATTACGCGTGTAATGAAGGCTCTATATGAAAGAGGGTTGGTATCCGCACTTGGTGGCAATGTTAGTGCAAGAGTACCGGGGGCTAGTGAGTTTTGGATAACTCCGAGTGGTGTCTTCAAGGGTGCTGTTAATGTTGATGACTTAGTTAAGGTTGATTTAGATGGTAATGTAATTGAGGGGGTGCTTAGGCCTTCAACGGAAACGCCCTTCCATGCGGCTATATATAAGGTTAGGCCTGACGTGAACGCTGTAATTCATGCACATAACCCAGTAACGTTAGGGTTAGCGTTGGCTGGTGTTAACCTGAAGCCGATATCCGTTGAGGCCATTATGACGCTGAGGAAGGTTGAGGTTGTTCCCTTCGCCTTCCCTGGAACGGACCAGTTAGCTAAGCTGGTTGCTGATGCTGCTCTTAAGGGTGCACGCGCAATAATACTAATGAACCATGGGGTAGTGGGTATGGGGGCTAATTTACTTGAGGCTGAGGCTGTTGTGGAGACCCTTGAGGAGGTGGCCACGGCGCAGTTTGTAGCCATGGCATTGGGTAAGGAACCACCAGTTATACCTGAGAAGGATGTTGAACTCTACATGAAGTTGTACTTCCAGGGTTAGGTGAATGGCATGAGTGAATGGTATGGTTACATGGGGAAGATACTTGAGGTTGATTTAAGCACTGGTAGAACTAGGATTAGGGAATTGAAGGAAGAAGACGCTGACATGTTCATAGGTGGTATTGGCCTTGCTGCAAAGGTATTGTTTGATGAAATTGATCCAAGGGTTGAACCCTTTAGCCCAGATAATGTGCTGGTATTCATGACCGGCCCATTAACTGGTACAATGGTTCAATGCAGTGGCCGTTATGTAGTGGCCGCTAAGTCGCCACTAACCATGGCCTGGGGTGAGGCTCATGTATCAGGCTTCTGGGGTGTTGAACTTAAGAAGGCGGGCTTCGATGGTATAATAATTAAGGGTAAGTCAAGTAGCCCAGTTTACCTACACATACATGATGGTGAAGTTGAAATCCGTGACGCGTCAAAGTACTGGGGCTTAACAACCATTGAAACAGACCTACGCATAAAGAGTGACTTGGGGGATAAGTCTGTACATGTGGCTGCAATAGGGCCAGCCGGTGAGGGGCTCGTTAGATACGCCATAATAGCCTCAGACATAACCCCAGATGGACCTAGGGTGGCTGGTAGGACTGGGATGGGGGCTGTAATGGGTTCAAAGAATCTTAAGGCTATTGTTGTTAAGGGTAATGGGCAGATTAAGGTTAAGGAACCTGAGAAGCTTAGAAGTAACATTAATAGGCTACTACCCTACATACTCTCCTACCCAACAACACAATTATACTCAATATACGGTACTGCAGGTGAGGTTGAGGAGTTCTATGAATATGGTGACATGCCCATAAGAAACTTCACAGTGGGTAAGTGGGATGGTATACTTAACATAAGTGGTAGGGCCTTTAGGGAGAAGGGGATTGTGAAGGCTCATAGGGCTTGTTGGGCATGCCCAATACACTGCTGGAAGTATATTGAGGTGAATAATGTTAAGGGTAGGGGTCCTGAGTATGAAACCATTGCCTCCCTGGGCTCAATGCTAATGATAGATGACCCTTACTACATAGCTGAAGCTAATGACCTATGCAATAAGTATGGCATAGACACAATATCCACGGGGGGCACTATAGCGTGGGCAATTGAAAGCTTTGAGAGGGGATTATTGACTAAGGAGGATACAGGCGGATTAGAGCTTAAGTGGGGTGATAAGGAAACAGTACTTAAGCTCATAGAGCTCATAGGGAAGCGAGAAGGATTCGGTAAGCTACTTGGGGAGGGGTGCCGCATGGCCTCAAGAATCATAGGTAGGGGTACTGAGAAGTACTGCATGCATGTTAAGGGCACTGAAATGCCCATGCATGATCCAAGGGCCTTCAAGGGCATGGGGCTTCAATACGCTACATCAAATAGGGGTGCAGATCACCTTCAGGGATTAACCTTCAGAATTGAGCAAGGTGAGAGGATAACTGACTTAAAGATTTACGAACGGTATGATAGGGTTTCTTACATTGGTAAGGGACGCGTGGTTGCTACAATGGAGACTTGGCATGAAATCCTTGAATCACTGGTAATATGTAAGTTCATAAGTATACCACCATTACACTTAGCTGGAATGTACACGTTAGTGACTGGGAGGAGAAAGACTCTACAGGATCTTTTAACGGCAGGTAGGCGCATATTCACTTTGAAGAGGATGTTCAATGTCATAAATGGCATAAGTAGGAAAGATGATACATTACCTGAAAGGTTCCTAAAGGAACCATTAAGTGAAGGGGGAGCTAAGGGGCAGGTTGTTGAACTTGAACCCATGCTTAATGAGTACTATAATTACATGGGCTGGGATGAGAATGGTGTACCAACCAGGGAAACTCTTAAGGAATTAGGAATATTACCAATAGTGGAGAGGTTCATGAATAATAAGTGAACTGGCATATGGATTCAGTGGTAATTCTAGCTATAGATATAGGTGCAAGTGGGGGTAAAGCTATTGCCGGGGTATTGGACTTAAAGGATCTTAAATTAACCATTGATGAATTATATAGATTCCCTAATCAAATGATTAGGGTTAATAACCACCTATACTGGAATGTGCTTCAATTATGGAGTGAAGTTAAGAATTCAATTAAAGTAGCCTTAAGGAAGTATAAGGGTAAGTTAACCTCAGTGGGTGTTGATACTTGGGGTGTCGACTTCGCACTACTTGACGAATATGATGAACTAGTGGGTTTACCCTACGCCTACAGGGATCCTATGACTGAGGGATTAATGGAAGAAGTCTTCAGTAAAGTGCCTAAGGAAGTCATATATGGTAGGACCGGCATTCAATTTATGCGCATTAATACCCTCTACCAACTCTACGCCCTGGTTAAGTTAAATTCACCTAAATTGAGGATTGCTAAGGCAATGCTTATGATACCTGACTTAATTAATTACTGGCTGAGCGGTGTTAAGGCTAATGAATACACCAATGCATCAACTACTCAACTCCTTGATGCTAAAAGTAAAAAATGGTGTTTAGACATACTGGAGGAACTCAATATACCCATCAACATTCTTCAGGAAATAGTTAATGCCGGTTCTGTTTTAGGTTACTTAAGGAGGGATGTTGCAGAGGAGTTGGGGGAGGTGGCTAGTAGGGATGTAAATGTAATAGCACCTGCAACGCATGATACTGCCTCCGCTGTTGCAGCTGGGCCTATGATTGATGAGAATACTGGTTACGTGAGTTCAGGGACCTGGAACCTTGTTGGGGTGGAGTTGAATGAACCTTTAATTAATGAACAAGCCATGTTAAACAACTTCACTAATGAGGGCGGTGCCTTTGGGACAATAACCTTCTTAAGGAACATGCAAGGAATGTGGATACTACAGGAGGTTAAGAGGATACTGGCTGATTTAAGTGGAAGGGAGTACTCTTATGATGAGCTAGTTAAACTTGCAGCTGAGGCTGAGGAGATTGGGTCTTTCATAGATGTTGATGATTCAAGGTTCTTAGCCCCAATTAACATGATTAATGAAATTCACGGGTACCTTAAGGAAACTGGACAGAGGGAACCGGGAAGCCTAGGTGAGTTAATTAGACTCATTATAAGTAGTATAGCCTTAAAGCATAGGTACATATTCGAGAAGGCAATTAAAATAACCGGTAGGAGACTAAGGGGGATCAACATATTTGGCGGCGGCTCTAGGAATAGCCTCATGAATCAATTAACAGCTAATGTAATGGGGATTCCTGTTTACGCAGGACCTGAGGAGGCAACATCGATTGGCAACATCCTTATTCAAGCAGCTGGTATGGGTATTGTTAGGTCCATTCAGGAACTTAGATCCATAGTTAAGAACTCATTCAACATTAGGGTCTTTGAACCAAGGGATGAGAAGAAGTATGAAGATGAGTACTCAATGTTTACGGCTAGACTTAACCTACCCTAACCTGTTTAATGATTAATGATAGCTATAACTTAAAAGTAAACTCACGTTTAATTCAGTTAATGGATATGAGGATAAATAGGTTAAAGTCAGTCTACTCAGGCTTCATAGAAGGTAAGGCTGTTGATCAATTCTTCAGTGAATATAATGTTAAGTTCGCCGCAGGTACATGGACTGCCGGGGATTTCTCAGATAGATTCAATAGAAGTGGTTACTTCCCAAACCTACCTAAGGGACTAGTGGATCAATTGAGGAGAATAAGGGAAGCTGGGGTTGAGGGGGTTGTGCCAATAGATGCACAATTCCTTGACGATAACCTTAAGGTTAAGGAAGACTTAATAAGTGAAGTTAAGGCGATGGTTAACGAACTAGGCCTTAAGATAGCTGGATTAGGTATGGATATCTCAGGCTTCCACGTGTTTAAACTAGGCTCATTAACTAACCCTGACCCTAAGGTGAGGGAACTAGCCCTAAGTACACTTACCCAGAGCCTTGAAATCGCCCGTATGCTTGGCTTAGATTCAGTATCGCTTTGGCTTGGCCCAGATGGCTGGGATTACAGCCTTGAGTCCAATTACGGTAAGAAAATTAAGGAACTTTACGAGGGATTACTTAGCCTAGGTAAGGAGGCCCATAGATTAGGCATTAGGTCCTTTGGAATTGAGGCTAAGCCTAAGGAACCTAGGGAGGGTAATTTAATCATACCCACATCCCATGTTTCAATAATGCTCGCTAATAGGTTAAACAATGATTTAGGTGTGAAATTATTTGGAATAACCATAGACTATGGCCATGAATTAATGTATGCCGTCGAACCAGCCTACACTGTTTACTTAGCTAGGGAACAAGGAGTCCCAGTATCCACAGTACACATTAATACAGCTAAATGGCATAGTAATGATGAGGATAGGGTAGTTGGAACTGGGGATTCATGGCACTTCGTTGACTTCCTCTACGCATTACTGGATACCGGGTACTCAGGCTGGTTTACCTTGGATCAATTCACGTATAGGCTTAATCCAGTGGATGGATTAAGGTTATCTAAGGAGTTGTTTGCTAACCTATATAAGAAGGCCCTAGCATTATACTTATCTAAGGATGAGTTCGAGGCCGTTAGGTCCACGGGTGATCAAGCTAAGATACTTGATTACGTTAAGAGGATAATGTATGGCCTATGAATGCTGAATTAATGAACCTATATCTTAAACATATATGTATTCTTTAATGCATTCCAAGTGGCCATGGCGAAGTTGAGTGTTGTTCTAGTTTCACCAAGAGCCCTTGACCAAACATCCTTAATTCCAGCTAACCTAAGTATGGGCTTTATTGTATCGCCTGCAACTAAACCAACACCCTTAGGCGCCGGTATGAGCTCAACAAGCACACTGCCAGACCTACCCCTAACTACAAATGGTACACTGTGTGGTTCATCGCATGAACAATACCATGAACCGCAACCCCTCCTTACTGGAATAATGTTTACCTTAGCTTCCCTTATGGCCTTCTCCATGGCTGGACCTATTTGCCTAGCCTTACCAATCCCTATACCTACGTACCCATCCTCATTACCCAATGCTACCACCACTTGAAATCTACTAACCTCACCTGCATCTGTTTGCCTTTGGACAATGTTTATGCTTAATACCTCGTACTTGAGGTTAGTTAGTAATGCATCAACAATTTCAGGCTCCTGAATCCTTGCATTAGCTATGAATATGTCGTCAATCGACTTTATCTTACCCTCCTTAACAAGCCTACCAATCTCAGTCCTAGGCTTCCACTCCTCAATATTAGCAGTGGGGACTTCGGACATTGCCCAAATAGGCTAGCCACCCTTTTTAAATCTAATGCCGCCTGAATGATTAATAATGATTTAAGGAAACTGGAGGGGGAGTAACGTTTATATTGTTTACCTGGACTGCTAGCCGTGGGTAATGAGGAGTTAAATGTTAAGGAATTGCTTGAACTTAGGAGGAGGATTAGGGAGAGGATTAATGAACTTAGGGATGAGCTAAGTATGCTTGAGTCAACGCTTAAGGTAATAGATTCATTAATAAGAACCCGGTCAATAACAACTGCTGATAAGGTTTCACCCAAAGGGGAGCTACGCTTAACAGCACCCAGTGGCGAGGAGGTGGCTAAGTTGACTTACGATGATGATAAGATTATGGTTGAATTCAGTAAGCCAATAACCGAGCAGCCGCCATTGAGGAGGTTTTTCATTGAGAAGGTTCTCAATGGCCTTAAGGGTGAGGATGAGGAATTAATCAATAATGGTGAATTGGATGAATCAATGGGATTTGATTACGAGGTTGAGAGAAATAGTGAAGGCCTCATAACTAGAGTAATTATTCGAAACTATAGGGAGCAACGTAGGTTAAAGAGGATAATTGATGCGTTAAAGTGGACTGTGTCTAAGATGGGGGAGAAACAGGGTTCAGAAACCTCACAGTAACCTCCCTGTATAGTACCTTGCCAGGCTCCTAATCCTCTTAATCCACCTACCTACAGAAGCTGCCTTACCATCCCCCACAACACTACTGTAGCCATTAATGAAGTCGTTGAAGAGCTGTTCGCTGTACTCACCGTAATTGCTCTCAAGGGACCTGAGTAGTACGTTTAAGTCTAATGCAGCCTTCCTAAGGTATTTACTATCCCAGGTCGGCTTCAGCTTCTCACCAAGCCCAAAGTCGATTAAGTATTCATCACCATTATTAACTATTACGTTAGCTGGAGTTGGATCACCGTGAAGTATGCCCCCATTATGCAGCATACCCACTAAAGCCCCCATTCTATTCATTAATTCCTTAACAAGCTTGGAGTAGCCATTATTCTTAATCACGTGGTTTAATGTTGGTGAATTCAAGTACTGCATCCTTATCCTAGTCCTAACCACGTCAACATCATAAATCACCGGCGTCTTAACACCTAAATCAGCAGCATCCATCATTAACCTAGCCTCATTAATAGTTCGCCTAACCCTAATCATCTTATCAAACACAGGGTCCCTATAACCCTTAGGTGTCCTCTCCTTAACAAGCACTGTTAAGCCTAACCAATCCTCCAAGTACAGTAAAGCCTCCGCACCCTTAGCTATTACCCTCATTAAGTTAGGCTGCATTGTTAAAGTTTTAAACCCTCCCCATTAAGGGTGGTTGTGAGGCGTAGAGATAAGAAGTCTAGGAAGCTTAGGGGCTGGAGAACACACTCATGGGGGAGGGTTGGCCAACATAGGAGTAGAGGTCAAAGAGGTGGGGGAGGTAAGATTGGTTTACTTAAACATAAGAAGAGCCTGCTACTTAAGGTGACTAATGGTGAACTTTACCCACTAATAGGTAAGCATGGTTTCTATAGGCCAAGCCCAGAGGTTAAGGTAATAAATATAGGTGGCTTAAATGGATTAATACAGTCACTGCAGAGGAGGAATTTAATTAAGATGGAGGGCGATAAATACGTTATTGACCTAACTCAGTTGGGGTATGGTAAACTACTTGGTGAAGGTAAGATACAGAAGCCTGTGGTGGTTAAGGTTAAGGCTGCCTCAGCTAGGGCTATTAGGGCTATTAAGGAGGCTGGTGGTGAAGTCTTAATAGTTCAATAGGGTTAAAGGTAAATGAGTTAATGCTTATACACCCCATTAGCCTAGGTTTAATCATGAAGGTTCCAGTACTCATAATAAATATGAAGGCTTACCCAGAGTTACTGGGGGGTGGTGCTGTTAAGTTGGCTCAAGCAGCCGAGAAGGTTGCTAGGAGCCTGGGTGCATCTATAATAGTTGCACCACCTCACACTTACCTGAGGCAAGTTGCTGAGGCTGTAAGCATACCTGTTTATGCGCAGTCAGCTGATCCAGTGGATCCAGGGGCTAGGACTGGCCACATACCCTTGGAGTTCGTTAAGGATGCTGGGGCATCAGGTGTGATTATTAATCATAGTGAACATAGGCTACTGTTGAATGATATAGCTATGCTTGTTAATAAAGCTAAGGCCCTTAACCTTGAAACTGTGGTGTGCTCCCCAGACCCATTATCAAGCGCCGCTGCGGCTGCTCTTGCACCCACTGCAGTTGCCATGGAGCCGCCGGAATTAATAGGTACAGGTAAGTCTGTTAGTAGGACTAAGCCTGATGTGGTTGTTGAAACCGTTAACGCCGTTAAGAGGGTTAATGGTGATGTTAAGGTTATTACTGGTGCTGGTATAGAGGATTATAATGATGTGGCTAAGGCAATTGAATTAGGTACCGTGGGTGTGTTAGTGGCGAGTGCAATAGTTAAGGCTAAGGATTGGGAGGCTAAGATAACTGAGTTAGCTAAAC
Organism: Caldivirga sp. UBA161; assembly: GCF_002506515.1. Lineage (GTDB taxonomy): Archaea > Thermoproteota > Thermoprotei > Thermoproteales > Thermocladiaceae > Caldivirga. Next base: position 35,649 of record NZ_DAXS01000017.1, read on the forward strand.
CCCTTGTAGGTAAATGAATAATCATTAAGCATAGCCCTAATGCTTAAACCCAGGCTCATTCCTTAAGTAAACGCTGAGCCCCATTAATGGCCCTTAATCTGCTTAATTGAAGGTAGTAATCAAGGCCGTTCACCAGAGCCTCGATACTAGCCTTAATTACACTTGTGGAGACCCCAATGGTCCTCCACCTCATCACGCCATCCGTGAACTCCGCCGTTACCCTAACTAAGCTTTCAGTATTCTTAACCTCCGAGGGTAGCACAACCCTGTAGTCGGTTAAGGTGACTCCGGAAAGTTCAGGGTAAACCTTCTGAAGGGCCCTTCTTAAGGCTAAGTCAACCGCATGAACTGGGCCAACACCCTCAGCTACCTCAAGCTGCCCATTAACCTTAACCACCGCTAGGCTCATGCTGCTTTCATCAATAACCCTCCAGTACTCCACCTTAATCATCTCCCTGTATAGGTTAAGTTCCTTTAATGCTATTAAGACTGCTGAGGCTGGGGCTAAGTCAAAACTGTAACCCTTATTCTCAAGCTCCTTAATCCTCATTAAAGCCCTCTTAACCCTCTCATCCCTCTTATCAATCCTAACACCACTCTCCCCCAGGTAAACCACCAGGTTAGATGAACCTGAGAGTTCAGATAATATGAAACGCCTTGAATTACCCACCATTTCAGGGTCAATATGCTCGTAGGCCCTTGGATTCTTTAAAACAGCATCAACATGGATGCCGGCCTTATGCGTGAACGCGTAGTCGCCTACATATGGTTGATACGGATTAGGCTGCAGGCCCGTCAACTCGTAAACTAACCTGGATACCTCCCTCAACTTCCTTAAGCTATCTGGACCCTTTAATGCCCTTAAGCCAAGCTTAATAACTAGGTTTGGTATTACTTGAATTAAATCAGCATTACCAGTTCTCTCCCCAATGCCATTGATTGTTCCTTGAACATGCCTTGCCCCGGCTAAGACACCCATGATTGTGTTTGCCACTGCACAGCCTGAATCATTATGCATGTGTAAGCCAACCTTAACCTTAACAGTATCCACTACTCTCTTAGTTATTTCATAAACCTCATTAGGCATCATTGCCCCATTAGTGTCAGCCAACACTACCACACTAGCTCCAGCATCCTCAGCAGTCTTCACTACTGAGAGGGCATAATCAGGATCCTCCTTAAAGCCCTGGTAGAAGTGCTCAGCATCAAAAATTACCTCAAGTCCATGCGACTTCAAGTAACTGATACTATCATATATCATTTCAAGGTTATCCTCCCTGCTCACCTTCAGCACCTCATTAACGTGAAGCACCCATGATTTACCGAACAACACTGCAGTATTAGCATTGGTCCTTAGTACAGCGTTTAGACTTGGATCATTACTAGGTTTAGTATCCCTCCTCCTAGTGCTACTGAAGGCAGCAACCTTAGCGTGGCTTAATGAATACTTCCTAATCTCCCTAAAGTATTCCTCATCCTTAGGGTTTGATCCAGGCCAACCACCCTCAACATAATCAACACCGAGTTCATCAAGGGCTAGTGTTAACCTAACCTTATCATTAAGCGTAAACGATATGTTTGCACCTTGAGCTCCATCCCTTAAGGTCGTGTCCAAGACCTCAACGGTTGATTTCTAGAACACCCTCCATAATTCAGTTAGCTACTTGGGGTATATAAGTTTTACCTATGCATTTAATTAAGTAAATATTATAATGTTTATGCGATATAGCCTCATCATTAGGCTAAATAGGTAACCGGAGGAGTAGATTAGTAAGCTTAATTAAACTGCAGTAAATTCTCAGTAGCATGGCTAGTGAAAAATGGATAACAGTTAACGGTAGGAGGGTTAGGTTACTTCAAGGTGGTTCAGGTAAATCAACCTTACTATTCGTTCATGGACTCAGCTTCAGTGCCGATACTTGGAATGAATGCTGCCTAGGGTACTTTGAGAAAAAGTATTATGTCTACGCCGTAGACATGCCCTATGGCCCAAGGTCAAGGAGCGACCATTTTGAGAGGGAGAGCGAGAATGATTACGCCGAGCATTTGAAGGCCATTGTGAATGCATTAGGTATCTTAAACCCAATACTAATAGGTGCATCAATAGGTGGAGAAACGGTACTAAGGTACTTAGCCTTAGGCTACCCTGCATCCGCAGCCGTGGTAATAGGGCCAGTGGGTGTTAATAGGATTGACCTTGCTAGAATAAAGAAACCAGTACTGGGTATATGGGGTAGTAGGGATAATGTATCACCAAGGTATAATGCAGACCTATTAACTAGGTTCGGCTTTAAGGTGGTTTACATAGAGGGGGCAGGGCACCCTGCGTATCTTGATAAGACTGAGGAATTCATAAAAATAGTTGAGGGATTCCTAAGTGAAGTGGGGATGGCTGCCATCACTGATCGTTGATGAGGTATCAGGGTTCCGACTAAAGTTAACCAAGTAAAGTATCAGCCTCCTTATATCATAAGTACTTAACCTAAGTAATTTAACAAAGGCAGTACCATGAAGTTCCACTTAACTTACTTAACTCACTAAGTTCATGATGCTTACAATTCCATGAGAGCGTACTAGTTATTTATGTTAAAAATCATGAGTAGTATGAAATATTATATTATAAAGCTTTAAAACTAATGCCAGCTTAATTAACTCATGGTTTCGCTTTCAAGGGGAGTTTTGTTTAGTAAGATTTACGGCGGCTTATTGGGTAAGAATGCTGGTGGTAGTCTTGGTACACCCTATGAGAGGGGTTTTGGCCAGGAAGATTTAATTGAGGTTAAGCTTGAACCAAGGCTTTACCCTAATGATGACTTTGAGGTTCAGATGGCTTGGCTCAGGCTTATTGAAGATAGGGGGCTTGACATTACTGAACACGACCTTGCCCAATGCTGGCTTGACTGCATTCACTATAATTGGGATGAATATGGCTTAAGCAAGAGGAATCTGAGGCTAGGCATACTACCACCCATGTCAGGCTTCTTCAACAACTGGTTTAGGCACTGCATGGGTTCACCCATTAGGTCTGAGGTTTGGGCAATGATAGCCCCAGGCCTACCTGACGTGGCTGCTGAATACGCCTTTAAGGATGCTATTGTTGACCATGGTGGTGGTGAATCAGTTTACGGTGAAGTCTTTAACGCAGTACTAGAGTCCTTAGCATTCATTGAGAGTGACTTAATTAAGCTAATTAAGTATGCGTTAAGCTACATACCTCAATATAGTTTAACCTATAAGGCAATAGAGAGTGCACTTAATGCACATGCTAGGGGCTTGGATTTGAGGGAGGCTAGGAGGATTATTATTGAGCTTGCGCCAGTTGAGTACCGTAGGATAGCTCAATACTCACCCATTAACCTAGGCTTCGAGGTATTAGGCTTACTATACGGTAATGGCTTCATAGACGCCATGACTAAAACCATTAGCCTAGGCTATGACACAGACTGCACAGCAGCCACCGTGGGTGCTGTATTAGGTATTATTCATGGTGCGGACTACATGCCTCAGGACTATGTTAAGGTTTACGAGGAGGTTACAACAAATGAATCATGGGGTGGTGTATCTAATATTAGGTCTAATAGGACCGTGACCGAGTTGGCTAATAGGATCCTTAAGGTTACGTATAGTTTACTTGCAAGGCATAATGATAGGGTTAACGTGAGTGAGGCTGGCGATGTCACGTGGCTTATTGACCCATTCACAATTAGGCCTAATGGATCATGGCTAAATTATAAGCCAAACACTTGGGCGCTTAGGTTTACTGGGGTTGAGGCTGCTGTTGAGTATCCAATTGGCCCAGTGCTTAAGCCTAATGTTGAATTACCCATAGTAGTCAATGTTAAGAGCCTTAGGTTAAGTCCAATTAATCTAAGCTACATTATACATGGCATTAATGCGAAGGCTTATCAAGTAAACCCAGTGAGTGGGGGTTTACTCATTGAGCCTAATTCAATGGCTAGGGTTGAGTTCAGGGTTAGGTTAATTAACCTTAATGAACTTAATATTGTTGAGCACCCTGTGGTTCAATTCATAGCCTTAGATTCCCTTGAATTAATTAACGTAACCTTAACAATACTACCACCTGTGGTTTGGTTCATGAATAGGGTTAGTGATGAGGATGAGGACGTTGGGAGGTGGATTGGTGAGGCTGCCGCTGGTGAGTGGGCTGCTGTGTATAGGGATGGTTATGATCTCGGCCTTGAGGATCTAATACCCAAGGGAGCTTCAATAGCTATTGTGGGTTTCATTAATAATCCAGGTGATTCAAGGATTGTTCACTTGGGTATTCCCAATAATGCACCGTATGCTAAACTATGGTTTAATGAAGAACCCATTGTTGAATCCAAGGAGAGGTACGTGCTTAGGCCTAATTACGATGGTGATGGTAGGAATTACGCTGATGCCCTAATGAAGCATGGATGGAATACTGTGGCCATAAAGGTTAAGCGCATTGATGAGCCAGTAAGCCTACACTTCATGATCAGTGAATCCGCTAGAAGCCTACATAGAGGAATAACGAACATAATACAGCATAAGAGGCCAAGTTTAAAACCAGACTAATGCTACTGCTCAGACTCCGAAGAGGGCCTTAAACCCTCCTGCCCAGCCTGCTTCCTAATATCGTTAATAGTCCACATAAGCAGTATTATAAGGAATACTAGGGCCACTAAGGCTACGTAGAAGCTTACCTCATCTGGGTTCAAGTAGATGAAGGATATGCCTAATAGCACCAGTAAACTCAGTATTATACCGTAAACAGCCTTACCTATTTCAGGATGCATAATAATCACTGCTTTTAATACAACCAGCAGGCAACCATCACGTTGCCAACCTTCTTAAGCGGAGGCCTCTCCTTAAAGCACCTATCCATGGCGAATGGACATCTATCACTGAACTTGCATCCTGGAGGCGCCCTAAGTGGATTAGGTGGGTCAAGGCTCCTAAGCTTCATAACCTTCTTACTCCTTGACTTAACTGGATCAGGTTCAGGTATTGCTGATAATAAGGCTTGAGTATACGGGTGTAGTGGGCTTTCAAGCATCTCCTTAGCAGGCCCATACTCCATTATTGAACCAAGGTACATAACCGCAGCCTTACCTGTATCACCAGCCATATAGTAAGCCATTCCTAAATCATGGGTTATGAAGAGTACGCTCAGATTCATCTCCTTTTGCACCGCTAAGAGTAAATCAAGAACCTCGAGCCTAAGTGAAGCATCAAGCATTGTAACTATCTCATCAGCAACAACGAACTCAGGCTTAACGAGTAATGCCCTTGCAATCGACACCCTCTGCCTCTCGCCACCACTTAACTCGAAGGAGTACTTGTTAATGTAGGCCTTGGGGTTAAGGCCGACGTTCTCAAGTGCCTCAAAAATCAGCTTCTCCTCCTCGGCCTTACTATGCACAAGCTTATTAGCCCTTAATGGGACGGCCAATATATCGTACACTGTCTTATATGGATTAAGGCTTGAGTATGGATCTTGGTGAATGTACTGTGACTTAAGCCTGTAAACCCTATACTCCTCCTCAGTCATTGTTGAAATGTCCTTACCATGGAAGTAAATCCTACCGGTTGCAGGCGTATATAATCCAACTAGGGTTTTACCGAGTGTAGTCTTACCACTACCCGACTCACCAACAACTGCCATTGTTTCACCCTTATTCACCGTTATGTTAACGTGGTCAACTGCGTAAAGATCCTTCTTACTAAACATACTTCCAACCTTAAAGACCACTGTTAAGTCCTCTGCAGCAATTACAACATCTTCACTATACTTTCTCTCCGGCCCTTTCCTACCACTCAGGTATGCGGCGTGGCTTATGTATATTGGGCAATTCATGTAATCGAATATGCAGTACCAGCCAAGTGGGTTAACGGGCTTCTGTGTTAAACTACATAAGTAGCCCCCCTGGGGGGTTCTTTGAAGATATGGGCAAACTGGGGCAGGCCCCCTTGGGCTGCTACTTGAACTACTGCTGTTGCTCACTGGCCACCACCTTGCCTGCGGCCTGCTGCTGTATAAGGTTTGCCTTTATGCATGATGAGTAGTGCCCTGGCTCAACCTCAACAAGATTCATGTCTGCGTCAGCGCACTCAATGGATGCAAATGGGCACCTGCCTATGAATGGGCAACCCCTATTATTAGTTGTTGCAGCCACACCAGCGGGCTTAAGCTTAATTATCCTCTTACCTATTGCTGGGAAGGAGTTTATCAGCATGAGCGTGTATGGTGAGTATGGGCGTGAGTACACTGTATAAACGTCCCCAATCTCCATTACGTAACCCCTGTAGAGTACAAGCACCTTATCTGCAACATCAGCCACAACAGATAAGTCGTGGGTGATAAGTATTATGCCAACGTCACGCTCCTTACGCAGGTCCTTAATTAACTCAAGTATCTGCCTTTGAGTTAATGTATCTAGGGCCGTGGTTGGCTCATCAAGTATTATTATGTCTGGATTCAGCATTAGGGCTAAGGCAATCATAACCCTCTGCTTCATACCCCCCGACAACTGGTGTGGATATGACCTAAGCACCCTAGCCGGCTCGAGCCTAACTGAACGAAGCAAATCAGCGGCAGTCTTAAGTGCCTCCTCCTTGCCAACACCATGGGCTTGAGCAGTATCAATGAAGTGGTCCTTAACGGTTAATAATGGGTTCAGTGAATTCATGGCGCCTTGGAATACTATAGATATCTTACCCCACCTATACCTAATCCTCCTAAGCTCATCCTCGGGGAGGGTTAATACATTGTCAATCCTGGATCCATCCCTACTGTATAATGTAGCCTCACCAGTGATTACGGCATTATTGGGGAGGAGCCTCATTAGGGCAAGGGCTATGGTTGTCTTACCACTACCTGACTCACCAACTATCCCCAGTATTTCGTGCCTATGCAGCTCGAATGAAACGTTTTTAACAGCCTCAACGTCGAAGGTAGCTGTCTTATACGTTACGTTCAGGTTCTTAACGGAGAGCACCACTGAAGACATTGCCTTCACCTCGCAGCCCTACGCTTACTGGCTAATTTAATTTCTACCTCCCTCCTCCTCCTGGGGTCGAATACGTACACTGAGGCGTTTGCGAAGTAGACGAAGCCCATTAATATTATTGTTTGAATCACTATTAGTATGACTACTGGTATTGTTCCTGTCGGTGAGAATATTGCNNGCCTCCTGGTAGAAGGCGTTACCCATTATTGCCCCCCAATTTATGTTACTGTAGGGTATTAGGCCTAGGAATGCTAGGCCCATTGCACCGTAGAAGCCGCCAACTATACTTAGCATGAAGTTCATGACTATGTATGGGGTTATTGCGGGCATTATGTCGTTTGCTATTATTGATAGTGAGTTTAATCCAAGTAACCTAGATGCCTCAACGTAATCCCTATTCTTAGCACTCAAGGCAGCAGCCCTAATGGACCTGGCTAAGCCAGCCCAACTTAATATACCTAAGATGAAGCCTAGAATGACTGGGTTACCTGACCTAAATATGACTGCCAGTATTAGCCATAGGGCGAAGGTTGGTATTGTGAGAAGTAGGTTAAAGGTGAAGTTCAATGCCTTATCAGTAAAGCCCCCTAGGTATCCTGCCAGTAGCCCTAGGAAAGTACCTATAGCCACCTGCAGTATACCGGCTATTGCACCTATCTCTAGGAAGTATCTTAGCCCCCATATTATGTCGAGTAGTAGTGGTATTCCTAAGTAATCGGTGCCAAGTATGTACCATAGTGATGGTTTTGTTGATGGTGGTATGAATTGTAGTGCCACGTTACTCCACTTTGGCCCTGGGTATGGGAATAGTGGTGCGGCTATGGCTAATGCAATAACGAATACTGTTAAGCCGAATCCAACCTTACCCTGGCCAGTACTAGTGAAGATGACTATTGAAACGTATAATTGATGAAGCAAATCATAAAGCCTATTAACAACCCTCCTACCAAGAGGAATAGCAGACTCCATCATACACTCCTCACCCTAGGATCAATCAAACCATAAGTAACATCAGCAATAAAATTACCCAAAATAACAGCTATAATGATTACTAGGAATAAACCAATGGTCAGTAGGTAGTCTCTTGAACCTGAACCTA
>NZ_DAXS01000085.1 GCF_002506515.1 Caldivirga sp. UBA161
CTAAAGGGCAGGGAGGAGGTTAGCTGTTACCTCCGGTGGTTCCTATGAGTTTAGCATGGGCTCCGTATATTCGTGATAAGTTTACGTTAACGTTGGCTCTTGTTATTCCCCCGAAGAATACGATTCTTCCATTTACACCTAGGACTTGGAGGCTTGAATCCCAGACTGAGGCACCCACTGAGTTAACCACTACGTTAGCCATCTTGCCGTTAGTTATTTTGGAAGCCTCATCCACCACTTTATCATAACCCACCACGTAGTCTGCGCCAAGCTCCCTTAACCAACCCCTCCTACTTACCGAAATCACAGTGGCATCCATCTTCTTAGCGAATTAGCCAATATTCCTAGAGGTGCTGAAACGGAATGCTGACTGCTAACTCATTGCTAATGTAATCAAGTATCTTAAGGACATTCCTATCCGGAGCTACGAAGTACTCGGTGAATCCCCATTAGTCACCACACCCATTATTCCCCCACACTCCTACACAGCATCTCCATCGAGGATAGGCACATTATCGCATGCCCCATCGAAAACCCCTGTTATGGACCAACACCCTATCCCCAACCTTCATATTACTAACATGATCTCCCACAGCATTAACCTCACCGTAAATTTCGGCATCGGGAATATGAGGCATGGGCTTCACTGTAATACCGTTAACCACGGAGTAGTCTATTGGATTCACACCAGCCATCCTAATCCTCACATCATGTGGGCCAACCTCTGGGTCTGAACATCAGCTATCTTTAAGTTATCTAACCCATCTTCTCAAAGAAGGGCACTTCATACCTATTGCCTTCCACTGTTGGCTTAAATAAATTAGGCTGGTGGTTGAGATTGGTTTCAATAGTAATTAAGGAACCTAACCTCATGCTTAATTATTTGGGTTTAAAATACTATTTAAAGTGAGGAATGCGGTAAACGGTTTAAAGCCTGCACTGTTTTACCCTTATGGCTAGGAGGGGACCAGTGAACTTCTACGTAATGCCAGTTATCTTAACTATACTACTTCTAGTGGGTGTATATGCAATTAGCATAACTGTATTAACAATAAGGCACCCGATTAATAATACTCAATTAATGTACACTTCATTAATATCCTGGGGAATCAATGAAACGAAGGCACTACTCCTGCAGGCCGTAAACTCATCCCCACCCCAGGAGTATTTGCATGGTATTAGCCTAAGTAGCCTACTGAGTATTAATGTAATTAACTCGGATTCACTAACGATAGATAACTTAACCTACTGTTACGCGCCAATTGAATTATCCATTAATAATGCCTTAATCTGGCTTAGTAATGTAACCATGGGTGAATACTCAATTGATGTAAGGGTCCTCAACACCACTTACTATAAGGGTAATTACTTAGTGGAGTTAAGCGTATATAGGGGTAATGAGTTAGTGGGCTCCGTTACCTACAATTATATTGTACCATTATTAGCCGTAAAGTCTCCTCAAGTTAACGTGTTGAGGATTAGTAATGTTACTGTACTAATGATGGATGCTTGGTACTACTTAATTGTTAATAAGCCTGAGCAATTAGTATCAATGGGTAATCAAACGCTTTACCCCCATGGCTCACTCTCACTATGGTTAGTCACAATACCTAGGAATTCCTGCATATCATGCTGCATAATTAATTACTCAAGAACTAAGTGACCCACTACACCTTAACCCTTTCCCCAACCCTTACATTAACCTTCTCAAGCCTCCCCTCCTTGACATAAGCCAGTGCCCCATTCTCCCTAGCCTCAACGGCTAATTCACCGTTAATTGAAGTTACCTTAATTGGGTATGGTGGTAGAGCCTTCTCTACAATACCTATAACTGCCTTACCGTTAATTAGCGGCGCCAACACCACTACTTCAGACTCCAATTCACTTAACTCAACCTTAATTGAGCCATCAGCATTAACAATACCCCATTCACCACTGGTGACCTTATAGTATACGTATTGTCCACTCAACCTCATGGGCACGCTACTTAACTTAAACTCCTCACTAATCCTAACACCATCCTTATTAACATTCATGAAGGCTAATGCTGGGTAGCCGTTAACAGTTGAGGCTAATTTAAGTAACGTAGCCTCATTATATGGGTCACTGAATAATACATCTCTAGTTGGTACCGCTGGTTCATCAACCCTAACAACCTCACCATTACTTAGGGTGATCCACTTAATTAAATTAACATTAGTCCTCTCAGGCTCACGGTCAGTAATGTACACTGGGCCACCACTGAAGATGCGGCTAACGGCTATTAACCTGGCTGATGGGTCGTATGTAATCCACATGTCGTAGTCTGGGTAGCCGAATTTACTGTAGAGTAGGCTATTGTAGGCGCTCCACATTGTGTGTAGCTTAGCGTCAGCCCTCCACATTGGGATGTAGTCTATTGAAATCCTTAAGGCATTACTAATGGCGTAATTACTGTAATTACCTGGAAGCATACTCATGCAGTTTAAGATATCGAAACCATTAATGTTAGCTGCCAATTGGAGGCCTAATTCAACGGCTGCAGTGGCCTCAGCATCGTTAGCAAACCCCCTGTATAGGTGGTGTATTGACCATTGGTTATCAACCTTAACGAAGCTGAAGCCGTAATCCTTAAGCACCTTAAACCACGCATCGTAAAGCCTGAATGCATCCTCAAGGTTAGGCTTAGGGACATAACCCCTACTGGTCTTAAAGCCCTCGGCGTTAAGGGCCCTAATAAACACCTCAGAGGCTCCGTTCCAGTATAGGTTTATTGTGAACCATAATCCAACGTCATTAACCCCCAAGCCCCTTAACTCATTCACGAGGCTCCTGAAGCCCCTTGGGAACTTCACCCTACTTGGCTCAATACTGTTAATTACGCCGTTCCAGAGTTCTTGCCAACCATCATCAATAATAACCCAACTAATGGGTACACCCCTATCCTTAAGCCCCTTAACAATCTTTACTACATTATCGTGGCTTAAATCATCGCTGAGTAACGCATTCCAACTGCACCAACCTAGCCCATTCATGAATAATGGCTTAACCTTACTCTCCCTAGTCTTAAACACAGCCACCCTGGAGGCTGAGGAGGCTGCCTTAGCCACTGCATCATATGGGTCATTACTGGTGGCTATGGAGAGTACGTAACTTAACTTAACCTCACCACTGGGCTTACTGGTGTAGGTTCTTACAGTGGGGCCCTTATCTAGCCATGCCGTTAATTGGCTGTTGGAGAATGTGAATAATGCAGTGTATGTTCCATTGCCTGAATCGGCAAGGGCCATTACAGTATAGGGATGTAGCTCGCTGTAGTCGTTAATAAGCATTGGGTAGGACCAGCAGTCTAATGGATCAGACTCCACTAAGCCAGTGGCCTTAATTTTAGGTGGGTATTCAGGCTTATCGGGTGGCGGCTCTGATCTTGGTTGCTTACCCTGGGCGACGTAATTATAGTAACCGAATGCCCTACCTATGAATGGGCCTGCCAAGCCTAGGAAGGTTAAGGCTAGTACCTTAATTGGTTTAGGTTGATTAAGCACCAGGGATACTGGGTACTTACTTAATTGCTTACTTGACTTGAGGGTTAAGCCCACAAGTATGGTTGATTCATCATTAATAATCCTTAATTCACCTGAACCAAAACCACAGAGGTTGAAGGAAACTGATGGTGATTCCACACTGCAGGTTGAGCCGTCATCAAAGTTTATTATTAGGCTGGAAATTGGGTTACTTATATTCATTAAGGTTGAATCCCCAGCCTTAGTTTTAAAGTATTATCAAGCATGATTTATTGACGGATTGAGGCTTAGGTGGCTGACTTACTCATTAATATGCCTAACCATGGGTTATCCTTAACGAAGCTTGGTACATTATCAGGCACCTGCACGTTAACCTGCTCCACCGCCCTCGCCCTAGTGGCCTCCTCACCCCTCTGAGCACTATGCCTAAGCTCATTAACCACCTGCATTAATTGATTAATCTTGTCCTCAAGCTCCTTAACCCTACCCTCAAGGTTACTGATAACCTTCTCCAAGTGTTCAATCCTTTGATCAGTGTCCCGCCCCTTACTAGGCGTTGTCTCAATGGGTATACTCTTCATAACCTCCTTAATTGATGAACCATCAATAACCATAACCCCTATACCCAGCTTCTTAATTAATCCGCCATCAATGAAATTCACTACCTCAAGTGTGGTGACTATGTAGTATTTATTGTAGAGGGTCCTGTCCTTAGCCATCAATGCAATCTCCTTAGCAACATCACTCTCAGTGGGTATTTCCAAGTAGAGGCCTCTATACATTACCGTATTATTACCCTCCTTACAAATCATGTAGTCATCACCCTTATCCACCTCCACTAACCCATTCTCCTTAATCCACTTCTCCAGAAACTCCATGGCTTTGGCAATAATGAAACTAGCCATTACAAGGTAATAAGATTGATACTGAAGAATATAAACTTATCTTTTTAAAGCACTTAAGCCCATATTTTAGCCAAGTCACTTGATGTTATCACTGGGAAGAACATCCTCATATTCTGCAGGGACCTCTCATGCCCATCCCTACTATGCGATGAAACAGCATCACTAATTATAACCGGAATGAAGCCTAAGGCATAAGCATGCCTAGCACTAGTCTCAACACCAATATCAGTTGCTATGCCTGTGAATACTACTGTTGATTTACCTGAGTTACGTAATAGTAGTTCAAAGTTAGTGCCAACGAATATGCTCCAAGTATTCTTATTAAGCACTATGTCACCCTCCTGGGGCTGAATAATCAGATCCATTTCCTCAGGCCTAAACCCACCCCTCCACTGCATTAACCTAACCGTGGGTGGTTCAAAGCCCCTTGGGTATGGTGTTATTTTAGTGAAGACTATGGGTACCTTAACCCTCCTGGCAGCATCAATGACCCTATTTAAGGCGTTCAGGAATTCATCCTTATTGAATATTGAGTTGTAGAGGGCCTTATGCACATCCCAAACCACAAGTATTGAATTACTTGGCTTAAGTATATCCCTTAAAGTACCCTCATTTAGATTAAGCGCCATACCGATATCGCCTCCACCCGCTAATAAACCATTCCCCATTATAAATAAACTAAAATCAGACTCCATCGAGAGCTCATTAAAGTAGTCGTGGTAGCTAATACTATTCAATACTGCAGAATATATTTAAATAGTAAAGCATATATTAAGTTATGTCAACTCAACTAGATCCAATATCAGTGGCTAGAATGCCTGAAAACCAGAGGGAAAGCACCATTAGGGGTGTTTTGGAGGGCCTCTTTAAGATGAAGCAGGATGAAGCATTCAACACCTTAAGGGCGGTGATTCAAACCCTAGCCGAAAGAGCCACTGACCAGGAGTACATTAACTGGTGTTTAACAACAATGAAGATACTGGCCAGTTACCCTGATGACATTGTTAAGGCTGGTTTAACGCTTAGGAGGAATGTGGTTTCAAGCCTTAATAAGAGGCTAGCTGATAGGGATGCCTCAATAATCAGTAGGGTACTTAACATGCTTGATGTAAACACTAGGCAGAAACTGATGCGAAACATGCCATAGTACTATTCCTTAAATTCACTTAAATTTCCTTAAGCATAAGCATTATTTACTCCCACACCCATTAGAGGGGAAGTGGTTAATGCAGTAGCCTACTTAAGGGTCTCCACTGAGGAGCAGGAGCTTGGCCTTGATGCTCAGCGGAGTGGTATAGTTAAATTCGCCTCAATGAGGGGTATTGAGGTTAGGGAATTCTTCATTGACCAGGGCGTGAGTGGTAGCATACCTGCATTGGAGAGGGAGGGGTTTAGGAAGAGTATTGATTACGCTAGGGCTAATGGGGTTAACCTACTTGTGGTTTACAGCCTTGATAGGCTTAGTAGGAGCTTCACAGACCTCTTTAACCTGCTTAGGAAGCTGGATGAGGATGGCATCAGCGTCATTAGCGTACGTGAGGAGTTCCTACAGGACCTTAACCCAATGGTTAGGAGGCTAGTCTTAAGCATACTGGCCTGGGCAGCAGACTATGAACGCTACCTAATTAGGGAGAGGACTAGGGCTGCCCTTAGGGCTAAGGGTATTGTTAAGGCTACTAGGGTTGACCCAAGCCTAGCTAAGGCAGTTGCCGCGCTTTACCAGCATGGTGAATCCATAAAGTTAATTTCAAGTAAAGTGGGTTTAAGCGAGAGGCAGGTTAGGAAGATACTGTACAGTAACGGCGTATTAACGCCGCCGCCAAGCACATGCCCAAGGTGCTTCCATAGGCTTAAGTGGGATGAACAATACAACACATGGTACTGCCCAAACTGCGGCTACCTGAAGCCTTAATCACTCATTCACGCTTATTAGGCATTCAGAACCATTATGCTCAATAATGCATTTACTAATTAACTCATTAGCTACAGCTAATATATGCCCAATACCCCTATGATGGCTACCAACCCAATAATACCTACCACATGACTCACACCTATAGAGTACTGGATTCCTCTTAATAACATTAATCGGCACTTCACCAATGGCACTCCCTGAATTCACCTTAATTAACCTACCACCGCATAATGGGCATAGTGAATCATCACCTATATGAGGCTTAACGTTAAGCACTATTGATGATGCTGCAAGCCAATGAATATGATCATCAGTTAACAGGAGTAGTGTATTACCATGCCTCCTATTAAATAAGCCCTTATCCCTAGTTATAACTAATTCATTTAAGCCGATTAACTCATCATCATTAAAATCATCCCTATAAACAGTGGCTACACCAATCATCCTCAGCCACCTAGATAACCAACCAAGCATGGAGTCAACGTAAACAATCCCCCCAGCAACCTCACACGGCTTAACTAAACCTATAGCCCTCATTAAGCACCTATACTAAACGCAGGCAAGGCTTAATAATTTACCGCCAAGGAGGGGTACAGGTGATGTAAGGGAGTACGTCTGAAAACTGATGAAGTGGTCCTAAACTGAATAATCCACTGCCTGGAATTTAGTGAATATTAAGGCCATAATCATAAGGTTGGTAATTATTGGAGATAAAAATATTTTTTAAATATGTATAATTTAATGCATTAAATCAACCCTTACACAATACTGCAATCATCGTCACTGATGCAGTGGCTGATCCCGGCCCTGGACTAATCTGGGGTGGTGATGGTAATCCTGATGTAGGGGGCGCTAATACCGCTAACTCATATAGGTAGGGTGCTGGTTGATAAATGTAATACTGCTCGTTAACAACCTTAACTGAGGCTATGGTTTCATTTAATGCACTGGCTATGGCATTAACTTTACTGTAGGCGTTTAAAACAGCCATCTTTAAGGCGTATAATTTAGCCTCCTGAGTTAACTCTGGATTAATGTAGGATCCTATTGATACACTATCTACCCCAACGCTAACTAGGTCAGTTAACAATTCCCCGAGTAAGGTTTGATTTAATGGTACTATTATAGTCATTGAGTAGGCTACCTTATAACCCTCAAACACGCCATATTGACCATACTGTGGATTCATTGAGAAGGAGCCTGTGTAGTTTAATCCAAGCCCCTTAACTAGGTTAATTGCCTCATCAGCCCTGGTTACCACATTTATGTAAGCCCTAGTGGCATTCATATCCGGTGACGGGGTTTCTATTGTTACACTAACCGTGAAGCCACTTGGAGGTATTGAGGTGCTGTATGAGGCCCCTACATTAACGGTAGTGTTTAATGTGCAATCAGTTGAGGCAACATTGCTCACACTACTGTAGCCGCCGTGGTAGCCGGCTAAAAGTACTATGGCGGCAACCACTGCGAGTATTGCCGCTATTACTGCATTACTGGCCTTCATCAGGGTTAGTGCACGCCCAATATTATTTACCTACCCCGTGGTACATTACATTCAAATGGCTAGTACAATATGCTTAATTACCATGCTATCTGCTTTTAATTAATGTGGTTTGAGGTTTGGGGGAATAGTGTTTATTAAGCTCACCGTGGTTGGGTTAAGTAATGGCTACCATAGTCATCTCTCCACTATTCCTGGATATAGTATTCTCGTTAGTGATAATTGTGCTTGGTTTCGTAATATTCGTTGAATCCCTTAGTGATTATAGGTTGGTTTCAGCAGTTAAGAGGATTATGGCTAAGAGGGTCATTATAAATCCAGTTAACGTTAAGCAGTACGCCATTATTCAACTATACCAGAGGGGTATGATTAGGGGTTACTTTAAGGTTGTTGATGCTGCCTTAAAGGATTCCTCAGTGGGGTCAATACTGATAAGCGACGATAAGGTGCTGGTTAAGTTGGCTGAGGGCATTAGGACGCCGTTGGATACTGAACTCCTAGTTACAGTTAGTGTTAGGGGTAAGTTAGATGAGTACTATATTAGGAGTGGGATTAAGATTAACGTTAAGTTGGCTGAGTAGGCTACATTCTACTTAACACCGGTATACCCAGTATGCCCATTGAATTCTCCAACACTATTTTAACAGCCTTAACCAAGGCAAGCCTAAACTCCCTAAGCCCAGGCTCAGCATTTATGACAGGGTACTTCTCATAAAATGTATTGAACTCCAGGGCTAATCTATTAATGAAACTAACCAGATTCTCCAACTTAAGGTCCTCTGAAACCCTCAATAAAACCTCAGGGAATTCACCAATCATTAGTATTAAGTTACCCTCCTCTGGGCTTAAACCACTTGGCACAATATATTGAGTGGGCTCTAAATTTGCCTTACTTAATATTGAGTGGGCCCTCACGTAAGTGTACTGTATGAATGGCCCACTATTCTGATTCATATCCAGTACCCTACCCCAATCAAAGACTATTTGCTTACTGGGTGATACTGAGACAAAATAATACCTAATAGCCCCCACAGCAACTGCGTAGGCTACATCATCAGTGTTTAATCCACCACGCCCTGAGGCTATTGCCTTAACCCTCTTAACAGCATCATCAAGGAGGCCATCAATAGTCACTGCTTGCCCCCTGCGGCTACTCATCTTAGCATCACCCAGGTTAACCATCTCGTAGGCATAGTGCACTATGCGGGATGCATCATAACCAAGTAACTTAAGTATAATCCTCAATTGAGCCTGGGGGTGTGTTTGCTCCACTGCAATAACCCTTATCACGGCATCTGGGTTACAGTTTGTTAAGCACCATACTGCGTAAGCCACATCCCTGGTTAAGTATAGTGTTGTACCATCACTCCTGTTTAACGTTGCAGGCGGTATGAATTTAGGTAACTTAAGTTCATCCCAAAGCTTAAGATCCGCAGCAGCCTTATCAGCCCTAAACACGTATACACCATCCTTAAACTCCACGTAGCCTGGCGCTGCCTTAGCAAGGTTCATTATTATGCGTTTAGCTAAACCACTGTAGATTGCTATCTCGGATTCCCAATCATATGCATCAAATTTAACGTTAAATAACTTGAAGGTCTCCTCAAAACCTTTAAGAACAAGGTTAACAGCTTCCCTCACAATGCCCTTAACCCCCTCATCACCATCCTCATAAGCCTTAGCCATCCTGGCAACCTCAGCATTAACGTCAATGCTTGATAAGGACTCCACCAGAGTGTTAACAAGCTCCTTATCTCTACTTAACCAATCTGCAATAACCCCAACCCACTCATCCCTCTCCTTAATCAACTCCCTATACTCCTCCTCACCCTTACCCTCAAGCGCCTTAGTAATTCTCTGAACCTCAGCAATGGCATTAGTTACTGAGTATATTATCCACATTACGTGGTCAGGCTTTTGACTAGACTCAATACGCCTCCTGACTAATTCCTTAACCTTACTGTAACCTAAGGCAAGGTACATTACCTGAATACCAGTATCATCAAGGTAGAATCTGGCTGAGGCATTATGACCCATGAACCTAAGTAACCTAACTAAGGAATCGCCCAGAACCATATTCCTACAGTGCCCAATGTGCAGTGGGTGAAGTGGATTAGCGCTAGTGTGCTCAACTATAATGTTAAGCCTCCTCAAATCAGGAACCTTACCGTAATTAGGCCCTAGGCCTATGGTTGAGTCAAGAACCAGCTTACCGTAGTTGAT
Organism: Caldivirga sp. UBA161; assembly: GCF_002506515.1. Classification (GTDB taxonomy): domain Archaea; phylum Thermoproteota; class Thermoprotei; order Thermoproteales; family Thermocladiaceae; genus Caldivirga. The sequence goes on from NZ_DAXS01000085.1 coordinate 10,048, forward strand.
TAAATTAACGTTAGCATTCAGGAAGCCGTTAATAAACCTTAAGTCCACTAGGTAATGGGCCTTAACCCCCCTAATCCCCTCATTAATCTCACTACTTAAGTTAGGCCTACTCCTAATTAAGTCGTGAAGGGGTATGGATAAGTATCCGAAGCCAGCCCTAGCCCTAATAACCTGTAAATCCTCCACACCAGTTAACTTGGCTGCAATATCCTTAAACTCATTCACTAAGGCCCTATAGGGATTATACTCCACTGGAGCTTAATCATTGTAAGGCTAAAAACATTTCCTCCATTAAACAGGACCTTAACTAAGCCTCCTCACAATTAATGGAACTTGGGCTTAATACGCATTGAATTAACTCATTACCCCTAGGCTCAACCTCCTCAGCAGTATCATTACCTAGGCCGTAAGCCCTAATGAGTGTGCTGGACGCCATTAAGGTGCCTTTATTAGACTTAATCATGAATAAGTTATAGTACTTCCTTCTCCTCTCATTGTTTAAGACGCTTGGACTGTACATTAACGTTACGTATACTTTAACTTCACTTGGCTTAACAAGCAGAATACCGGTGTTTAATGCTGATTTAAGCCAATTACCATCCCTAATTAGGCCAGCTAACCTACTTAACGAATGCATTAAGTCACCTACATCATCGTAGATTCTAGCCAGTAATTGAGCCAATACGTAGGTGTCATTCATTGACTCAACATTAAGCTTAATGCCATACTTACTCCTCAAGTATTCGTAAACCTTAAGCTTATCCACGACACCGTTATGAACTATGTACAATTCCCCATCATTAACCTGAGCATTAGTGGGGTGTACTGTTATTGCATTAACCACATTCTTATCGTCAGCGTTAAGCACATGAGCCACACCACTGTATACTACGTTATTTAATTGGGTAATTGATTCGAGGATAGTGTTGAAGCTTGGGTCATTATAAATGGGTTTAGTGGCCTTATACAGCGTGAGGGTGCCATTCCTAGGGTTACCCTGCATTACTGCTAAACCCCACCCATCACTATGATTAATTACGCCACTGGGCCCCATTGGGTCTACTTTAGCAGCATCCTTAAGTTTAAGTAAAGACTCCTTAACTAATTCAGGGCCACTTACCGTTAAGGCTACGAACCTGCACATGGTTAAGCCTATAATACTGAAGGCTTATAAGTAATGTTATGCATACTCATATTGGAGAATGCAAATACTTAAACACCCTTAATTATTAGGCAGGATTATGGGTAATTTGAGGATTGTGGTTTATGGTTTAGGCCCAATAGGTCAATTAATAGCTAGGGTTGCCTTAGAGAGGGAGATGGATGTTGTTGGGGCAATAGACATTGACCCAAGTAAGGTTGGTAAGGATGTTGGTGAAGTAATTGGCTTAGGGAAGAGTATTGGTGTTAAGGTTGAGAGTGATGCTGATAAGGTATTATCAAGCATAAAACCTGACATTGTACTTCACTCAACCGGCACATGGCTTGATAAGGTTTACCCACAGTTGGTTAAGGCAATTAAGGTTGGTGCCGACGTAGTGTCAACATGCGAGACATTAGCATGGCCTTGGTATAGGTATTCTGACTTAGCTGAGTTAATTGATAGTTACGCTAAGAACCATGACTCAACTGTGCTCGGCGCAGGAGTTAACCCAGGCTTCATTTTCGATGCATTACCGGCGGTCTTATCCACAACGCTGGTGAGGCTTAATAGGATAAGCATCATTAGGTCACTTAACGCAGCTGAGAGGAGGCAATCATTCCAGAGGAAGATTGGTTTAGGTATGACTCCCAGTCAGTTTAAGGATGCCTTAAGTAGGGGTGAGATAAGTGCTCACGTTGGCTTCGCTGAATCAATACTATTAACCGCAAGCATAATTGGCATTAACCTCACTGAGGTTAAGGAGAGCCAGGAGGCTATAATAGCTGATAAGCATTATGAGACGCAGTACTTTAAGATTGAGCCTGGTCAAGTCCGTGGTGTTGATGGCTATGGGGTTGGTTTAATTAATGGGCGTGAAGTCATTAGGGTTGAGTTGAAGGCATGCGTTGCATGTGAGAATTATGAGGAGGTTAGGCTTGAGGGTGAACCAACCATAACCTGGAGGAGTAGTGGAACACCCGGTGATCCAGCCACAGCCGCTGTTATTGTTAATTTGGCTAAGAGGGTTAATGAGGCTAAGCCTGGATTAATTACGCTTAAGGACCTAATAAACTACTCATACACTTGGTGAAGCTCATAGGCGTAACCACGCTTAATTTAGCGCTTAAATGAACTTTAAGTACGCGTAGTAAATACCGGCATTAACTAGGGTTATTGGTATACCGTAGAGTAGGAACTCCATGTAACTGAAGCGTGGGCCACCCCTCTTCTCACTTGCCTGTAGTATTATTATGTTACTTGCAGCACCTATTAGCGTTAAATTACCGGCAATAGTGCTTGCAGCCGCTAATGCAACCCAATCATTAACATTATTTGGCCCAACACCTATGCTCATCATTAGGGGTAGGTATAAGGCAACCATGGGTACATTACTTATGACTTGGCTCAACAGTATGCTTGCCGCGAAAATACCCCAGAGTGTTGTTGGTGCTGGTAATGCGTGAGCCAGGTAACCTAAAACGCCTGAAGCATATGCACCCTCACTAACTATGAATAATCCCATGAAGAATACTAGAGTCTGCCAATCAACATTACTTAAAACCTCACCCCTCCTACTGCTTAAGGCATATATCACTGTTGCGCCAATTAATGCAATTAAGGCTGCGTTTAAGTTTAGGCCAACTAAGTCTGATGCAACAAGTACTGCAACAATTAGTACTAGGATTATTAACGCTAGGTTAGATAATGCTGAGTCATTTAGCCTTATGTTCAGCCTCTTAACCTCTAAGTCATCCATGGCCCTCTTTCTGAAGAGGATGAGCATTAGGATATATGTTACTGCTAGGTTGATTAACGTTGGTACTGCCAAGTACTTAATGAAACTTATGAATGGCTTAGGTATACCTGACTCAATGGCTATGAGGAGGTTCTGCGGATTACCAATGGGCATCATCACCGAACCTATGGTAACCCCATAGGCCAATGCGTAGAGGAGTGGCTTAACGTCAATGTTTTCAGCTGCCTTACCGCTCTCAATAATCATTGGTGTGAAGCTTGCTGCTAAACCATCATTGGAAATAACCATACTTAACACGGCTGATGATAAGAATACCTTACCTATTAGATTATACATTTTCCTACTTGATGATACGAGCCTATAGGCTACGTAGGATAGGAAGCCACTTACCTCAAGGGCTGAAGCTATGGTGAAGAGGGAGAAGAGGAATATTATTACGTTTAAGTTAATTGAATCTAAGGCCTCAGTGGGGGTTACAACCCCTGTGGCTATCATTATTGATGCGCCAATTAACATGGCTACCCATGCTGGTACATCAAACCTCCTTGACGCACCCCTTAACGCTATTAGGCTGTATGTTATAATTAAGGCTATTGATGCCGCAATGAACTTATACTCCATGGCAAGCACCCACTACGTAGACTTCTTATAAACCTATGCCCATTTAACGCGTGCCTCAATATGATGCAGTGGCCTTACCCTTCAGTAGTGAGTACAGGAAGTCTAATGCACTGGACCAGTCTAGGATATCATCATCATAGTCAACATGCCTCATTAATATAATCCTCTTCCGTATTGTAATGCTTAGGTTACATTTATCGCAGTATAATTGAACATACTTATTATACTCCCTCAACGTGAGCTTATTACCGCAGCGGGGGCAGTCTAGTGTTAGTTTTAATTCAAAGGCCATTAGCCTTAATACCGGCTTGGAGTTTATCAGGCTATTAGTTATTTTAACCATTATATTGAAATGCACCTAAATCACCTGAAGTCATGTGAATAAGTACACTAATAGTTTTAGGGATAACCCATGGATAGTGATAATTAAGGAGCACCCAACTAATGCAGAGAGGCTTAGACATTATGGGGTTAGGATTAGGCAAATGCCTTCAAAGCTTGAGAATTAATACATGAATAATTGCCTCCTCTCATCTATCTTAAGGAAAAGTATTACCAGTGGTTGCTGGGTCTTAGCAATATCATTAACCCTTGATACCACGTAGGATAACACGGTTGGGTCATTATCCTTAATCATTTGGCTAACCCTTGATGCACCATATAGGTCTATTAACTCCCTTAGGAACTGCATAGTTAAGTAGTTTGACACTGCATCAATACCGCATATTTCATTGTTCTCAACGAGAGCCCTCCTAATTAACCTACCCATCTTCCCAATCTCCCTCTTACCAACCAATTTTAAATCATCAGTAAACTCCATTCCCTGATCCTCCTGACTCTCACGGAACATTAACTTAACCCTCTGCCTCCATTTAACAACCCATAATTCAATCCATTCATTTACAAATCCCTTTAATTCACCATTCCTGTAAAGCCTACATAGGTAGTTTAGTGACCTACTACCATGAAGTGTCTTAACGTAGGTTATGAAGTCATCCTTAGCGAATGATGCCAATACCCTTGTTTCACTTGGATTAATGTTTTGAATACCATTAACTAATCCATCAATCAATAGTTGATTCACTATACCTTCCAACTCGCCCTTATCGCATGCTTGGGGTTCCACAGCTCCCGCCTCCTCTTTAGAATTCAGAGGAGAGGGTGTTAATAAAGGTTATTCAGTGTTTAGCTATTAAGCCCTATTTAGGCTGCGGAATTATGTAAAAATAATTATTAAGTTAAGTAAAGTACTGTAATTAAAATGCACTCCTAGTGGGCTTATTACTTAACTCACTCATAACCATGTCTATTATTAACGTAGACCAACCGAAATCAGGGGCACCCATTGGTTCCCCAGTGCTACTATTGTAATTCTCATTACAAGCCATTGACCTACCCATTACTTCAATAACCCTATTAAGTAACCTGGATGCCTCCTCATAGTAGCCGTAGTTCCTTAAACCATGGTACGTGAACCACACTAAGTTAATCCACGACCTACCCCTCCAGTAGCCTGTTGGGTCATAGGTTGATTCATCAGCGCTCACGCTTGGTAATGGGAATGTAGTCCAAAACTCCCTAGCATTAAACAAGTGAACCACCAGCCTCTCAGCCTGTTCACCTGTGGCTATTCCAGCGAACATTGTTAAGTAGGCTGCAGGTGTCTTAACCTTAATTAACTCGTGATTCTCCTCATAAGCATCGTAGAAGAAGCCATCCTCCTCACTCCACATAATACTCCTAATAGCCTTAGCGGTCTCATCAGCTAATTCATCATAATGCTCAGCAGCATTAAGCTCACCAAGCCTCCTAGCTAACTTAGCAATAATCCTCCTTTGAAGGTAGATTAAGCTATTTAAGTCAACTGCCTCAACTGGAGCCATGGTTAATTTCCCATAAACCCCATAACGCTGTGGATTCTCCCTAAACCTCCTAATGGCCTCATCCCACCTGGGGCTATTATCCCACCCACTCTCCAGTGGATCGAAGTACGCATATAGGTAATCTGAGTCCCTATCCCTTTGACCCCTGAACCACTCATCATACTTAATTAATGCATTGAGGGCATTCTTAGCGAATTCATCATCCCACTTCACTGATAGAATCCTATCAACAGCTATAGCCAATACTGGTGGTTGGGTTGTCCACGGTGAGTAATCATCAATACCCCAGAATGATTTACAAAGTTCCTTAGACATGAATATTTCATGCGGAATCCTGCCATCAGGCTTCTGGTTCATGATTAGGTTCTCCAACTCCTCCATAGCCATGTTGGCGTCATAATGCCTCAGCACTATTGCGTGGAATGAGGAGTCCCAAAGCCATTGGTGCTTGAAAACGTACTTACTGGGCATGTTGAATGGCTTTCTTAATGCAGGGTGATTAGGTATACTGCACCTATTAGTTAATATCACGTACCAGCATAGTTTAATTAAATCACTCCCACTAATATTACTCATTAATGTACTTAACCACAGCCTCCTCTTGGACTCAATTATAGATTCATTATTAAGCACCTTATCTACATCATTCACCTGCCCACCAGCAGCTGTAGCAACCTTTAATTCACCATTAACGTTAATTGTTAATGTAAATCCATTATCCACCACCTTTAATCCAATGGGCTGATTAGCCTTAATCCTCATTAAGCCGCCCTCATGTTTAACATTAATTGACCCATCCCCCAACTCATCAACACCATTAAAGCCCCTCACCTTAAACTCCCCCTGAAGAACACCACTATAGCCCCTTAAGGCGTAAACCATTAAGTCACCGTAAACTGAGGCGAATTCGAAGGCGCCATTACTCCAATACCTCCTAATTCCTCCGTAATCCCAATAACTCCTAAGTAATGTGGCACCACTACCCCTTAACTCACCCTCAATGTATTCTCCGTAGAATAATCTACTTAACCCTATGCCCGCACTATTCATTATTATTGAGGTTATGTTACCTGAAATTTCAAGCTTATCACTAATCCTCATGCCCAGCCACCCTTACCGCTTAGCCACTAGCTTAATGTACCTTGCCTTAATCCCCTGTATTATTTCAGGAATATTAATCTTCATTGGGCATGCCTCACGGCACGTACCGGCATGCATACACAACATTGCATGCGGGCCAGCCTTCTCAATTCCGTAAACAACAGCAGTCCACATAACCCCCATTGGCCCTACATAAGGGGACTCACCCCATGAGCCATCCAGAGCCCTATAGACTGGGCAATGAAAGTGGCATCTACCGCACCTAATGCATAGTAATGTTTCCCAAAGTAAATCATCCTTAGATGCCTTTAACCTACCATTATCAAGGAGGATTACATGGACCTCCCTAGGTCCATGTGATGGGGAGACCCTAGTCTGCTCAACATCAGCTGTTGTCGATGGCCCAGCCACTAGGTTAACGTATGTTGGTGGGTAGAGCCCAGCATAGGCGCTTTGAACCATAACCTCCATGAAGGCGTGGTGCAGCGTTGGAACTATCTTATCAATACCTGTTAAAACTATGTGCACTGGCGGTGACACTGTGGTGAACCTTATGTTACCCTCATTCTCAATCAATAATACAGCCCCAGTATCAGCCGCCACCGCATTAGCCCCAGTTATCCCAAAGTTAGCCTTGAAGAACTTATCCCTAAGGAACCTCCTGGCAGCTTGAGCTACTTCAGATGGGTCAGGTTTAACATCCACACCCAGCTTCTCCTTAATAACCCTGGCAGCCCTCTCCCTAGTCATATGTAGTGCTGGGGCAACTATATGAGTTGGCTTATCGCCAGTTAATTGAAGTAGGAATTCACCCAGGTCGGTTTCCCAAACCTCATTACCAATACTTGTTAAATACTCCCTAAGCCCAACCTCACTACCAACCATTGTTTTACCTAAGACTATAACATTACCCTTACCCACAATACCACCTATTATCCTCCTAGCCTCATCACCATCCCTTGCGAAATACGCCTTAGCCCCTATTGCCTGAATAGACTTCATAGCCTTATCCACGTAGTATTCTAGATTCCTAATAACCTCCTCCTTAGCCTTCCTAAGCTCCTTAGCCAATTCATCTATGTAAGGGTACTTGTTGAGGATACTCATGGTTCTAGGTACATTAGCCTCCACAGCCCTCCTAATTGCCTCATCATACTCCATTATAGTTCACTAATTAGCCTACCTAATTAATCCCTTTTAAGTAATCGATAATGAACTCAAGGAACTTAAACGCTGAAGCATACATGGAATATTTAAAAATCGGCAGTAGGAGAGGCCTTGATGAGTGTTATCGGTCAGAATGCCGAGGATTTATCAGTAGTCATTACTTACATTAGAGGCAGGCTTAAGGGATTACTGGGCATATACGTAGCAAGCCTTGATGGGCTCCTAATAAGTTATAATGGTGCAGGTGACCCGGATCGATGGGCTGCGTTAACAGCAACCTTAGCAGCATTGAGTACTACGTATATTAAGGAGATGGCTAACTTAACCATGAGTAATCATAAGCACATGTACACTATAATACGCTCAGACAAGGGATTCATATTAAACGTTAAGCGAAATGATTATGCGCTAACCATTGTGGATAACGACCCTAGTGAGGAGGATAAGGCAATAAAGGTACTTGACGATGCCTTAACCAAAATAACATGAGCATTAAGACTTTTTAGCCAGAGTAATTCACTCTAATTGGTGGCCACTGTAACATTGATTAGTAAGCCTCAGGCAAGGGTTGGAGGGAACTTTAGGGTTATTAAGATACCTGAGGAGTGCCTTAGGTGCAAACTCTACAGCATATGTATGGGTAGGTTAAGGCCTGGAAGGGTTTACAGGATTACTGAGGTTAGGCCACTTAAGTACCCATCCCCATATAAGTGCCTACTTAACGGTGATGAGATGGTGCCTGTGGTTGTGGAGGATGAGAATCTGATATTACCCATTAAGTTACCTTACATTATTGAGGGTTCCATAACCTCCTTCGACAAGTCATGGTGCATATGCCACCCATGCCCCAGTGAGGGGGCTTTACCAAGTAGGGTGAAGATAATTAAGATTATTGAAAGGAGGCAATGTGGAAGCGGCTGGTTCTTTCTAGTGGAGGCTAAGCCGCTGGATTAGGGGTAGTGTTAAGTTTAGGGCTTACTCCAGTTAAATCAATGTCTGAGGAGGTTAAGCCCATTTATGCTAAGGGCTTTTTCACAATGGACACTAACGGTACTGTTAGGCAGTACACGGTTTTCTACTACACTGATCCCAAGTACTACTACGCTAATTTAACTAAGGAGGAGTATAGGAGGGAATTAAGCCTACTGAGGCGTAATATGCAGCGCTTCCTTGATGAGGAGGTTATTAGGATTAATGGCATTAGGGTTAACGCTAAGGTTATTCATGTTAACATTGGGCTATTAACAGTTAACCTACCCTTCATAGAATTTTTAATAACGTTTAAGGGCTCCTTAAAGAGCGGCGTTAACACTTATGAGGATGAGTACGAGGAGGAAGTTACCGAATACCCTTATGACATATTATGGTGGCTTCCTGGTAATGTTACTGAGGTATCAATGGCTGGTGAGGTTAATGTTAAGGGCAATATCATTACCGTGAGGATTAATAAGGGCGTTAAGGTTGGCGGTAGGGAGTTAATAATTTTCACAATTGATAATACATAAGTAATTTACTAGTATTGTATTTCTTAAATATGGTAACGATAGCCTTATATATGACTAAGGGAGCACTAAATCATGGTCATAGCACTTTACTGCACAAACTGCAGTAGGGTAGTTATGGTGTTTAGGAGATTAAGGCCATATAATGAGATTTGGGAGCTACTCATTAAGAGGACTGGGGGGAGGTGCCCATACTGCGGCTACAAGTTCACTAGACTAGACGTGAAGCACACCAGTTATAGTATTGGGGATAGGGTAAGTAGGGGAATGGAGATTACGCTTAAAGCGACTAACCTATAGGTAATGAAGTACAATATTTATAACCTAATACTGAACCCATAGTTATGCCCCTTTATAGGTTAGGTAACATGAGGGGTGAGGAAGTTAATCCATTAACAATCAGGAGGTACATTAACGGTGAAAGAATGACCCTCGCACAATTCATGTTTAAGAGGGGAGCTAAGGTTAGGAGGCATGCACACATTAATGAACAATTCTCAATAATATTAACAGGTAGGTTAAGGTTTAGAATAAATAATGAGGAGTATATTGCTGAAGCTGGGGATGTGGTTCACATACCCTCAAACATGGAGCATGAGGTTGAGGCGCTGGAGGATTCAATGGTAATAGATGTATATAGCCCAATTAGGGAGGATTGGCTTAAGGGGGAGGATAAATATTTAAGATGACCCCCTTAAGGGTTAGTTTTATGTAAACTCCAATGGGGTTAATGAACTAATATAGTTATATCATAGCTCAACTAGGGGAGTTACATTATCTATGATATTATTTAAATGTAGTGCTATTCATGCATGGATTTTTACTCCTTAAATTAATCAAATTCTTAATTTACCTTTTTAACTACTATATGGTTATTAAATGAGGAGTTTAATGTGATGGATAAAATTTATTAAGCACTCAGGTATTATCAGCGTATGTTTAGTAATTTAAGTATACGTGGAGGTGATTCAATACCCTTGAGTGCTGTTCTTGGTGAGGT
>NZ_DAXS01000014.1:0-7231 GCF_002506515.1 Caldivirga sp. UBA161
CTCAGAAAAGCCATGGAAGAGGCTGCTGATAAGCCCCTTGACTGGTTCTTTAAACAATACGTCTACTCAGCTGGCCACCCAAGTATTAAGTATTCTTGGAGTTATGATTCAGGCTACTTGAGGATTAATATCAGTCAAACCCAGGGTGAGGATTCATACCCAGCCTACAGAATACCTATTGAATTTGAGGTTGGTTACCAAGATGGCTCAACTGAATTAATTAAAGTTAACCTTGAGTCGAGGTACAATACCCTCTACCTACCTGTTAAGGGGAGGCCAGCCTATGTTTGCCTTGATCCAGGGTTTAAAGTAGCCGTTAAGTCAGTTAATAGTGATAAGGGTGTTGAGGAGGCTAGGGCTGAGTTAAGGAGTAGTAGTGTGGCCTGTAGGCTTGAGGCAATTGAGGCATTGGCTGGGGATAGTGGTTCAAGGTCAATTGAGGCCTTAACTGAGGCTTTACTTAACGATAAGTTCTGGGGTATTAGGGCTGAGGCCGCTAGGGCATTGGGTAAACTTGGGATCCCTGATGCCGCTAAGCCCCTTATTAATGCCCTTAACGTGGAGAAGCATCCTAAAGTTAGGCGTGCTATAGTTGAGGCTTTAGGTAACTTTAAGGGTAATAGTGATGCGGCTAAGGTATTGGCTTCAATCCTGGTAGATAATGGGGAAAGCTACTACGTTAGGTCCAGTGCAGCTGAAGCCCTTGGCAGGCTTGGTATTAGGGATTACTTTAATGAGCTAGTTAAGGCGCTTAATTATCCAAGCCACAATAATGTTATCACTCAAGGTGCGTTAAGGGGTTTAGCTGAACTAGGTGGAGATGAAGCTATTGAAATAATTCTGAAGCATACTCAATTAGGTTACCCAACGCTCATTAGAGCCACTGCGGCTCAATTACTAGGTAGGTTCGTGGATAATAGGCGGGTTTACGATAGGTTAATGGAACTCTTAAGGGATCAGTACGTGAGGGTTGCATCGTCAGCATTAAGTGCGGTGGAGTACTCCATGGATCCAAGATTCCTAGGAGTCCTAGACTCCATAGCCTCAGGTAAGGCTCCGGGCTTCATAGCAGCTGAATTAAGCGGTAGGTTTAGGAGGTACGCTAGAGATATTGCAGTTAAGATAAGGGAGCAGTTGAGTAGGGGTGTTGAATACGCTAAGTTAAGGGAGGAAATTGAGGGGATTAAGGAGGAGCAGAGGAGGCTGGTGGATAGGGTAAGTAGGCTTGAGGCTAAGGCTTAGTGATTAGAGTTAAGGGCCATTGGTGAATTGTTTAAAAAGTTATCCATGTTTTTACCTGATACACTTATTTAAGGCATATGCGTGATTAAGCCATGGGTCTTAAGGTTAAGATTGGGTTAAGTGGAGGTAATATGGTTGTGGTACTTATAATGCCTATTGAGGATTATGAATTAGCCTATAGGGGTGCGGCATTAATGTACAGGTGCCAGGGTGAGCCGGTTAAGAATCCACTAGCCAAGTACATTGCTGATTCACTTAAGTACCTTGAGTCGATAAGGAATTGCAGGGAAACTTAAAAGCATCCCCTTAAATCAATTAATTAATCGCATCATTCAGTGAACTATAGTTAGTGGGCAAAGTTTTATTAGACCCATGATGCTGGGAATTGCGCCATGACCCAGTTAATTAAGGTTGATGCCGTTAACCCTGACCCAGCCCTCATAAGGATTGCGGCTGATGTAATACTTAAAGGTGGATTATTAGCCTTCCCCACTGAGACTGTTTATGGGCTTGGTGCATCAACCTATAATGATGATGCCATTAGGAGGATTTACATTGTTAAGAATAGGCCCATGGATAATCCAAGCATAGTCCACATATCATCATTTAATCAACTCCATGAGGTTGCCGAGGACGTTCCAAGCGACTTAGAGGAGAGGCTTAAGGTGGCTTGGCCAGGTCCATTAACCGTCATTTTAAGGAAGAGTAGTAGGATTAGTGAAGTAGCCTCCTGTGGGTTAAGCACAGTAGCGGTTAGAATGCCAGCCCACCCAATACCCCTAGCCTTAATAAGGGAGAGCACACCAATATCAGCACCCAGTGCAAACATATCCGGTAAACCCAGCCCAACTAGGGCTGAGCACGTTATAAGGGATCTTTGGGGTAAAATAGACTTAATAATTGATGGTGGCGAAACATTCTTTGGCGTGGAGTCAACAATAATAGACTACACTAAGAAGCCCCCAATACTCTATAGGCCTGGCCCATTCACAGTGGAGGAGCTGAGGAGGATCTTTGGGGAAATTAAAGTGCCTGAGCAGGCCCTTGGGCTTGGCCAATTTAAGGAGGCCCTTGCCCCAGGCATGAAGTATAGGCACTATGCCCCAGATAAGCCACTCATTGTTTCTGAATGCAGTAGCCTGGATGGCTTAGTTAAGTTAACACTAGATTTAGCCAGTGATGAAGCTAAGAAGGGGAAACAGGTGGTAGTATTATGCAGTAGTGAGACATGTAGCATATATGTGAATGCTGGGTTTAGGGTTATTGAAGTTGGGTCAAGGAATAACCTATACACTGTGGCTAAGAACCTCTTCCACTCACTTAGGTTAATTGACTCAATGAATGTTGACTTAGCCGTAGCTGAGGGTTATCCGGAGATTGGTATTGGTTTAGCAGTAATGAATAGGTTAAGGAAGGCCTCAGGCTACAATATTGTTAAGTGTTCAGCCTAATATTTGGCTAAAGCATTTAAATCCTAACCTAAGTCAGTCGTTAATGAACACCGACACCCTCATAACATACGTAGCCATTGCAGTAATAGCGGCGGCAGTGGTCTTCTCAGTATTTGCCCATGCGTTTAAGCCAAGTAAGGGCCCTGACTTCACGCCAACCTACACAGTGCTTAACCAGCATATAAGTGATATAATTAGCATGTCCTCAACCATGGGCCTACAGTACGGTAACTCATCTGCACCAATTTGGATAATCTACTTCCTTAATCCTTACGATGATGCTAACTACACTTTAAGTAATGTGTTTAACTCAACAATCATGAATATGATTCAGAGGGGTGAAGTTAACCTAATCATAGTGCCTAACGTAATATCATACTACGGCAGCAGTAGTGTTCTTCAGAAGTTCCTACCGCTATACATTTGCACATATAATGTCAGTAAGGCAGCGTCGCTGGAGTTCCTTCAATGGTTTAGCCTTAAGGTTCATGAGAACTCTACCCTCGCCTTAAACATTACTTTAAGCAACATGACCAGTAAATTATCTGAATTGGGCGTAAGCGTTAATTACACTGCATGCTATAGGGAGTTTAATTTAACAGTAAGCGGCTACTTATCATTCATGCTTAATGTCCTCTCATGGGCTTATGGCCTACAGACCCCCAGTAGCTACGTTCTACCAAATGACCTAGTGGTGGTTGGTGTTAATAGGGTTAGTAATGTTGCCGTGGTGGATGAGAACGTTGCCGGCTACACACCACCCTTAAGTATATTGATTAATAACCTCATGACCCAGAAGCCATTCTATGGTTGATAATGGCCATGAATACTGATGATTTATTCGACTTAACCTCAACTTACTTATCCGTCTTAAGGGTTGAGCACATTATGCTGGCTAAGTTAATCCTAAGTACGGTTAAGGGTGAGGTTAACTGCAGTAGGCTGGTGAAAGTATTGGGTAGCCATATTGAGAAGGAGGGTAGGGTCTTGTCTAAGTATGGCATTGCCGTTAATTCAATGCAGGCTTTAAGCAAGCTTCATGAGGCATTATATGGGGAGTGCATTGAGGGTAAGGTTAGTAAGCAGCTGCTTGCTGAGTTACTTAGGGTTATTAAGGATCATGATGATGAGCTAGCTTTAATAATGAGTAAATTAATTAATGAATACTTCGCAAGTGTAGTTAATGAGGTTCATTAATCCTATACTAGGTTAATGATGTGGAAACCGTTAATAATCATTTAAGCGAACCCTGGCTGCTAAGTATGCTTAACCTAAGTGATAAGGTTCAGGAATTAGTGAGGAAGCTTGAATCAGAGTACTTAGCTAAGACAATTAAGTCAGCTGAATTCTTCAAGAGGGCATCCAGGGTGCTTCCAGGTGGTACCACTTATCAAATAAGGTTCTTTAAACCATACCCAGTCTACATCACTAAGGCTAAAGGCACCCTCGTATGGGACTTAGATGGTAACTCATATATCGACTTCTGGATGGGCCATGGAGCCCACATAATGGGCCACTCACCTGACTTCATTATTAAAGCTGTTAATGAGGCTGCATTAAATGGAACACACCTAGGTTACCCCAATACCCTCGAGGTGGATTATGCTGAATTACTCACTAGAGTTGTACCTAATGCTGAAATGGTTAGGTTCTCAAATAGTGGTACTGAGGCTAACATGTATGCTGTTAGGCTCGCCAGAGCCTACACTGGCCGTAGGTATATTGTTAAGATTGAGGGGGGCTGGCATGGCGGCTACGATGCATTACATGTTGGCGTTAACCCACCCTTTGAGGGGCCTGAGAGCCTGGGCCTGCCTGAGGAGCATATTAAATACACTCTAGTGGTTCCCTACAATGACTTAAACGCCCTTGAGAAGGCGCTGAGCACACATGATGTAGCCGCGGTAATAATGGAGCCAGTGTTAGGCTCAGGGGGCTGCATTGAACCTCAGTCTGGTTACCTACGCGGCGTCAGGGAGCTAACCAGTAGGTATGGTTCATTACTCATATTTGATGAAGTTATAACAGGGTTTAGGCTTGCCTTAGGTGGTGGGCAGGAGTACTTTAACGTTAAGGCAGATATAGTTACCCTAGGTAAAATCGTTGGGGGTGGGTACCCTGGTGCCGGCGCAATAGTATCTAATACTGAGGTAATGGAGCTTCTCAATCAGGTTAAGCGGCCGAATGCTAAGTTGAGGAGCTTCCATGGTGGTACATTCACAGGCAACATAATTACCCTCACCGCAGGCTATACGCTAGTTAACTACCTTAATAATAATAGGGGGGTTTATGAGGAATTGAATTCGCTTTGGGATTGGGCGCGGAGGAGGATGAATGAAGTTTGCGAAATCCATGATAGGTTATGCTGGGTAACTGGGGTGGGTAGTATGACTGGGATTCACTTTACTAAGAGAAAGCCAATTAATGTTAGGGAGGCTTACCAGCTTAGGATTAGTGAGGGGCTGTACGACCTAATGCACCTATACATGAGGGTTAATAACGTACTATATATGACTGAACACATGCCTCACCTACTACCATCAATAATACACACTAAGGAACACGCACAAAGGCTAGTTGACTCCCTAGATAATATGCTGAGTATGATAACCTCCAAGTGATGCCAATACTTAAATTAAACCCAAGCACTAATTCACCTTAATTCAAACCCACTACCTTTAAAATTTAATGAGTATTGAAATTATGGGATACTAACGCCATACTTACTTTCAATTAACTTAAGCATATCCACATTAAGCTTAGCGGCCTCACCCTCCAGTAACTTACGCCTGGAATTTATCACTTGCTTAACGGAGTCATCGGAAGCCATTTGTTCACCCTCCTTAGCTATCACTATGCCCTCATGAATATGCCTATTAATGGTTAAGATAGCCAATACATCTGAAGGCACCTTACCATTAAACTTATTATTAATAACCTTAACTAGGCAGGACCAGTGGATGGGTCCACCCTTTATGAAGGTGAATAATTGACCATCCACAACATTACCGCCACACACCATGCACTTCCACTCAACCATAAGCTGCTTTAATTAATATTAATTTTTAACCACTACGCGGCTGGTTAGGCTACCTTAAGGAGGGGCTTCCTGCTTCACTACATTACTATTGGATGAGTTCCGTAGGCTTTGAAATTATTACTACTTCGTATTCTTAAGTACATCACAACTACCCTATGGGTAACTGCATTCTGTGAGGAAGGATCGTAATGAAGATGAGCTATAGGCTTCGTCTTTTTAAGGCGGAGTAGGGTTTTAAGGTGAAAAAGCATGCATTATCTGGTAGTCTCCATTAAGGGGGTAACTCCTAAGACCCCAGAAACCCCACCCATTAAGGGGCAGGAAGGGGGTCGGAATGGAATAACAATCTATGATGCCTTATATACTGCATTAGCAGTGGGTGAGGGATTACCATTTTTAATGCTTGATGATAAGTGGAGTGAGGTTGCTAAAAGGTTAGGTATTAGCGTAATAATACCACATAGTATTACTTAATTTTAAGCCATGACCTACCCCTTCTTACGAATGATTTCCTAGCCTCCTCCGCTAATTCCCTAACCCTATCACTGCCAATTATGATCTTACCCTCAATTAATGCGTTCAACGCCAGTGGATTAATTGAATTAACCATCCCAGCTAATTCATCAAAAGTATAGCCCAATGCCTCAATCCTCCCCCTCTTAAACTTAAGGAGTAGGCTAATCCTATCAAGTATAGGTATGCCCTTAAAGGTATCGCTAACAACCAAAACATCAACATCACTCCAAACTCCCCCCAAGCCCTTAGCCATTGATCCATATAGGATCACCGCCTCGATGGGTATTGTTGAGGATAATTCCTTAATGAATACCTCTAATTCTCTAAACCAATCTCCCTCAATTTCTCCCTCACCCACGATAAAATCACCTCAGCAGCCTTAATAGCCCTTTCCGCAACCTCAGCATCATAGTATATTGCAGGGTATCCGCTTTCAAATGAATTCGGGTACCTGGTGGGTATATAGTGCCTATCCAATTCCCTGGCAAACGTCATTAAATCATCAACATTGTACTTATCCTTAAGCACGTTGAGGAGCTCAACAATACTATGACCCCATACGCCCACACCAAGCCCATGTAGTAAGGCCTTAAGCGCCTTCTCGGCTGCCTGCTGAGCCTGAAAGCAAGCCCACTCATAGTAACCACCATTTAAGCTACTTTTAGCAGCATCTAAATCCCTGAGGGCTTGCTTAAGCCATCTTTCAGCCTCACTAAGCCTATCCACTGCATCCACTTACCCTAGATCACAGTTTAAAAGCTATCCACGACTCAATGCTCATAACCTCAGCTTATCAAACCCATGGAATAATGGGCTAATGCCGGAGGAGGTGAATGTTCTCATTGAAATTACTTAAGTTCGATAATTATTTAATCATAAACCTTAGGTTAATGCTAGGAATTGCTGCACTGTGTAGGCGAGCCTCCTTATGTCATAAATTACAAATCCCAGGTCAGGGTATCTACTGTACGCGCCTGTTTCA
>NZ_DAXS01000014.1:7280-8596 GCF_002506515.1 Caldivirga sp. UBA161
CAAGAACCTTAGCCACGGCAAGCATGTAGCCAATGGGCATGAAGGCTATTATGAAGTCAGTTAAGCTAACCCTCTTACCATCCCTAGTCCCCCTAATACCCTTGAATCTCCTCGCTAATTCATCACTATAATTAACAGCCAAGGCAGCCAACAACGCCTTCCAGGCTTGAAAGGCCTTACCAGCCGCGTTTCTATAAAGCCCTGCATCAAGGAACTTCAACGCTAACTCAGACTCATATCTAGCCTCCAGAAGGCGGCCCTTCCTATACTCCTCAGTATCCTTCCAAGGTTTACTAAGTTTTAATGGTATAGAACTCACATGTATTTAACCATGCCCCTACTTAATAATATTTACGCAAAGACCTTAGGTAAAAGATGATTCAGCTAATGAAGGTGGAAAACACGTAGATAAACACGATGCCTATACATCCATAATAATGTAGTCAGTAAGGAAGGAGGGCGAGGAGGACATAATACAGATTATTTAAGGAAAGCTAATGGACTTACAATGGGGTTTCGTCATTAGGATTACATGGGAAGAGCCTTGCCCAGGAATCCAAGTGCCCTTAACCTTAAGATTCTTAATGCCCATGATTTACTAAATGCTGAAACCGCGAACTTACGTGTATCATAAACGTAAGCTTAATTTCTCATTATCTTACTTTACTTAAGGTAGCAATCATTATCACCATTATAATGGGGGAATGCTCATAGGTAAGCATCTACAGTATGATAGTGATGGGTAATTGGGTTACGGTATCGACTAAGGCCAGGATGGAGATATTTGAGAAGGCTAAGGCATATGAAATTAATACTTCCAAGCCTATGCATGGCCCTGGAGGAGGTTATGTGTAGGGAAAAGGGGATTAATAACATTACCTAATGAGGCATCTAAGGAATCTAGAAAGATTAGTGAAATATATGGTGATGACTTTACTGTGAGGAGTGTATGTGAAGACTGTAAATTAAGATGGGACTTGTATTTGATTTAAGTATCATCATAAGGTTGATTGAGTTGAACCCTAATAAGGCGGTAAATATTTTAAGGATGCAATATACCATGGATCTGGCGTATTACGAAATTGGTATTACTTTTAGTAAATTATCATCAGCAATAAACTGGGATTACTGATTAAGGTATTTAATAAGGCCCTTAGCCTAATTAATGACGCATTAATGAGGGATCTAGGTAATGATATTCTTAACCTGGCTAAGAAAAATTAACATTACATTACTATGCATCCTACGTTTACTCTGTAATGAAACTTAGCACTAGGTTAGTAACTGAGGATGGGGAGTTAATGGATATGTTTCCG
>NZ_DAXS01000014.1:8617-12224 GCF_002506515.1 Caldivirga sp. UBA161
GGCTGAGGGAATGTTACTATGTGTTGTTAACGCATCGAGGAGCCATTACGTATTGCCCCAATGGCTTTAGTTAACTTGCTTCTCATATGCAATCAAACATGATTAAATCGATTATTAATCATTAATAATGATGAAAGCAAGCTATTTAACATTCGAAAGAATAAAGGTATTTCCCCTAGGTTATTAAGCTTGTGAACTGTAGCTTGCAATCCTTTAATGTGGTTTAAATGATTATACATGATCCGCTAATTAATTAAGCCTTTACCACTATGTATGGTAATGAATTACTTAAGTATTGCCATAACCTATGTGTTAATCCTAGTGAAGTTATTTTGAGGAATTACGTAGATTGACCCAAGTAATGGCCCACGATTGCTTAGATTCCATGGGGAATACTTATCCCTATAACCATGCATTGAATATTTTAAAAGAAGGCAGGGTATTATTCAGGTCCAAATATGTTAATGACACTATTGTCAGGTGGTTGGAATGAGGGTACCTGCTTCTTTAACTCGCCCCTAATCGCATCAATACCAATCTTCACTGCGAATTCCCTAATACCGTGAATTCCGGATTTACTATACATGCCTAGGATAGCCTTAACCGTTAATTCAGCATCATTAGGATCCACTGTGCCTACTATGAAGCCTAATTGCCCCGGTTCACCTCCTATGGTTACTAGAATCCTCGTCTTGAAGCCGAAAGGCTCAAGACCTATATCTGATACCCAACTCATACCGCAGTCATGGGTGCAGCCACTGATGCCGATTCTAATGGGCTCCTTTAATTCATTGAGGTGGACGTGTATTTTACGGCCTAGGCTTGTTGTGTCTATTAAGCCTGGTGGGCATAGTTCACTACCAATGCAGGCAACTGTTATTGGGCCCTCTGGGTAAATTGGGCCTGGATCCCTAACCTCATAATTACCCAAGCCCTTAATCTCCTTAACCTCCTCATGGACTGGTATGTAGGCGTTTTGATTATTGAATAATAATACGTAACCAAACCCATACCTCTCAGCAACATTAGCTAACTTAACAAGCTCATCTGCAGTAACCCAGCCGGTTGGGTACTTAATATTAATAATCCTTGACTTAATGAAACTGGGGTTTAGGTTAGGTGGTTTAGGTAATTTTGGCTTAACCTCCCTAGCTATAGCCATGACATCCTCCTTAACCTTATCAAGCCCACGCAACTTAATAACCCACTTAAACCCCCTCCTTTCGCCCGACCTCCTAAATACCTCAGCAATACCAACACATATTGGTAGTAGGTCCTCAGCATCAACATTAGTGAAGGCGAGCTTAGCACTGAAGGCATGCTCACCAATACCGCCACCTAGATATATATTGAACTTGCCATTAGGCTTAGCCACAATACCAATATCCTGGGCTGTGGGTACTGCGCACGCCTTCTCGCAGGCTGATACTGATATTTTAATCCTATGTGGGAGTGATTCATACTCACCCCTATACCTAAAGTAATCACCTATGAATGTTGATAAGGCTTCGGCATTAATGTTGGCGTATGGGCAGAATTGGGATATGCATGGTATTGGGTTCCTAACACTATTACCGCAGGAATCCCTAGGATCGAGGCCGGCCTCCTTAAGCCTCGCCGCAACCTCATTAAAAAGCCTGAAATCAACCTTAAAAACCTCAACATCACCCCTAGTCCCAAGCATTACCCTACCATCACTATAAGTCCTACTAACCTCAGCAATAACCCTCAACTGGTTTGAAAACCACTTACTTGGGTCACGGCCAACACCCTGCCTAATCCTTACTGATACCCACGGGTTATCTCCACGATTCTTGTAAATCCCCTCATGCCTCCTTGGGTAAATTACCTTATGTACATCAGAGTACTTGAACACAATTGACCACGTTTAATGATCCTCATCCTAAGGTTATTTAACTATTGAGCCACTTTAGCTGGCTTACCGGTTATTCCATACTTCTTAGCCCACTCCTCAAAAACCTTCTGCTCCTCCGGGGTTAATTGCCTACTAAACCTGTACCAATTATCCTTAGGCCTAGCAGTCTCTGGGGATTCCGGCGTCTTCCAAATGCAGTTGACTGGGCATACTGGTATGCAGGAGAAGTCGTCAATACACCAGTCCCAGATTAACCTAGCCTTCCCATTCTCATCCAATTCCCACGCATTAGTTGGACAAACACTAACGCAGGCACCACAGCCTATGCATATGTCTTGGTCATCAATAACCCTCATGTACTTCCTTAAGCCCTCCGGGGTTGTGGGTATTTCACTACGCCTGGACATGTGACCACCAGTTTAGTTAATTCACCTTAGTTGTTATAAGTGTTGCCATAGAGACCACCCGCATTAACACACCATTATAGTCCACATGCACTTTAATCAGTAATTAATGAAGCTTGCTTCAATTAGTGGAATTATAAACTCAGGTTAATGCTTTAAGGCACTTAACCTCTTCCCTTAACCCAATGTTAATTATCAATGCCGCCCCAGCACCGTCAACAGCATTCATTTGGGCGTGGGTATCAGTAATGCATAACTTTCAATTCTTTTAGTTTCTTCTTTACTTAATGAGGATTGCCATGAAGGCACCACTACACGGCATTGGGGTCAAGTACATAAGCCCAAGGGGGCAACGCGCTCAAAGGAGCATGATGAAATCATGAGAAAAAATACGGCATGGGCAAGCATACATAATAGCCCTAAGGGGCATTAATGAAGAAAAGAAATGAGAATAAAAGAAACAGCCTTAGTGACTATACTGGACCTAGGTATTGGTGTTACTTTATCCACATACTCAGTTAACTTAATAGGCCTTGGCTTAACAGTGATAGTAACAGGTTGCATGCCGTTAATAGCCCAAGTTATGGCTAAGCTCATGGTTAGTGAAAGAGCCACTTTAGCTAAACTGACTGGTGCAAATAGTACTGGCAATAGCCATGGTATTCCTATAGGGTTAAACGCAATTATTACCGGTTACCACCTTTAATGGCTATTAATTACTCAGCTTCACTACTCAGCAGGGAAACCAGTAAACACACTGCATCAGCATATTTAGCAGTGATGGGAGGATTAAACTAATCAATGACCCCTAGGGCTACATTCTAAGCTATGTTAACCACAATAGCTAATATTATGGTAAATTCAATAAGCTCATAAACGCCATAATACATTAACGCCCGCTTGCTTGCGTACCTACCCAAGTAACCTTTAAAGTAGGCGTATGCACCAGTTAAGTGAGTAACCAGCATTAGTATGACCAATAGCATTAACCATGTTGGCAGAATGCGTAAAACCAATGAACTAGCTAACACGTAGTATAGAACCTCAAATACTGAAACATACACTCCCACTCCCCTAGGGATACTCAAACCTCTGAACCCTAGGTATGAGCCAGCAGCATGAATAACCAACATTACTACTGAACTAGGCAACATTATTAGGGATATAGGCACACCCACTTAGAGTGAGGCCCGCTAAGCTAAATATACTTTACCAATGATACCTAAAGCCTTATCCTTAATTCTTTCAATTCTTTTTTAGTTTCTTGTTACCCAATATTATTCACTAAGGATGAGAAGATACCTAACTTTCAATTCTTTTTTAGTTT
>NZ_DAXS01000067.1:0-916 GCF_002506515.1 Caldivirga sp. UBA161
AAGATGTCACGTACCTAAACATAATTGCGAAACCTTACCACCAGACCAACCAAGCCTAACATACTGCATAAACTGGTTGGCCTCTAATCCTTTTAACTGTTACTATAATAGTATAGTTGTTTAATTCATGCTTTTTACGTGGCCATTGCAAACCTCTCCGGGCTATAGGTGAAGTCAGCTGGAAGAATGCCAGTTCTCTTATAGTACTTAACTAATCTATGTATCTTGGATTCAGTTAACATTAAGCCTTTCTTGGCTGACATATCCTTAGGATGCTCCTCAAGATGCCTCCTAATGTTGATAGCCCTCCTGATTAATGCCATTAAGTCCTCAGGTATCTGGGGCTTAAGCCCATTCTCCTCAAGTATCTCAGTAACCCTCTTATTAGTAACAACCTTAACCAGTGGTATACCGTATTGATCCCTAAGTATAACACCTATTAATGATGGGGTGAACCCCCTCCTAGCCAACTCAACCACAAGCCTCTCTATATCCTCGGGACTGTAGCTTAACCACGGTGGTATTGTCTTAGTTGCTGGCCTAACTGATCCACTACTACCACGCTTATGCCTAGACCTATGCGGCACGGTGAGTCCTAATCCCCTAGTTTTATAAACTTTAAATGACCCCTCCCATTAGAGGATTAAATACTTACCTGAATGCCACCAGCCTTGAATTCATTGAAAGAAATTAATAATTTTATCTCTTTAGAGAAGCAATGTTTGTTCAATGTAATGGATTAATCAGTGCATGGTATTGGCTCCTCATCATCACTACTTACCCCTTGTTCAGCAAGTGCCTTTAACCTAGTTGACTCACCTACAATATCTCCTATCGAGATTACGCCCACTGGATTATTATTCTCATCAACAACTACTAGGTGCCTTATGTTTAGCCTATGCATTAATTCAGCTGC
>NZ_DAXS01000067.1:944-1064 GCF_002506515.1 Caldivirga sp. UBA161
ATCGGCCACTGCCCTTACTATATCCTTCTCACCGACCACACCAATCATTTTTCCATTACTCATGATAACCAGTAAGCCTATGTTATTCCCAGTCATTACCTTAGCCACCTCCTTTATGGG
>NZ_DAXS01000067.1:1095-10941 GCF_002506515.1 Caldivirga sp. UBA161
TGCAGAATATTTATACGACAATAGGCGAATTAGTCAGTTGATGCTATTACTCTGAGGGCTGCTCCTCCTCAACAGCCCTCACACCAATGTTTAATAGCCTCTTGAAAACCCTATCAAGAAGCCTAATGTAGATTCCCTTAGGCCCAACGAAGGCTCCCATTTCCCTCCTTAAGGTCACCTGTAGTTCAGGCCCAGCGAAGTCAACATCAACAATATGCTTAGTTATCCAACTCATTGGGTGTATTGTTCTAATCCACTGCTTGAAGTCCAGGTTCATTTCAACTGTTCTAATTAGCTTGAAGCCCGAATCATTCTCAATTGCCTTAATCCTCTCCCCACCCTTACCCACAACCCTACCTAAGTAACCCTCCTTAGCAACTATTAGCGCATCTGGAACATTCTCTGATTTTATATCTAGGCTTTCCTTAATATCCCTAAAGCCCACCACTGTGACTACATCTGCATCTGGGGCATGAACCCTTATAACGTCTATTAGCTTCTTCTCATCATCATTTAGGCCCCTCCTCCTTAGCCTAAGCTCAAACATTAGCTTAAGGCCCCTCTTAGCCCCAGGCCTAATTATATCCTTTAAACCCAGGTCAACTACCATGGCTTTCTCCTCATTAAGAAGAACCTCCCTCATTAATGTTGCGCCATCCTTCTCAATACCCAATGGCCTCTGCAGTATTGGGTCACCAGCGATAATTAACCTAGCGTTCCTACCCATCCTCATGAGGACTTCAGCAGCATTCTCAGGGGGAGCATGCTGCGCATCATCAAGCAGTATAACTGATTCATCAAAGGTCCTACCCCTTAGGTAATTAACATCAGTTACAATGACTCTACCATCCCTAAGCATCTTCTCTACATCATCCCTGGACACCATGTAACCCAGTATGTCGTATAAGTATTGACCAGCAACCCTGTAATATAAGTCACCCAACTCCTCGGGGGATTCAAGCCTACCGCTAGTTATATCTATTAGGGGCCTGGCTATTATGAGCCTCTTAAACCGGCCACTTAATACTGCTGAAATACCGTAGATTACCGTTATGAAGCTTTTACCAGTTCCAGTTGGGCCAAAGGCTCCAATAACCTCATTGCTATCATCCTTAAGCACATTAATTAACCTCTCCTGCCCCGTGGTAAGTGGCTTAACGTTATCGAATAGGCTGGACATCAATGAACCTTACCTCACCTTACTTTTAAACTTTATAAGATAAAGGCCAATCATTTAAACCACAAACAGTGGGTAAGGCAGTGTAATTAAATAATGCAATCATTAATCCTGTTTACTGAAATTTAAGTATTATTAAGGTAGTTCATTAATACGAACCTAGTTAATGTAGAATTCATAAGTATGTGTCAAGGGTTATTTCAGCGATATCGTAGGCGTAGGCCGCTAACCTACCTACTGATTCAATCACTAGGTTTAACGGCCCCGTTATGTTATAGGCCTTAAGCGCATTATTAACCTCAACCCTCCTTTGCGCTATATTATTCCTCATATCCAACACTGCCTGAGCCTTATCAACATCCTTGCTTAGGAAGGAGGATACTGCGGATTTATGAAGATCATTAACCTCATCACCAAGGGTCAGTATTAGGTTCGCCACATCCTCACTAATTGAACCAACCTCAAGCATCCATTGAGCAATCCTCCAGGAGTGGTCACCTGACCTTTCAAGTGACTTAGAGACTAATAGGCAGGATAAGAGCTCAGGCCTATCATCAATTTCAACACTCTTCACACTTATTAAACCATTAACAGCCATGTTTATTAACCTGTGTATAAGCATGTAATTCCTATCAACGTCATAATCCCTATCCATAATATCCCTGGCCACGCTAAGCCTCTCCTCAGGATCCATTTTAATTAGACTTAAGGCATCCTTAAACATCCCTGACACAACATTACTCATCCTAGCTATGAAGCTTTTAATAGGCATGTTGCTGGTGGGGGATAGTACAGTTACCTTAACTTCACCATTACCGTAACTTATGGTTTCAACTATGGGTACACGGACACTAATCTCCCTGGTGACTTCATCAATCAATTCCCTATCAATACCATTAGTGAACATAACCCTAATTACCTGGGCACCCTTAATGAATGCGCTTATAACCCTCCTAATGACTGAATCAGAACTCTCACCTGGCTTAACCTCAATAACCCTCTGGGTTTCAACATCATGAACCATTAATGCAGGTAATACAGCAATCTCATAACCCCTAAACTCCAGGTAAACTGGATTACCCGCATTAATCCCAAGTACCTCAGCCCACCTCTTGGGTATAGTTACAGCTAATGAGGACTTACCTGCCACTTGAATTTTCCTAACCTCAATGGGGTTCTTCACGTGGACACTACCTTGGTTAAGCCTAATAAAGGTTGTTCCTTACCCATTACTTTAAGTATTGTTTAATCATTAAGGCCACTTTACGCATTATCCTTAACCCATCATTGAAGCAGTAAGTAGAGTGCCTAGGTTTTAGCATTCATTGCAATTATTAATAAGCCTCATTACCCCGCACCGTTTACGGGGTTAATTAACCTTGAGGATACAGGAGGCACTTGGCTTTACAGCCTCAGCCCACTTAATAGCAGGAAAATGAAAGGTTACGTGAAAGTATTACGGACAGCTATTTTTAAAAAGGGAGCTCACTGCATGTTGAGTATGAGTAAGGCTGTTAAGGCAAGGGCACACACGTGGTATACCATAGACATGGAGAAGGGCGTGTTTAGGTTTAATAAGAGGCTATGCCCTAGGTGTGGTTCAGTGATGGCTTACCATAAGGAACCAGTACCCAGGTGGCATTGTGGCAAATGTGGTTACACCATATTTGAAAGTCAAGCACCAAGGCAGAGGCCAAGGCAGAGGTAAGTGAATTAAGGACCCATAATTAGCATATTTACCCTTAAGGTGATTGAAATGAATTCATTATAAGTTGAGTTATAATTTAAATAGAACCTAAGGCATATGATGCATATGATAGTTCTCGGTATTGAATCCACAGCCCACACCATAGGGGTGGGGGTAGTCGATGATGATGGAGTATTAGCTAATGAGAATGAAACATATACGCCGCCTCAAGGCTCAGGCATTCACCCCAGGGAGGCTGCAGATCATCATGCAGTGAAGGCACCGTATTTAGTTAAGAAGGCTTTAGATAAGGCTAGGGTTAAGTTAAGCGACCTTGATGCAGTAGCCTTCTCTCAAGGACCCGGCTTAGGGCCAGCCTTAAGGGTTGGGGCAACTGTGGCTAGGTTCATAGCGATTAAGTATGGTAAACCACTTGTACCTGTCCATCATGGGGTAGCCCACATTGAGATAGCTAAAATGACCACGGGCGCTAAGGACCCGTTAGTACTCTTGGTCTCAGGTGGGCACACCATGGTAACCGCCTACTCAGGTGGTAGGTATAGGGTCTTTGGGGAGACGATGGACATATCTGTGGGTAATTGCCTCGACATGTTCGCCAGGTTCCTTGGCCTACCTAACCCTGGTGTGCCGCACCTTGAGGAATGCGCCAGTAAGGGTAAGGTGATGCTGGAATTACCCTACACTGTTAAGGGGCAAGACATGTCCTTCGCAGGCCTATACACTGCAGCGGTGAAGTTAGTTAAGGGAGGGAAGAGGGTTGAAGACGTTTGCTTATCCATAGTTAACACAGCATACTACATGCTTGCTGAGGTAACTGAGAGGGCCTTAGCGCTACTGGGTAAGAGGGAGATTGTGTTGGCTGGTGGTGTTGCTAGGAGCCCCATATTAAGGAACATAATGGAGATTGTTGCATCAGAATACACGGCAACCCTGCACGTTGTCCCTCCTGAATATGCAGGTGATAATGGTGCCATGATTGCTTGGACTGGTTTACTAGCCTATAAAAGCGGCGTAACCATTAGTATTGAGGATAGTGTAATCAAGCAGAGGTGGAGGATTGATGAGGTTCCAATACCCTGGGTTAAGTTACAGTAGTTTCCCTTAAGATCAGGTTCCTCAACCACATGGCTAAAGATCACATAATTAATCACCATGGCTCCTCTAGGCAGCTTATTAGCAAAGCCTTTTCAATACCCTAAGTTTCAAGAAACCACGATTAAATATGTTAATACAGTAATCATCTAAGCCGGCATCATTAGCCTTAAGTGATTCCTATACACTTATAAGTGGGTACTGTGGGGTTTGTTTAATGTCAGTGGATCCAACTTACCTTAAGTTACTTGAAAGAGCCTACAAGATAGTGACTCCTAAGGTTGAGAGGAGGAGGGAGATACCTAAGCTTAGCGTTGAGATTGAACCCAGGAGGACCATAATTAAGAACTTTAAGGACATAGCTGATAGGTTAAATAGGGATGTTACCCACATGGCTAGGTTTTTCATTAAGGAACTGGCTGTACCGGGTAATGTTGACTCTAATGGATCCCTAGTAATATATGCTGAACGCACTCCAAGAACCCTTGAGGCAGTTTACGATAGGTATATTAAACTTTATGTGACGTGCCCAGTCTGCGGTTCCATAGACACTTACCTTACTAAGGAGGATAGAATATACGTATTAGTTTGCACAGCCTGTGGAGCCAGAACCCCTAGGAGGGCTTAAGATAAAGGCCACTGAACCACCGGCTAATGCTGCCTTAATTAATGCTTACCCGTTGCATTTAATGCCGCGTCCTCAAAGGTTATGGGCTTACCATGGGGGCAGGAACTTGGCTTACCCATATTCTCGTAGAGCTTCCTGAGAACTTCAATAGGCATTGTCGTCTCCATTTTTGATGCAAGCCTGCAAGCCTCCTCAACACTGAAGCCTAGGCTAACGAGCCAGGTTTCAATTATCCTATGACTATTATCAACCAACTCAAGAAGCATCCTACCGTCACTTGTTAGGCAGACTCCATCAGGGTTCTTAGTTACGAAACCCTTTGAGGCTAAGTGGTTAATCTCCTCATAGACGCTTGATGCTGACCTACCTAGCTTCCTGGATAATGATGTTATCGATATTGGTGAACCTTCATTATTAATGGCCCTTAAATACTCAAGCTCCTTCACAGTAACCTCCCCCAAGTCAACCATATGTTGAATCCAGGGGAGGTGTTTAAATAGCTTAGGTCTTAATTTACACATGAACTAGGCCCTAATGAGTTTAATCACATGCTCATACTCACCTACACCTGGTCTAAGGCCATATGTTAATATTACTAGGTCGCCGTGCTTTATTAAACCCTCCTTAATGTATGTGTTTAAGGTATCCACCATACCCTTATCGTAGTCCTGGTCATTAATGACCCTAGCCTCAACACCCCAAAGCAGCTTAAGCCTACGGAACACTGTATCACTTGGGGTACCAACCAATACCTGTACTTTAGGCCTATACCTGGAAAGCCTAATGGCGGTTAAACCACTCTTAGTGAAGACCACTATCTTTGCACCTATGCTATTAGCTAACTCAGCAACCCCTAATGCAAACCTCATCCTCTCATCAAATATAGTTAAATCAGCCCTAAAACCTGGGGTTACTTGATCATCGTAGTTATCCACTATTCTCCTAAGCCACTCAACGGCTTCAATTGGGTAATTACCCATTGTTGTTTCATCAGTTAAAAGCAGTGAGTCAACACCCTGAAGCACACTGGTCATTACATCAACTACCTCCGCCCTAGTGGGTACTGGGTTATTAACCATAGATTCAAGGAGTTGAGTAGCCACCATTACTGGCTTACCGCAGGCATGCGCTGCTGTAATTATCTTCTCCTGAATCTTAGGAACCTCCTCCAGGTTAAACACCATGCCTAAGTCACCCCTAGCCACCATGACGTAGTCAGCATTGCAAGCTACATCCCTTATACTCCTTATTGCGCTGGCCGTCTCAACCTTAACAATAATCATTGGTGCGTAGTTGAGGCTCCTTAAGTACTCCTTAGCGTTCTCAATATCTTCAACACTCCTAACGTGGCTTAACCCAAGGTACTCTAGGTTATACTTAGCGGCAACCTTAATGGCCTCCTTATCCCTATCCCCAAGTATTGGGAGCGGGTAGTCCTTATTCATTATTGTTATTGACTTATGCGTCCTAATTATGCCGTTTGTTAAGGCTACTGCAGTAACCTCATTATTACCTTTACTAACCACCTCAAGCTTTATCCTACCATCATCCATTATAATTACGTCACCCTTATCAATAATACTGAAGAACTCCTTAACAGGCACTGGTACGTAACCCTTACCCTCATTAGCCAGTTTAAAGGTTAATGAATCACCCTTACTGAAGGGTAAGTCAACCATTTCACCAGTTCTTACCCCTGGCCCCGGTAAGTCACCAAGTATGGGGATGCTTGGGTTAATCCTCCTAATTAACTCAATCCTACTTACCCATGTATTTAAGTCGCCGTGGGAGAAGTTAACCCTAGCCCCATCAATTAACTTAATTAGCTTCTCAGCAACCTCAGGCTTCTCCGATGAGGGCCCAATTGTAGCCACTATCTTAACTTTACTAACCATACGGCAACCTTACCTTAACCCTTTTTAAATAAATCACGCTAATATTTTAGGACACACCCTGGTCAATCGACACAACCCAACCCCTCCACCTACTTTTAATTGAATCAAGGATCCTCTCAGCCTCCTTCCTACCCTCAGCTAAGGCCACTATTGAACCACCCATGCCTGCACCACTTATCTTAGATCCTAATGCACCATTGTCGTCAAGGGCCCTCTTAATATCCTCAAGCTCCGGTATACTGACCTCGTATAAGTCCCTAAGTAACCTATGCTGCTCATTCATAACCTCTCCCAAAACCCTCCTATCTGGCTTACTCTTCCTCAATTCAGCTATAGCCTTCTTAGTTGACTCATTCATGAGTATTGTGAACTCAAGCCTCTTCCTATGTACATCACTCAGCGTGTTTAAGTAATCCTTAGCCACTGAGGCTAACCAATCCCAGTCAACCTCATCAAGTGGCTTATTTAACTTATCCCATTGACTCCTCGGCATGGACTCCTTAAGCAAACTGAGGGCCTCCCTAAGTTCCCTCTGCCTAACAGTATGCACATTCATTGTACTATGCCTAACCCCTGAGTCAACCACAATGAAGTCAAGGTCCTTAACACCCAGTTCCTCAACCCTGTAGGGTACCCTGGCCTCCAGTATTATTAATCCCCCGTATGATGAGGAGTATTGGTCGAGCCTACCGCAGGGTATACCCATTACATTGTGTTCAGCCTCATAGGCTAATTCAGCAATATCCCTCTTAGATAATCCTAAGCCATACGCTTTATTAAACCAGTTCACCACTGAAACCAGCAACGCTGCACTACTAGCTAACCCTGAACCCACAGGTACATTACTTCTTATTGTTAATTCAGCACCACCTATGAAGTAACCGTGCATTGATAAAGCCTTCAAGGCGGCTAACACGTAGCTACTCCATTGCCCAACCTTCAATTCATCACTAACCCTTAACTCGGCCTCCTCATTCATGTTGATTGACTTAACCTTAATAACATCACCCATTCTCAACTCCCCCTCGACAATAGTCCTTAAGTCCACTGCAGCTGGAATAACGGGTAATCCCTTATAGTCCTGGTGCGTATTAAATAAATCCACTCTACCTGGGGCTGATGAAGTTATCATTGATAATGCATTTAACCAACCTTAATAAGCACTAACCCATGGTAATGGAGCTTAGGTATAATCCATTAATAGGTGAGTGGATAATGGTGTCGAGCGTTAGGGAGGCTAGGCCGTGGCAGCCCAGTGACCGTTGCCCATTTGATGAGGGTAATGAGGAGACTGGGATAGGTTGGCGCTTCCTAATACTGCCTAATAAATTCCCCATGCTTTCACCCAATGCCCCGAAGGTGCATGGCGTTGATGGCTTTAAGGCTAGGCGTTCCCTAGGCTACTGTATGGTTATTGTTGAGTCGCCTAGGCATGACCTTAAGGACCTGCATGAAATACCCCTAGATGACTTAGCATTAGTGATGAGGGGTGTTAGGGATGAGATGATTAAACTTGAGGGCAGCGGCTTCGTGAAGTACATTTACTTCTTTAGGAATAAGGGTAAGGAGATAGGCGTATCCTTAACTCACCCGCATAGCCAAATGTACGCTTTACCCTACGTACCCCTGAGGATTAGGCTTGAGTTAAGGAACATGAGGAGGTACATGAGGCGTACTGGTAAGTGCCTATTATGCAGTATACTTGATGAGGAGGTTAAGCTTGGGGAAAGGGTACTTTACACTAATGGTGAATTCTACGTGGTGAAGCCCTACTACTCCATGTGGCCTTATGAGGTTCACGTAATACCGAGAAGGCACGTTCAGAAGATGAGCCAATTAACTGATAATGAGTTAGTTAAATTAGCTGATGCACTTAGGGTGACCACAGCAATGCTTGATAATGTACTAGGTAGGGATATGCCCTACATAATGGCCTTCCACCAGGGCCCAGTTAAGAATGATGAGTCTTACCACATGCATGTTGAATTCTACCCAATGCTTAGGGATGCTAGTAAGCTTAAGTATGCTGCCGGCGTTGAATGGGGATTATGGACCTTTACCTATGATTCACTACCTGAGGATAAGGCTAGGGAGTTAAGGGAAACCTGCCGTAAAGTTACCCCCACCCTTAATCCACTGGGTAACTGCACCTAAGCCATGGCTTTAGTTAAATATTTTAATGTAATAAGCATTGGTGCTTAAGGGGGAGCCGCATTAGAGGGAAGAAGGGACTTGAAGCCATTATACAGGATATAGGGGGATATAGTAGGCCTAAGCTTAAGCTGGAGCAGTATGTTACAGACGCTGACGTGGTGGCTGAGGTTGTTTGGCTAGCTTACCTTAAGGGGGATGTAGCTGGAAGGCGGGTTATTGACCCAACCTGCGGTACAGGTAGGTTCTCAGCGGCAGCTGCATTACTTGGTTCAATCCAAGTCATATGCTCTGATGTTGATGAAGATGCTGTAAAGGATGCTTACAGGTATTTGAGTGAACTAGGTTTACTTAATGTGGTTGATTTAGCCGTCATGGACTTTACAATGCCAGCGCTAGTAAAGCCGCTGGATACCGTATTCCAGAACCCACCCTTCGGTATATGGAGCTCTAGGGGTACTGATGTTAAGCTACTTTTAGCTTCACTTAACTTATCTAAGGTAACATACAGTATACATAAGGAGGGGACTGAGGGCTACATTACTAAGGTGGTTAAGGCATTGGGTAAAAGTGTTGAGGTTGCACGTGGATTCAAGCTAAGTATACCATACACTTATAGGCATCATAGGAAGCCAAGGAGAGTAATTAAAGTTTATGTAATTAGGGTTACGTGAAGTAGAATTAAGTAATATATTATTAGGTGAATAAATAAGCTTAAAGACTATATTAAGGCAGCCATTAGGTGAAGTACCCAAAGGCAGTTAAGCTGACCCTAACCCATGTA
Source organism: Caldivirga sp. UBA161 (assembly GCF_002506515.1). GTDB lineage: Archaea > Thermoproteota > Thermoprotei > Thermoproteales > Thermocladiaceae > Caldivirga. Next base: position 10,531 of record NZ_DAXS01000067.1, read on the forward strand.
TTATAATCAGATGCTTTAAAGCACATTTATAATTAAGGTAATTACCCCATGTAGTGTTAATTAGGCTTCAGAGGAACCCTTAAGTGATGCAATATATGAATCGCAATTCTTCCTGAATTGACAGAAGGAACAGGCCTGTGGGTTTTCCCCAATGAGCCTTCTCCTTAGGAAGGCGCAGTTCTTAACGTAATACGTGGGGAAGCACCTCCTACAGATAACCACATTACCCTTAATGTAAACAACCTCACTGAAGGGAACCTCAGCTCCACATAAGCTGCACCTAAACAACTTCACAGGAAGTACACTGAAGGCTCCTATTAATATTTTAACATATTGCGGCGTTAGCATGATTTTTAAAGCGGATAAGTTCAGTAGCCCCCATTAAAGTGAGCTGACCTCCTCCCCGCCCTG
>NZ_DAXS01000067.1:11048-18237 GCF_002506515.1 Caldivirga sp. UBA161
AAAGGGCGAGGCTTTCAGTTGTAACTCATGAGGCCTCAGGGAACCCTCGCCCCTTTAAGGTGGGGAGGGGGTCAGATAAGGTAATAAGCCTCATTCAGCATAATGTAAAGTTGAAGCCGCCCCCACTGTTAACATAGATGGTGCTAGAGGCTTAATTTCAACAGTGATTATTCTTAGGCTTAGGTGTTTTCATTACTGATGTGAAATAATTAATAAATATATACGGTAATGGTTAAGGCGCATGGTATACCTTAAGGGCCTAATAGCAGTACCAATATTCCCTAGGCATGCAGTAAGCAGCTTAATGAAGGTGAACACGTATGTTAACTCAACTACTTAGACTTACAGCGTATGCTGCAGTATTAATATTCATAGCTGGTATTGCGTATAGGTGGCGTAAATGGTCATCAATGCCCACCCACTTAAGGTGGGAGCTTTACCCAGTTCCTCATGAGCCGCCAGTTAAGGTAAGGTATGGTGGAGGATACTTAGAGGAGGAACTTTGGTGGTCTAAGGAAAGAACAGCATCAGTGATTGGGGAACTTAAGGAACTGCTCAGTGAAATGTTGTTCATAAAGAGGATTTACAATAATAATAAGAGGCTCTGGGCCCTCACCTACCCATTTCACCTAGGAATATACTTAATACTAGTCTGGTTCCTACTAATACTCCTAGGGGCAGTTACTGAAGCGTACGCTCACATACTGGTGCCGTCAAGTAATGCATGGTCTATCTTCCTATACTACACTACTGCAGTAGTGGGTGTGGCTGGTGCATTACTAGCCGTGGCTGGGGGTATTGGATTACTGATTAGGAGGCTTACAAGCCCTGTCCTAAGGGATTACACGACTATCCCAGACTACTTTAACCTACTCATTGTACTACTGGCTTTAACAACGGGCTTAGCCTCATGGTTTAATGACCCGTTCTTCAACTACGCTAGGGCCTTCGCATTGAGCCTAGTTAATCCATTAGTGAACCCACCACCGTTAAATGCAGTAATACTAATTCACGTTACAGTGCTTCAACTACTTGTAGCCTACATACCCTTCTCCAAGATAACCCACTTCATTGGCAAATACTTCACATACCATAGGGTTCTTTGGGATGATGAGCCAGGCTCCAGTGGGTTGAACCGTAGGGTTGGGGAATTGATGCAGCTTAAGATGCCTTGGAATGCACCCCACATTAAGCCTAATGAGTCGTGGGAAGACAATGCAGAGGTGATTACTAATGAAGGGTGAGGAGGGGGTTAGGATAGGGGATATAGGGAGGCGGGAGGGTAGGTTAATTAAGATAAGCCTAAGTGACTTAATGCCCTTACCCTCACCTTACGATAAGCCTGAACTGGAACCCGCATTAACTGAACCTAAGCCTGAGTGGTCCAGCAACTACGTAACTGAACTTGATGGGTACGTGGCCATTGACGTACCTTGGAAACCCAAGGGTAGGGAAGAGGAGGAGAAGCTTATTGAGAAGTTCCTGGAGGGTTTAAGGAAACTGACCTCAAGGGAAGGTAACTGGACATTTCTACAACCACTACTCCTCTCACTGGATTACTGCGCAAAGTGCCAGAACTGCGCCGAAGCTTGCCCAATATACGTGGCCAGTGGGAGGAAGGATGCCTATAGGCCAACGTATAGGTCTGAGGTGCTTAGGAGGATTTACGATAAGTACATTCTTAAGAAGCCTGGAGTTAATATTGAGCTTAATGCACGTACAATTCTTAGGCTTGGTGAATTGGCTTATAGGTGCACATTATGTAGGAGGTGTGTTCAAGCCTGCCCATTGGGTATTGATAATGGGTTAATAGCCCATGAGATAAGGAAACTCCTAAGCATGGAGATGGGTATCGCACCCACTGCACTCCATGAGAAGGGTACTGTGCTTCAGCTTAAGACAGGGTCCTCAACGGGCATGAACCCAAAGGCATTCATGAATATGGTTAACTTCATGGAGGACCTAATATATGAAAAGCTTGGTAGGAAGATTAAAATACCTGTTGACGAGAAGGGTGCTGACGTATTGCTAATTCATAATGCTGGTGAATATATTTCATGGCCTGAGAACCCAGCAGCCTACGCTATAATACTTGAGGAGGCTGGGGTTAGTTGGACTCTTAGTAGTGAATTAGTGGGTTATGATGCAGTTAATTACGGTGTATGGTATGATGATGCTCAATTAGCTAGAATAGCCATGAGGCATATTGAGGTTGCCAGGAAGCTTGAGGTTAAGAGGATTATTATTGGTGAATGCGGGCATGCCACTAAGGCCCTGCTTGTGGTTGCTGATAGGCTACTTAAGGATGACTATAGAATACCTAGGGAAAGTGTGTTACCAATGCTTAAGAATATTGTTGAAAGTGGTAAACTTAACCTTGACCCAAGTAGGAACAACTTCCCAGTAACCCTACATGACCCATGCAATATAGTTAGGTTAGCAGGCATAGTTGAGCCGCAGAGGGTAATCTTAAGGAGGATTGCACCCATGTTTAGGGAAATGGAACCCCACGGCGTCCACAATTACTGCTGTGGCGGTGGCAGTGGCTTCGCTATAATGAATTCACTCAACTTCCCTGAATGGAGGATTAAGGTTGCCTCAAGGATGAAGTTTAAGCAAATTCTCGAAGCCTTCAAGGACGCCATTGACCCAAGTATTCCAAAGTACGTGTGTGCACCATGCTCCAACTGTAAGGGCGAGTTAAGGGATTTACTAACCCACTATAGGGCCACTGAGCTTTATAATATTCACTACGGTGGTTTAGCTGAATTAGTGGTTAACGCCATGGTTGACTTGAAGGAACCCTACGTGGACTTCACGGCTCAGTAGTGGTTACTGCTCATAAATCATTACCTTCCTCACCCATGGCTCACTACTAAGGGAATTAAGAAGGCTAGTTAACTCCCTACTCCTTAGTTTAAGGGTTAATTCAGGTTTTTGTGAACCATACCTATACACGTAAACTAAGCCACTTCTAACATAGACTATAATTGACCAAACTTGAATAATGGGTATTGTTACGGCTTGCCAATCAACCCTAGGCCTACTTAGCCTCACCGCAATTAAAATAATCACTGAAACTATGAAACCACCTAGCAGTACATAATATGGTTCATACTGGTAGTGTAGCGCCGCATTCTGATACATTACTATGGCGTAGGCTATTGAACCTACTACAAGCATAATGCTAATCACTATGCCCGGAATGAAGAGGTGCCTATACCACTTGTGGATACTCGTTATATCCCTATACGCAACCCCGGATTCCGTGAAAGCAACCAGCATCCTTCTACCGTTAATATCGTAAGCCTCAATTATCATCTATAAAGTCCCCAGAGCCTAATTCTAAAGCATTAAATGTATAGCCCTCTTCCCGCCTTATGGGGTTGTTTTGCGGCTTACTGCACTCATCCTCACTACTAGTGGCCTTTAGCTACCCTACTCTGCTCGTAGTGGTGGGCCATGGGCTGGGCCTTCAACCCATCACCCTCTTTAGGCTTGGGAATATGCACCTTAACACACCTACCACAAGCTGAGATTTAAACCAACCCAACCTCAAAAAGCGAAGCTTACCCTTCTTTATCATGCCTAATCACGTTCACGCTTCTACTCCATGCCTACCGAGGCCCTCATAATAACATACAAGAGGGTACTGGGCTTAAATGCTTCATCCACTACCCTCAACCCTTCAGGGCAGGGCTTTTAGTTGTAAATAATAATGTACCTTAATGTTATTTACTCATCCTGCATTAGAAACACTCGGTTAAGGTGAGGCCCAGGATAAATAAATATTAGATCGATGAATATGCTAACCTGAGATTAAGGTAACCTTATTTAACCCATTAACCTTATCCACGCGTACAATACCCATATCCTTAAGCTTCATAACATGGCGCCAGAGGGTTGTCTTAGGTATATTAGTTAACTGCTGTAGTTGAGACTGGTAGAGTGAACCACCATACTGCCTTAAGGTACTTATAATTAACTTATCAACCTCATCTAAGTTATACTGCTCAAAGGCCTCAAGAGCCCTGCGCCTACTCATGAAGACGACGACAGAAACCACCACTATTAGAATGACTGCAACCACTATGTAAAGTGGAGTAACATTACTCCTAGTTACTGGTGCCGTTGATTGGCTAATGGATTGCTGTGAAGAAGCCGCAGTTACAGTCGTCGTAGTCGTTGTAATACTTGAACTGGAAGAAATTGCGATCTGTGTAGTAGTTGATGTAGATGTGGCTGAGGTAGTGCTACTAGCGCTGGTAGTGGTACTAGTTGTGGTTCCCACCACGGCTGTTGCTGTGGAGGTGGACGTGGTGGTTGTAGTGGATGTGGTGCTGGTGCTTATTGTAGATGTTGCGGTTAATAGGCTCCTTGGCACGTAGGTATACTGAATAGTGTAATTGCCTGGTTGAAGAACCACAATTAGGGTTGAACCATTAACCACACTATAGTGGATTATACTAATGGGTAAATTAAATGGTATTATGAAGGGTGGGAAAACTATCATTATATTCTCAGCCGATTCTATGTTAAATGAGTATAATAGGGATTTAGCATTAAAGGTGTAGTTACCATAATACACTATTGATATATAGCCACCGCCAAACGCGAATATGCTTAAGATATTACCTGGGTATAGGCTAATTGGTACAAGTGAGCCTGTTGAATCATTAATAGCCTCAATGGTATCAGGAATAGGTACCACAGGTAAGGTTACATTAATAATAGTGGTATTTTGCGGAATGTATATAGTATAGTTAACAAACGGCACTCCACCGGCTTTAAACAACACTAACAGTAACAATCCTATTACCATATGTTATCGCAATAAGGCATGCTACTTAATAAAGATTACTCTTCACCTTAATTGCGCATTACCTTTCCTTCAGGCGCTGTTACACATTAACCTATAAATGTAGTAAAGAGGCTATAAGCCAAATCATAATTTATTCCTATACCATATAATAATTTTTATGCTAATTAGGAAAATCTTTTTAAACCCAAGCCAATATAATGTAGACTATGGGATACTCAATTCCGCATGCAAAAACGTGGATAATTCCAGTGATAGCCGCAGTCCTAGTGATAGTATACATGACTCTACCACTACATAGTCAGCCTTCTGGCTTACCTCCAATGACCCCATATAATACATTATATTCGGCCGTTGTAGTATCAACACCAATGACGTCTAATTCATCATATAATCCAAACATATTTACAACTTCAGGTATCTGGACTCATCAGTATGGTTTGAACTACGCTTACTTAGCAATGTATAATTTATCCAGTGGAACATGGATACCTGATTTAGCGTATAATTGGACTATTCAGTATAATTTAACTGTTGGTAATATGAGCGGGTGGGCTAAGATAACAGTGTACCTTAGGCACTCCGGCTGGAGTAATGGGCAACCATTCACTTGCTGGGATCTATATGCAACTAACTTGATTCAGGCCTTAATATATGATGCATTAGGTAATGTCACAATGATTAATAATTACACATGCATAATATGGGTACCCCCCGATGCAGTAGTACCTAGTAATAATGTAATGACATTCTACTATGTTAGTGATGGCGGATTAGGTATATTTATTAATTACCAAATGTATAAGCCATTTATTGATAATTTAAGCAAAAACTGGAACATCCTCTACGCCGCCAACTTTGGTTATGGTACGTCACAGGAGCAGAGTGAGGGAGCAAGCTACATTAAGACAGAGTTCGCGTTCCTACATAAGTATATTCCATCATTCACATTCCCACCACCTCAGAATGGGCCGTTTTACGTATGTGATATTACACCATCAGAGATTATACTATGTAAGAATCCATATTACTGGGATGCTAATAACATAAAGATTGATTATGTAGTTCTATACCAGTACACATCATCAACACCACTATTCGCGGCATTGGAGACTGGGCAATTATCCTTCTACCAAGGTAACTTACCTCCATCAATAGCCTCAGAGGTTCTTAGGAACCCATACATGACCTACGCATTAACACCAGGTGCCCCAGGTGACGCACTCTACTTTAACTTCCTATGGCCTTACATAAACTACACGCAGGTTAGGCAAGCATTAATATATGCACTTAACCTAACACTAGTGGCTGAGGCAGCTGGCGCACCCTATGCACCCGTACCTGAACCCAATAATGCCATTGTTTATCCAACTATTAATCCGCATTCATTTGTTGAAATGATTCAATACTGGGATAAGATGGGTTACCCACTGATTAACTATACGTATAATCCATCTGAGGCTGCTAGTTTGCTTGAGAGCGTTGGATTCACTAAGAAGAATGGAGTATGGTACACGCCCAATGGTACACCATTTAAGTTAGTTATACTTGTTGATTCTGGTACTGCATCTAATCCGCAAATCATGGCTGAATTAACCAGTGTTGCTAACCAGTGGAATGCCTTCGGCATACGCACCATCATAAATATTGAACCAAGCACTGAGTTCCCTGCAATATACAGTAGCATGGCTACACAATATGCCTTAGCATATAGATACGGCCCCCCAGGCTTCTCAATCATAATTCCTGACCTATTCCCAGTTAATGGCTACTTTGAGGGTTACCCAATAAATACGACCCACTGGTGGGGAGAGGTTACTTTACCTAATGGTACTGTTGCATGGCTTTGGGGGCCCAATTCACAAACTCATGGAATATGCCCACCACAGCAAGTTACAATACAGCAGATTAAGGATTGCGTATTCATGTGGGCTTGGGAGGCTAATCATAATCCATGGTTCATAAGCCTAGACACACCATACGAGGAGGTCTGGTATAACACTAAGTATCTGCAATTCCCGCCATCCAACAGTTGGGTTTGGTTAGAGAGCCCATCTCTAGAAATAGCAGGGCCAATGTGGTGGTCAATATTAACCACGGTTCAGCCTAAGCCAGCGGTAACTTCAACAACCACAACTATACCTACTACCACCACTACTGTTACTTCAGTAACTACCTCAACTACCACTGTGGTTACGTCAACCACAGTGATCAGTGGTACTACGACAACATACACCACAACCAGTACGGTACCAGTAACCACAACGATTACATCCACGGTACCACCAACAACAGTGGTACATACAGTAACAGTAACCAAATCAGTAGTAAGCACAGCACTAATAGTAGGCATAATAATCATAGTAGTCG
>NZ_DAXS01000045.1:0-2563 GCF_002506515.1 Caldivirga sp. UBA161
GGGTATGTTTCCGATGATGAGGTTAAGATCATAATAGAGGAAAAGGTGGATGGCCCAGAATACACCCTCCACGTTTTAACCGATGGTAATTCTTACTTACCCCTACCTTTAGCTCAGGATTATAAGCATGCATACCAAGATGGGATAGGCCCAGAAACAGGGGGCATGGGTTCAATATCCGGCCCCAATAATTTACTCCCATTCATAAATGAGGAGGAATATGAGAGGAGCTTTGATATAGTTAAGAGAACCGCGGAGGCGGTAGGGAAGGAGGCTGGGGAGAAGTATAGGGGGTTCTTAGCTGGGCAAATGATGCTAACGGACCTCTGGGGGCCCACTATTATAGAGTACTACTCTAGGCTTGGGGATCCTGAGGCTTCTGCAATAATTCCTAGGATAAGGAACTTCGGTGAGGTTTTAGAGTTAATGGCTGAAGGTAAATTATCTAAGGCTAAACTTGAGTTAAATGAGGAACCCACCGTGGTTAGGGTGATTGCCCCCTATGGGTATCCTTTAAATAAATCTTTAGCCAAGGGGCAAAGATTCTTCATTGATTTACAGAAGATAAGGGAGGAAGGCTGTGCATTATACTTTGGCTCAGTGGCCCTTGAGGGAAATGAAATCATAGCTCAAGGCTCCAGGGCTTTGGAACTTGTAGCCTTCGGGGGCTTTAATGAGGCAAGTAAGAAGCTTGATAAGTGTATGAAGTACATAACCAGTGATAGGAAGATAATTTATAGGACTGACATAGGCAGGACTATACATGAAATGGTTGAGAAGGCTGAGATAGTTAGGTATTCCTATAAGAATAGGGAGAAGCATGGGATTTTAGGGGTTTCTGCAGATTGGTCCCCTAATGGTGGTTTATGGTGAGTGAGTATAAGAAGGCGGGGGTTGATTTAAATAAGGTTAAGGAAATACATGATTACATTGCTAAGGAAATTTCATCAACATATAGGAACGTTCTACTCGGCGCTGGGCATTATTCTGGTGTAATAAATTTTAATGGAGTAAAATTGGCCCTTCATACTGATGGTGTAGGGACTAAGACTCTTCTAGCTCTTAAGTCGGGGGTAATTGAATCAGTGGGTATTGATTGCGTGGCAATGAATGTTAATGACTTAGTCTCCATAGGGGCTAAACCCTTGGCTTTAGTTGATTACCTTGCAATGGAGAGGCCCATGGAGGATGTTGTAAGGGGGGTAATGAGTGGTTTAATTAAGGGGGCAGTAGAGTCTGATGTTGAAATAATAGGGGGTGAAACCGCAATCATGAGGGATGTAATAAATGGCTTTGATTTATCCTGCACGGCATTGGGGATTGACGTTAATGAAATTAAGGATGGGCATGATGTTAAGCCTGGAGATGTTGTACTTGGCTTGAAAAGTAATGGAATTCACTCTAATGGGTATTCTTTAATTAGGAAATTAATAAATGATGGAAAACTTTCCTTTAATGATTGGAAGGATGAGATTATGAAGCCAACTAGAATATATGTTAAGCCAATACTCTCAGTTTTAAATATGATAAAGGCAGCCGCCCACATAACAGGTGGTTCATTTTCCAAGCTTAATAGGGTGACGCGATACCGCATAGAACTTAAAATGCCTGAGCCTCAGGATGTTTTTAAAGAAATTGAAAAAGCGGGGGTTCCTCATGAGGAAATGTATAGGGTCTTTAACATGGGTATAGGTATGGTTGTTTTCACATCCCCAGAGTATAAGGATGATGTTATAAGAAGTATTCGGAAATTCGTTGAAGTTTATGAACTTGGAAAAGTATCAGAGGGTAATGGTATAATAATCCAAACATATAAGAATACTATCCTCCACCTATGAGCCATCCCCACCCTAGTAATGGGTTGCTTTACCATTAGTAGCCTCGAAAATACCCTACCTCCTCAAGCCACTGTATAATGTGAAATCTGTTATAGCTAAAGATACGGTAGGCAGGTGTTTGGTTACGGTATTTAGGAAGGCTGGAATTATGATGGTAATGGGTCATTGAGGCCATTGCCAAATTATAATCTAATGCATTAANNTTAATAACAATGTCCCTTGCCCTATATGCCATGGATAAGGCGTTCACTGCGTTTGCATGATTATAAATCATGCTAGGTGTTAAGCCTGTGGTTGGTTCACCGTAGGTTGAGCGGGCATGCTCAGCTGCTAATTCATGGCTCATCCTCGCTAATTCAATAACCAATTCCTTAACTTCACTTGATAATTGATTAATGATGCTCATTAATTGATTTGATGGGTCATGGCTCCAGGTAGGCACTTGGTAAATCGCTATAATGGCCTTCGCGAAGTTTTCAACGGTTAGCTGTGAATAATGTACGCATCCAGCCCAATCCCCGATTGAGCAATACTTCTCAGCCCTACTTAAGTATTCATTAGCCAGCCTATACCTATACCGAACCTCATCCATTGGGTCAATCATATTATCCTCACCTGCTCCAGCTGCCTTGGTAATACCCAATAATACGCCTTACCATCCTTAACCCTCCTAAGCCCACTCTCCATAATCCTACGCCTCACGTACTCCAGGAATTCCCTTAATT
>NZ_DAXS01000045.1:2626-2947 GCF_002506515.1 Caldivirga sp. UBA161
TCAATCACAGTCAATGGGTAGTCACGTAATAAGGCGCTAACCGCTAAGTAAATAGCCCTCCTCCTTCTAACAGCATCAATACGGCTTAAACCCCTATGCAGAATTAATAAATCAACGTCACTATACTCATCAGCCTCACAACGGGCCATGGAGCCGAAGAGCAGCACTGCAGTGAAGGCATCATTAGCTAACCTACTTACCCTAATCCTCAAATCATTAATTACATCTTGGCAATTAATCATCCCACGAATAACCCTATCCTTAACTTTAAATTCCTTTAGGCGCTTTCTAGGCGGTAGAGTAGTAGTGCATGAGTGAAAG
>NZ_DAXS01000045.1:3078-6613 GCF_002506515.1 Caldivirga sp. UBA161
GCAATTAATAAATTCAATGGGCTGAGTTTGAATAATATTTATAAGTAAGCCTCAGTTACCTTACATTATGTCTATAAGAGCACAGGTAATATCAACAGTTAATGAAAAGGGTATAGATGAAATGGGCCCCAATGACCTAATCGTTAAGTATCATTCGGTTGATGTTAGGACTAGGTCGAGGCTAATAGTTTATTCAAACCAGAAGGCTGTGGTTAGGTTCCAGGGTCAAATAACTGGTGTATTTGATCCAGGTGCCCATGACTTACAAACCCCCGCTAACCCAGTTTCGCAATTCTTCGCTAGGCTTCAATACTCAGGTAATTTACCGTGGGAGGTGGAGGTGCTTTACGTTAGCACCGCACGCCATGAGGCTAGGAGTGAGGGTGCAACTCAAACTAAGGAGCTTGTACCAATGAGGTACCAGGTAGCCTACTACTTCGCAATATCTGACCCAGTTAAGTTCATTAACTCAATTCAATTCAGTGAACTCAAGTACACTGTTAATGATTTCGCAGTATTCCTATCACCCATAGTTGATCAGTCAGTCTCCCAGGTACTTAACATGACTTCGCTAAGTGAGATTTACGCTAATCTACATAAGGTAACAGACGCCGTAACGGCATCCCTTAGGTCAGTCATGGATGAAATGGGTGTTAACCTACTCACCTGTAGGATTGTTAGGCTTGAGCCTGAGGATGAAACCATGAGGAGGATAATACAGTTCACTGCAATAGGCCTAGATCCAACCACCGCTATTAGGGCTAGGTTAGCTGAAGTAATGGCTCAACGCTCAGACCCAGCTGCAACAAACATGATGCTTGGCGTACCCTACTACCCAATAAACCTGGTTATTGGTGGGGCTGGCGTACTACCTCAGATTCAGCAGATTACACCAGGCATTAAGCCAAGTGAGAAGCCTAGGGAGAGGGGGGAGGAAGAGTAGGGGTTATGAGTACTAGGGATATTAGATACGGGGCCATTGCTGGAATTGGCTACTCATTCGTGGTATCAATATTAACAATTCTCCTAGAACTCCTAGCCAACGTATTCTACCCAGTACCCATAATCCTCAGCCCACTCTGGGCAATATATAGGGGGCTTTGGGTTAACCTACTCTTAATACTAGCCCTCTACGGGCTCCTAATAATCTTCGTTAAGCCATATAAGTCAGAGAGCTTAATGAGCTATAATAGGCAGTTGTTTGCACCAACGTTAAGAGTAGCTGTATACACTATAATTGCTGAAGCCGTCTTAACGATAACAGTGGACTCCTATAGTGGGCCATTTAGGACTAAGGCTGGATTATTCATAGTGATTAACATTATTGCTGGGCTACTGGGCGGTTACCTTGGTGTTAAATTGAGTAAGCCTTAAATTCACTAGGCTGGTGAAGTGAATATGAGTAATCAGGGTGGTGAACGAGATACACCAATATCTGAATCACCTTTAACGCCATTGGAGAGGCTTCAATTAATGGTGCCTGGCTTTAGGGGTTATAAGGTTAAGGACTTGATTAGGCAGGATGATTTCCTTGTTAGGAAGGCTGCGGCATCAATGCTTGAGGAGGCTAGGGGCCTCATTGAGAGGGCTGAGGAGGAGGTGGCCCGTGGTAATCCATTTGACCCACTAATACAGCAGTATGAGGCTGTATTGAGTAATCTAAGGAGCCTAATAGCTGAAGTCTGGGGGGCACCGACTGGTGATGCAGGTATGCATGATAGGTTTAAGGTATTCCCAGAAAACTTGGAGAAGCTAGTTGAATACGACTTGAAGCTTGTTGATTTAGCGAAGGCAATACTTGAGTCGGCGAAGGCTAGGGCTAATCTACAGCTTATTAATTCAATGATTAGTGATGCCAGGGCCCACGTCATTGAAAGGCAGAAGCTACTAATACCTGAAAAGCTTAGTGAAAAGTGGTAATTTAGCGCCCCTCCCCTTCGCAGTGCTTTCCAATTACTTTTCGATGATTTTAATTCCGTGAGGGGGTTAACCCTCAGTGCGGGCCCAATGCAATTGGGTTCCCGATTCATGGCCTTAGTCAATACATTGAGCATCACATCCTCCGGGTTAAGCCCCTCTTCCTCAGCTCCTCCACTATTGTGCCTGGTATAATCACCCCCAGTCATTAAGGCATACTGCGCCTAAGCTGGTTTACGCCTTCACTTAATTATACCGCATGGGAAGTACCTAAAATAGCCATGATCCTATCCAATAGGCTTAAGGTTTAAGGGAAATGGAATACTTATATGGGGCTGTATTAATTACTTTAGGTGGCTTCGTGGGAGTTAATATTCAGGGCGTCAGTATTCATTACTGAGGAGATGGGTGTTGCCCTACGTAGGTCAGCCTTCTCACCCAATATTCGTGAGAGGATGGATCATAGCTGCGCCTTAATTGACCCTAATGGTAATGTTATAGCCCAGGCGGAGCATATTCCAGTTCACCTAGGTTCCTTCAGGATTGGGGTTAGGAACACCCTTAATTGGCTTAGTGGGGAGGGTGTTGAGCTTAAGCCAGGCGACTCAATACTACTCAATGATCCATACTTATCAGGCACTCATCTAAATGACGTAATGGTCATGGAGCCCGTTTACGTTAATAATAGGCTCATAGCCTATGTAGTTAATAAAGCCCACCACGTTGACGTCGGTGGGCCTGCACCAGGCAGTATTAATCCCAGCGCCAAGACTATATATGAGGAGGGGTTAGTGATACCGCCAATTAAGGTAACTAAGGGTGGTGAATTAAACCGCGACTTAATTAACATAATATTAAGTAATTTCAAAACCCCTGAAACGGCCATAGGTGACTTAACCGCCCAATTATCGGCTAATAGGGTTGGTGCATTAAGGGTTAGGGAGTTGGTGGGTAAGTATGGTGTTGATAATGTTATTGAGGCTTGGCGTAGTGGAATCGAGTATGGTAGGAGGCTAACACTGCTTGAAACCTCAAGGTGGCCTAACGGCTCCTATGAGGCTGTGGATTACATTGAGCTCAATGATGGCTTACTTCCAATAAGGGTTAAAGTAACTGTTAGGGATGGCTTAATTAACGCCGACTTCACTGGAACCCATAGTCAAGTGGAGGCGCCGGTGAATGCTGTAATGGGTGTAACCTTCTCGGCTGTTTCCTTCGTAGTTAGGTCACTGATTAAGGGTGATGTACCAACTAATGAGGGCTTCTACAGTGTAATCAGCGTCAATGCACCTGAGGGTACTCTGGTTAACCCATTGAAGCCAGCCCCAGTGGGTGGGGGTAATGTTGAAACCAGCCAGAGGATAACCGACGTGGTGTTTAGGGCCTTAGCCAACGCCCTACCGCAATTAGTCCCCGCGGCTGGCTCGGGGACAATGATGAATCTAATGATGGGTGGTTCATTACCCAATGGAGGCTACTGGGCCTATTACGAGACCATTGGTGGTGGTACTGGTGGTAGGCCTGGTAAGCCTGGTGTTTCAGGTGTTCACGTTAATATGACCAATACGCTTAATACACCCATTGAGGTTGCTGAGAGGCAGTACCCAATCTTATTTAC
>NZ_DAXS01000045.1:6646-10416 GCF_002506515.1 Caldivirga sp. UBA161
TTAATCAGGGCATTTAAAGTCCTTGCACCCACTAGGTTATCCATAATGGCTGAGAGGTTTAGGACTAGGCCATGGGGATTATGGGGTGGTGGGGATGGGGAGCCAGGTAGGGTGAGGGTTATTAGGGTTAATAGGAGTGTTGAGGAGTTGCCGAGTAAGGTAACTGTTGACCTGGAGCCTGGAGATGAGGTTATTATTGAGACCCCAGGCGGTGGGGGTTGGGGTAGTGTTAATTAATGGTGATTTTAGATATGAAGAAGCCCTCAGCATTATGAATATGGGGCATTACCCTACCCACAACGCGTGATATTGAGTAGTTCCCGTAGCCGTCGCTTAAATCACCCACATTAGGCTTAATTAAATTAACCCCACTTGACGAGTTAAGCCTCTCAATAACCTCCTCCCCCTCCTCAGGTAGTATTGAGCAGGTGGAGTATATTAATGATGCACCCCTAACCTGATTAATTAAGTTAAGTAGTATTGATGATTGCAATAATGATTGGCGTTTAACTAAGCCTGGGTTATTGGCCAGTATTAGTTTAATGCCTGGGTCCTTTGAGGCGGCTCCACTTGAGGTGCATGGTGCATCAATAAGCACCTTATCAACCCTAACCCCACTTAGCCTAAGCCTACTTGAGTCTAAACGCATTAAATGAATCCTAGAGTCATCAACCCCCATCCTCCTCAATATTGGCTTCATTTTACTTAACCTACCTTTAGAGACATCGACTGCAATAACCTCAGCCTTATTATCAGTCAACTGCATTATTAGGCTAGTCTTCATGCCGGGGGCAGCGCAAGCATCAATAATAACATCCCCTGGCTCCGGCATTAAGTTAAGCACCACTAGGGCTGACGCCAAGTCCTGTGGAACCACAGCCCCCTCCTTAAATAACCTTAAGTAACCCATTGGCCTCCTATAACCCTTAACCAGAAGCATGAATGGGTACCGCCTACTTTGAGTGAATTCAACACCCTCATCCTCAAGGAGCCTAATAGCCTTATCCAAATCCACCTTAAGCGTATTAACCCTAAGCCAAGTAACCCTCCTATTAAGTGAGGCTAAGTAATCCTCAAGCTCATTAAGCCCCATCCCCCTACTCAACTCCTCCACTATGAATCTTGGGAAGGAGTACTTAATGGATAAGTAGGTTAATGGATCATTATCCTTAACCTCACTTAACCTAGCCTCAGCATCCTCAACCCTACCCCTTAGCCTCTTCCTAAGCCTCCTGGAGTAGTGGTCATTAGTGTTTAGGAGTAGCCAAGCCTTAGCAATAGCCTTCCTTGAACTTGAGCCTAAAAGTTGTTTAGCCATGAAGGATAAGTAGGCGTAATTCCTGACAACATCACTAACGGCATTATAGTAAACCCTAAGCGGCGCCTTCAACCTATGCCTAAGCCTAGCGTAGTGGAATGCCTTATCCATGGAAACTAACCTATCCTCAATAATGTACATTACGTCAGCGGCGAAGTCCACGAAGTCAGCTCCCAGGTTAAACTCAGCCACGGTTAATTGAGCTTAAGTGGGATTATTTAAATGAAATTAATGTTTTTAAATGAACCTGCGTTTAACCGGCATTTAACTGAATAATTCCTTAACCTCACTGGATACGTAACCTCCCCTCCATATTGACCCCTTTAAGTGAGGCTGATACCTTGGTATTACCCAGTAAACCATGAGCGGCGTGTATATTAACCCAGATAATATGAAGGCCAGTACCCATGCGTTGTTGAATAGGATGCTGTGGTATGGTATTGGCGCGTATATTATGAAGGTTACTACAGCGAAGGTTATGAAGGCAGCTGGATTAATCCCCCTCCAGTACCTGAAATTACCATGGCTTAGGAATACATCTTGAAGCTCAAACTTAAACCTCCTTATTAAGGCGTAGTCAAATATTATAATACCCTCCACTGAGCCTAATAATCCACCGTAGGTTAATAACCAATTATACAGGTAACCGTAGGCTGAACCATAGTACGTCCAGGCACCCAGCAGCACTGCAACAGCAACCACTATTAAAACACCCCTAAACCAAGTTATGTACTTTGGTAAAGTGTTGGCGAAGTCGTAGGCGGGTCCAACCGTGTTGGCGAACACGTTAACTGCGAAGGTGGCTAGGAGGAATAGTAGGTTAACTATTACGCCGGCAATAGGCCCCATGTAGAGTGTTGATAGGAGTATTGGATCCCATATTGGTTGGCTGGTAAGCCTCATAACAGCCCCAGTGGTCATGGTGCCTAGAACCGCCACCGCAAGCATCATGAATGGCATTGGGATTTGCCCAATCATCTGAGCCACCTGACTCTTAGCGAACCTAGTGTAGTCAGGCATTGATAAGGCCATGGTTGCCCAGTAGGCTATGTTGGCGTTTAGGAAAGCTAACCAAGCCATCCAGTAGGCTGAGCCGCTTAGGCTACTGTGTATTGAGAATACGTTACCGTAATCCCAACCTGAGGCTGACATGAAGTGTAGCCATAATGCCAGGAAGCCTGCTAGTATTAATGGTGCTGAGAGCCTTGCAAACCACTTTAAGGCTGGTTGAGCATTAGGCACTGGGGAGTGGTATAGTAGGATTAGTTGAAGTACTATTATTGCAATGAATGTAGCCCAGAAGACTTGAGGAAAGGCTATACTAATTGTGAACGGTGACGCAATCCCCTTAGCCACAAGGGACTCTATGACAGGTAATTTACCACTTAAGACAGCGTAAATGCCTACTGCAGCCTCAGTCATAATGTAGGTTTCAATACCCCACCACCCAGCCCCAATCACTGCCCTAATCCAACTTGGGAAAATAGCCCCATAAACACCCCACCTGGTCCTAGTTAACACTGGTTCAGGTATACCATACCTTGCGCCTCCATGGGATTGAATTATCATTGGTATTAGGACTATTAAGTTACCTAGGAATACAACAAGTATTGACTCCACGGCTCCTAGGCCGAAGGATAATCCAACACTGGCCAATGACCAGCTGGGCACTATGAAGGCCATGCTAAACCATATTGCAGCATACGTGTACCAGCCCCAAGTCCTCTTGCGTATTGGTGTTGGGTGGAGGTCATTATTCCACAAGTACTTCTCCTCAGGGTATGAGACTTTTAACTCTAATTGACCCCTCTCTCTATTGTAAACCACCATTGACTGGGAGTTTACTGTTTCCCCCACGAACGCCCTCGACCCAACTACTGGACCCCTTTAAAACCTAACTCTCCCATTAAACAGTAATACCCTAGACACTCCCCTTGCTAACAGACTCCATCATTTTCCTAAGCCTAGCCTCAACGGCGCCAAGGACGGTTAAGTAGTCCGCTGGGTTTATGTACTCCAACGGAGTCCTGTCCAATGGACACTTGTAATCATACATTAATGCATCATCCTCACTATACCTCTTAAAGCATTTAGGGCAAATGTAGACGGAAGTGCTGGTTAACTGCTGCATCAGCACGCTAACCTTATCTAATACCCCACCTATTAGGTTAACTAGGAACCTCCTAATATCCTCATCCTTAATGGACCACGACTGCTCAATCCTACCGGCCGCCTCATTAAACTCCTCAACCACAGAGGCGAGCCTCATATTATATAAGGCTTGTAGAATCCTCCTAACATCAATAGCATTATAACCAACAATTGAAGTTAACTTATCATCAGTCATAGCCTCCCCCCTACTCAACAGCGTGTTAAAAATAGCCACAGCCAACTTACCTAACTCATCATCACCAAACTCAATTAGAATCCTCCTATATACATACCTCCTAAC
>NZ_DAXS01000075.1:0-13193 GCF_002506515.1 Caldivirga sp. UBA161
AGAGCCAACTCCCTATCAGTGAATTCAACATTAATGCCAGGGGCGAGCGGTAATTTAATTCTATCCACGTGATTAAGGCACAGCCATCCTTTAAACTTTTACACCAATAGCCATAATTACCCCCACCTACACTAATATAATTCGAAGTAAGCACAAGGATAAATATATTGAAATTAATTAACAATAATAATCAATATATTATTTATTATGCTAGCTAACCTGTAACAACATGCTATAAATTAATTTAACATATTAATAAATATTAAATTAATAACTCCAGCTAGTAAGTTGACTACATAGTGATACATATGTAATTGCATCTAGTATATAGTATATTACAATTCAATTCCAGGTGGGAAGTTGGCTGCAGGGTGCCTTGAGTCAGTTCGGGGGACCTGACTCAGTATTGGTGCGCCTTATGATTTTCTGCTGGGTGGCTAAGGGGTAAGGAATATTAGTTTTTGTGGATGTGGTGCTTATTGTCTTAGTGGCTAGTGGTGTTTAATATTGCGGTATCATTATTTATGTAGCCTATTACCTTATATTTTACTTTAATTAGTAATGGTATTAATGATTATTCTCCTTATATTTTAGAAGTAATCTAAAGTATGCTTACTTCTAGTTGGTTTCAAACGCATTTACAATAATCATGCGTTTAATTGAGCCAGAAATACATGTGCTGGTATGATGTTAATATCTTCAGTGTCCTTTGATATTGTTATGACTTTTTTCATTTTACCTGCCTTAACGTCCACTCCCCTAGCCCTTTCACGGAATTTAACTTCATAACCTGTGAAGTCACTTGCTGATACAACATCAATTTCCCTACTACCAATTACAGTGTATCCGACTTCACTTACCCTGGATAAATGAGAGGCAACCACACCCTCAACTATTATTGCATCATCAGGTGGCTTAACCCCAGTCCATAGTGAGATTACCCTATATATGAATGGGTCTATGAAGTGTACTTTAATTAACTTCCTATAATCCCTATTGCCAGTGTTGACATCAATGTAGTTTAAGGCCACTATTAGGAGCATCCTGCTTAGTAAATCAATGTACTCTGAGATGGTCCTATGGGATACGTTAAGCTCCTTTGCAATTGAATTATAACTAACCCTACTCCCAGCAGTTTCAAGTAGTATTGATAGGACCTCCTTCACAAGCTTCTCATCCCTCCCCATCCTCCTAATATCGTAGGTAATCCAATCAATATAGGACTTATAAACGTCAGATGTTATTGTATTGAAGTTAATGTATGAGTTTATTGATAATGGGAACCCACCAGTAATAAGGTACTTCTCGAATAATTCCTTAATCTCACCATACCAGCCAGGGCTTACTTCAATTTCAGGCCTTAGTGTTTTTACGTATGATTGAAAACTAAGCGGATACAATACAACATCAACACCGTAACCCCTCCTACCTGGGAATGTCTCCACCTCCCTCCTTAGGGATATGCTTGTTGATCCAGTTATGGTCACTACATCGTTCTTAAATAATCCCCTATCAATACTATACTTAATGGCCCTAAACCACTCATCAACATAGGTAACCTCATCAAGGAATATGTAGCTTACTTCAATACCATGCTCCTCCTTAATTCTCAAGTACCTCCTTAAAACGTTAAGCAATTCCTCATAATCACTAAGTAGGTCACAACTATAGTAAAACACTGCCTCAGGCTTAACTCTATTTAGTAAGTCCCTTATAATCAACTTCATCATTGTAGTTTTCCCAACTTGACGGGGCCCATAAATGAAATTAAGCGAGAATGGTTTTAACGATATAGTGTTAGCCTCCTTGGGAATCCACCTAACCTTAGCACTACTCCATTTAACAATATCTGGATCATAATTAATATACCCACTACCCCTCCACCATGGGTTAAACTCCTCAATACTCATTATTGATACTTATAGTAGCAGCCTCCTTAAAAAGATTTGCTACTGTGAGTAGCAACTTCATGCTTTTTAATGAAGTAGCTTCCTAATGCATACTTCAATATAGTTTAATATTAGTCATATGACTTAGTAAATGTAGGCCATGTCATTAATGCTATTACTTGTAGCTAAGTTCAATATCTAATTACTTAACTCAATAAGTATAAGCTTATTAAATACGTTAAGTTCACTGAATTTCACTTAGTGATACCTAATTCCATTAATTTAGCCATAATCTTTGATGTTAACTCGTATGTTGAGGCAATGTTGGCGTTAAGGACCCTAAGTTGATTATTCAGTAAATCTAATCTATCTAAAATATCCTTACGTAGATTATCAATCCTGTCAGTAATATCCTTACGTAAATCATCAAGCTTACTATTCATCATTCTACTTTCCTCTATTAATGTCTTTACATCATCCCTTAGGGCCCTTGCATCATCTCTAAGTATTTTCATGTCGTCTCTAAGCATCTTTACATCATCTCTCATCGCTTTAATATCATCTCTAAGCATCCTCATGTCATCTCTTAATGCCTTAATATCATCCCTCATTACGTAGGTTAATATTAATTGAGCATCCTCCCTGGAAACCTGCCTACTGGCTATTAGGCTGGGTAACTGAGACATCAAGTAATCAACACCCCTACTTGCAAGCAGCGAAATTAACTCACTTAAATCCATGCACTTAAAGCATTGAACCACCTTATAAGCTTTACTGGAAATCAGTTACTGCATGGCCTTAAACTTATTATTAAATTCCTACAATTATTATCAAGGTTAATATAAGTTGTAAAGGTTTAGGAATTCTTAGTTAATAGTTTAATTAGTGTCATGTTCCCAGCTAATACCCTGGTGTAATGCATTTATGAGGTATTCTTTGATTAATGAATTGAAAAATAAATGATATTTAAGCTTATTTAAGGTAATGAATGCCCTTAAGGTATTTTACCGCCGTAGAATTCCTTTAAAACATCCTCAAGGCTCTTACCCTGTGACCTTGGACCATATAAGTAGCCTATTATGATGTTAAGTATGAAGAACGCCGTAGCCACTGCGGCAATGGCCTTATAGCCAATTATGGATATTATAGTTGGCACAACCAGGCTCCACACACCCAGTGCGAACCTCATCCATGACCATGCGAATCCCTGCGCACTATTCCTAACCTCAGTGGGGAATAATTCAGTGGACCAAACCCTNNGTTTGAGGCCAAAGCCACATACCATGCCCAAAGCCAAAGCCTATTACATTGAGTAATGCAACCCATAGTATGCTGAAGGGTAGGAATATGGGTACTGCGAACGATATTGCACATATTGCCGCGGAAACAGCATACATGAGATTCCTATTAAGCCTATCGGATAACTGCATGTAGACTGCCGTAACGCCTATTATTGCTGTAATGAACCATAGTATTTGACCAGTATAGGCCATTGTTGTGGATGTGAATCCAATATCCTTGAAGAAGAAGGGTAGGAAGAAACCGAAGGTGCCGGCAGGGACACCCCAGAATATGTATATTGGTATTATGAAGGCAAGGCCCTTCTTATACTTAAATATGTCACTCCACTTATATTTATATTGTGTTTGCTGGGCATTAACCTGTGGGGCCTGTTCGCCAAGCTGCTTCAATGCAGACTCCACTACATTAGTCTTACCTGTAACAACCCCCCATCTGGGTGATTCAATAAGGCCCCTTCTAAGCACCCAGGTTATTATTGCCACTGCAGCTAAAACACCGAATACTACCCTGAAGGTTAATGCACCGTAGGGTTCGAAGGCTATGCCTAGGAGTAGCATTATTATTGGGCCAATGTACCACATTACGTTGGTGAAGGCCATTAGGAATCCACGCTTATACTTAGGCGCGTACTCAGCTATTAGGGACCAGGAGGTGGGTACATCAAGGCCAACCGCAATACCAGTTATTATGTAGCCTATCAGAAGCATTACGTAATTTACTGCAGCAGCCATTAGGACCGTACCCACGAAGTATGCTAGTAGGTCATACATGTAGATGGTTTTCCTACCATACCTATCCCCCAGTGGTCCAGCAGCAATGGCNNCCTATAAAGGCTGCGAAGGCGTTGGGGCTGAAGGCTGCAATGATACCGAGGAGGAGTGACGTTAAGTGAAACACACTAATCCAGTATATTGTTGAAACAGCCCCGGCAACTATTGCACCAGCATCAAGGAAGTCACCCATTGCGGCCAGTATAGTCCATCTATAGTGAGCTGACGTCAATCGAGCTTCATCAAACCTCCTTATTACGTCTCCACTCATAGGGGCCTAATTAATAAAGCCTTAGTTATAAATTAGCAATGCAAAGCGTTGCATGTATAATGAGAACCTTAGTTTAAAGTAAGTAAATAGTACTATAGTTTTTATGAGGTAATGCTTATAACTACTAAGAGGAGTAATGAATCGTGGATACTCATCATATTCACCCAGCATTATTAGATGTGACTTATATTCATGAGGTCGATTGGACAGCTGGGTTACAGGACCTCCACTGGTACTATTGGGTTAATCAAGCTGGCATAATTTACTCAAGGGGGCAGGTTCTTGAGATGGCTATATTGAAGGTTAATGATAAGTACGCACTAAGAAGCATTATTAATTCACTACGTAGGCATAATGATAATGTAGTATACATGGAGGGTATTAACCCTGGTTATCCTAAGTACGTTAAAATGATTGTTAAGGGTAATGTTAAAGTCTCAACGCGTTATCTGGCTCAAGTCATGGGGCTTATTGAGGCCTACGCCTATTACAGTAATGGTATTGAGCATTGGGGCTTCATTACACTTAATTCTAAGGATACTGAACAATTCATAACCAGCATTAGTAATTATGGGAAGGTTCTTAATGTTAAGTTAAGGGCATTGAATATTGATAATTCCTTCAATGCTGGTTCACTTAGACTTGAATCATTACTTAACCCCAGTGAGTATAGGATACTCATGTATGCCTTTAAGCGTGGCTTCTTTAATGTACCAAGGCAGGTTAACGTAAGTGAACTTTCAAGTGAATTAAAACTCTCTAAATCCACCATAGACAGGTATTTGCGATCATCATTAAATAAGATACTTAGGATAATTATTAAGGGATGATTATTAAGCCACATATCAATTAAGAATGCGTATGCAATTAATTCATATATAAAATATTACCAATACCATAATCAATAGGGCATTATTCATTAATTCACCTATATTAGACTAATAGGTGTAGATTCAGGAAATTTTCGGCCTTAAGGTTAAATTAATGCGAAGCCCTATTTAAGGTATCAGTTCCTCCCTAAGGCTATATGAATCTTCAATGCCCTCCTTATGTTTAAGACTAAAAACACTGATGCTACTAGTTTTAAACCCTCCCAATACTTTGGCATAGTATACCCAGAACCTAAAGTAGAATTCGGCCTTATTACCATGAATTACCTAGCTCTTTATGGTGGTGCGGCTTCTTAACCATACGGTGAATCTTATTTTTAGAGATTCGTTAAAATGAAGCTGAATTACTATGTGCCTTAACTTGAATTATTGGGGAAAATAAATATAGTAGTAATGTAATTGAATAGTATGACTGAAGATAGGCCATTCAACTACATGCTTCACTATAATGGTGAAGCATGTGCAGCCACAATATGGGATATACCCTTCATGATGCAGAGTTATGAAGTATATGCAGAAGCTCATGAAGCATGTAGGGGCGTATACTTAGTTTCAGTAAATGTATCGCCAATGAATACTGCAGGGATTGGCACATTAAGGGAATCCGTATGGATGGTATTAGTTAAGGTACAGTAAGTGTATTGAATTAAATGATGAATAACAATGATTAATGTTACTTACCGTGCGTGAACCAGGATAATGGAAGTATTATTAGCCTATTTAACTTACTGTGAGTTAATTCACCTTGAGCCTTAATTAGTAGGGCCTCTGGGTTAATAATCCTTAATCTACTGGAATCCTTAATGAGCTCAATCACCCTACTACCGCATCTTGGGCAAGTCTTAATCTGCCCGGCACCAACGTAATCAATCCAGCATTGCCTACACCTATACGCGTTAACCGCTTTATCAACGTCAATTACTCTTAATGCACATAAGTCCCTGAAACCCCTAACAACAACGCCAAGTGCTGCTGGGGTAAGTCTCCTTAACGCCTTCCTATTCTTAAATACAGTTAAGGCATCTGCTTCAATGATAATGTTACCGCTGTAACCCATTGCATACACTTTATTAATCTCCTCAATTAATTCCATGGAATCATGCGTGAACTTAAGCACTAGGGTAGATTCCTCACTTGGCTTAATCTCATACGTGTAATGCCTAATTACTGGTACTGGTTCATTACCCTTAAGTAATCCAGCATCATCAATGAAGCCGCCATTACCTGATATTACTGATATTACGGCATAGTCCCCTAACTCCTTCACATCACTTGAGAATACATATGGCCTTAACCCAGTACTCATTCTAACCATGGCTAAGGCAGTTGAGGCGCATATTGATAAGTTAATTGCCGGTAATATTTCTTTAACTGCATTATATTGTTCATCATTTATATAAACCAGCGGTTCACCGGTAGTAACTATTACGGCATCATCAATAGCCTTAATTGGCTTAATTCCATTACTCATCATTAGCCTCAGGGCGGAGTTAACGCATAAGCCAACCTTACAGTGGTCAATGATCAGCGACTTCACGGTGGCTCAGCTCGGCGATATTTTTATAAGCGTATTCACGCTTAACCACTATGCCTAACACCGTGGGCTTTAAGCCGTACTTCATAGTACCGCCATTATCCTCAATGATAATGGGGGCGTTATTAACCATAGGTTTAACATTAAAGCACGCCTACATACCTACACCAAGCCCAGTAATAAGCAGTAGTAATACCGTCTCAGCAGGCTTCTACAATACCTTAATAATCCTGCTAATGGCCTTAGCAGGCTTAATTGTAGTCTACCTCCTGGTTAGGTATGCTAAGTTTAAGGCGTTTGCAGTATTTAAGGATGCCATGATTATTTTCCTAATCTATACGTTAGTAACCTTCTACCTATATGAGTACGCAACCTACTATGATATCTATCCACTCCTACTCATAGTAACCTTTTACCCATTAAGCCTAGGCTTAACAGCAGTATTAAGCTACTTCTCCCTATACAGTAATAATCAATTATTGAGGGGCATTGGCATAGTATCCTACAGCGCCATGGCCGGCTCACTACTGGCTACAAGCCTACCCCCAGTGACGGCGGCAATGGTTCCAATAGCGTTGGCGATATACGATGTATTCATGGTTTACAAGGGCCTATTGGGTAAGTTGGCTGATTCAATGAAGGGTGGTGTTGGGAGGAGCCTACTTAGGGGCCTTGTCCTTGACCTAAGGGATACGGCAATAGGTGTGGGTGACTTAGTAGTGTATTCATTAATGTCAAGCTTCACAATATCCCTTGCCGGAAGCTCAATGGCCTTAACACTCACCGTGCTTGTACTCGGTGTTTTAATCGGCTTCTATGCAACCTATAGGATACTCCTACCCTTTAGGGGATATGCACCAGCATTACCGTTGCCTGTATTGCTTGGTTTCGTACCTGTTATTCTAATTCTCCATGCCATATAAGAATTAAGAACCCACGGTGGGTGAAGTATGGGTTAGAAAAAGAGGAGACACCCCAGCCCCCTTTATCCTAAACCAGACTAGACTACGGCCGCTGATTCCTAGGTGGAGATGGTGTTTATAAGCATTTCCCATTATTACACCATGGCTGGTTTAACCACGTTTTCATCAATACTTATTAATGCCTCACCCTTAAGCGTAACTTCACCATTACTTACATTAGCCTCCCCATTAACGTAGTCAATACTAATACCCCTCACCTTAACCTCATGCCCACTTAATGAACCATAACCCCTCACTTTTATCCTTGAGGCTTCCCGCGAGTAGGCTGCAATAAGTAGTTTACCTTGCCGTGGCCCCACGTAGATTAATTGAGAGTTACCTTGAATTAACATTGCTGGTTGATACTGAGCATAGAGTGCATCCTCAACGCCATACCCATTAACAATCACCCTAACCCCCTTCTCATAGGCAATCCTAAGGATGTTCATTAACTTGTTAAGTAAGTCACTGCAACCCTCCTTAAGGTAAAGTAAGCTTAAGCAACGGGCCACTGCCTCATATTCACTCCACTTACCATTAATAACGTTACTATAACCCATTAGGCAAGCCCTCTTGGCAATATCATATAATTCATTATTATTTAAGTATATTGAGGACTTTAAGGCTAACCTACTACTAAGTAAACTATAACCCCTATAAGGTGGGTACTTATCATCCTCACCCTCACCCATATGTGCCTTAGAGTATAAGCTATAGTAAAGGTATCCATCACTCCTCTGGAATTCACTGGAAAGCCTAACAATAGCCTCAACACCACTTAACGCGTCCCTAATACATTCACTACACAAGCCCCTGATGTATGCCTCACTGAAGGATAACACAGCCATTAAGTGTGTATTAAGCACCATTAGGTTCTCCCAACCCTGGGGATCACTGGAGAGGAAGTGCCTACTACCCCATCTAAACCACTTTAATCCATTACCCAAGTCAATGTAACCTAGGCAATTGGGTGGCTGAACATTGTAGCATTCAAGGGCCTTAAGGGCACCCTTAAGATACCTTGAGTCACCGGTTAACTCAAAACCCCTCAATAGAGTGTTGAATACGTATGACTGCTGCGGTGACCCATAAATATCCTTAGCCCTAGCTGCCGTTATGTAAGGTATCTTAACGCCGCCGTATTCATTCATTTTGTTTAATAATTCCTCATAGGCAAACACTAGGATATCTAGGAAAACAGCGTTACTTGATTCAACCCAGTTAGTTAACGCAACATTGGCAACATCACCCCTAACCCAGTAGTAGGCTTGCCTAGGTTTTATGAAGCCAGGGAGCTCACTCTCCTTGACGTACCCAGCCTTAACTAAGGCCCATATTAAACCATCCTCAAAGAACCCACCGTAAAGTAAAGGCAATGGTTTCGGTAACTTACTTAAGGCATTAATGAGCCCCTTAGGGTCACTGGTGATGGTGATTAATGTATCGCAGTAATCACCCTCGCCACTGGTCTTAACCCAAAGCTCATTACCCTTAATGGTTAACTGAGGATTAACTTCACTTATCAAGTATGGCCCTACATCATTCTCACGGTAACAGTATGCGGTGGTTGGAATAATAACGCATCCACCACGCCTTGAACTTAAGTCGCTGATAACGGCATCACTAGTAATGCCTCTTAACTTAACGTTACTTAATTGCGATGGCGCATGAATAATAATGTACCAATTACCACTTAATCCCCCATTAAGTAGCTTAATTGAATATTCACCTTGGTTGCACTCCTTAATTAATCCCCCTGAGGTACAGTTGCTTAAATCCAGGTTTAAACCACAGGCCACATGTAGGTATTCGGAATCAATATTTAAACGCATTATTAATCGGTATCTGAAGCCACGATAGGTTAATTAACCCCCATTAATGCTTACCTTAATGTGGACTTAGAGGATTTAAGAGCGTTAATGAGTGTTATTAAGGCTAAGTTAATGAATAGGCCCATTGCCCTATGTGACATAGGGGACGCTGATGGCTTAACTAGTGCAGCGTTATTTCTCATGAAGTACCCAAATGGTTTAATAGTGTTTGCACCACCAAGTAAGGTGCAGAAGGGTTGGTTATACAGGGTGATTGAATGGGATTTCGTAGCTGACTTACCTTGCCCAGGGAAGGCTGTGGCTAGGGCTGATCACCACAGGACTAATAAACCATGCGCCCAATTCGAATACTACGACCCAGAGGCCCCCTGTTCAGCCTATATGGCTGCTAAGGGGCTTAACCTCAATGACTCAAAGGCGCAGGACCTAGTTAAGGTAGCCATAGAGACTGATACAGCTAATATAGCCTCCAAGGAGGCGGAGGAAATAGATATGGCTGCCAGGTTCTCCAACTACAGTGAGAAGGTTAAGTTAGCTAAGGCACTGGCACGGGAGGGGTTAATGGCGCTTAATGAGCCTTGGGTTAAGGATATTGTGGAGAGGGGGTATAGGGCTAAGGAACTTATGTTGAAGATAGCTGATCAAATACCCATAGATAATGTAGTTAACGTATACTTTAGCAGGAGGGTGGGTAGCTTATCCTACAGGCAGTTAACAATAGAACTTCAGAAGAGGGGGGCTAGTATGGTTAATATACTGGTTAAGTTAAATTCAAGGACATTCAGGTATTATTGCGGTGCCGATAAGTCTAAGTTCGACTGCACAAGAGTAGCCTCAGCCCTAGGTGGTGGTGGGCATCCTTATGCCGCTGGTGCTCAATATAAGGCACCCCTGCTTAAGCCAAGTCAAGGCCTTGAGGTATTTGTTAGGGTGCTTAAGGATAAGCTGAATATGGATAAGCTAAGCCTAATAGAGGTATTAAATGATGCAAGCGGTGTAGGCATTAGGAGGCTTCAATTATAGGCTNNGCTTTGACTGAGTTAGGTTAATATACTTAAGCCTAATTAATGATTCATGAATGAGCTTACGGATAAGGATATTGCAGTCCTAGTTCACTTAAGGAGGGCTAATGTTGATTACGGTAAATCCATTGCATTAAGCACTGGGATACCTCTACAGGAGGTTTTACAGATACTTGATAAGCTTGAATACCTGGGCCTAGTGGAGAGGGTTAAGGGTGGGAAAACCCTTAAGAGGAATGTGGCTAGGTTTAAGCTTAGTAATGAGGTTAGGAAGCATCACATATACTATAGGTTAAGCAGGAATGGTGAGTTACTTATTAGGGCTAATGCTAAACGCAGTAGGAGATGATTCCCTCCACATAATACTAAAAAGTGGTGGCTATATAATGGGTAAAGCAATCGAGGGGAATCAAGGTATTAACACTAGTTTAGTTTCACCATCCTCAATAACCACACCTATTAGTCTTAGGTCCTTAACATCATCACCCATCTTTTCAATAACCTTAATTGACTTATTGAGGGAATCAGAAATTACCATTAACTTACTCCTAATCGCACTCATTAATGAATTAAGCTCAAACCATGGAGGAGTTACATGAACGTCTATTATGTAATTAAAGTAAGTGAACCTAATATACTCATAGGACCCACCTCCACCCTTAGCCATTAACCTCCTCTCACCCTTAACAAACCTCTTCATTATGGATAACTCAGAATCAATGTAACTTAAAACTTTATTCAACTGCTCTATATCGCTCCTAATATCCTCGACTGCGGTTTTCGCATTATAAAATTTCATAAAGTCAATAGGCATCTCAGCATTAACTCAACTTTGCGCATTTAAGTGTTTCGCATTAATATAGTTAATTCAGCAATACACTATTCAATTGCCTTCCGCCTCACGGACTCCTTCCAAATCTGCTTCTGCCTCTCAGGTGCCTTAAGCTCCTCTGGTGTGGTTGTCCTACCCATTATGGTTTGAGGAATGTATGCTCCTCCGGCGAAAGTGAAACCGCATTTTGGGCATTGCCAAATGCCGAAGGCAAGCCTCTTAAGCCTAACCAATGATCTGCATTGTGGACACCTATGCATCCCCCTTTGCTTAACCTCTATCTGAAGCACCTTCCTCCTAATCCCCATTCCATACCTGGCGCCAAATCTACCAGTTGGCCCAACTATCTTAGTGTGGCTGAATGGCACACTTCATCGCCTAACCTGCGTTTAAAAACTTTACCATGGCAGCCTCTCCCTCTAGCCCTTAAATAATGCTAAAAAGCCCACTGAAAGCACTTTACCGTGGAGTATAGGTTATTTGGGAGAAGTGGGGTTAAGGTTTCCGTAATAGGCATGGGTACTTACTATGACCCATTGTGGATTGCAGCCTCTATGATTGGTTTAAGGCCCTCTAGGGAAAGGAAGTTACAAGCCTTAAGGGTTGGATTAGAGAATGGCATTAACCTAATTGATACTGCTGAAATATATGGTAGTGAACCAATTGTCAGTGAGGCTATTAGAGGCTTTAATAGGGATGAATTATTCATAGCTACTAAGGTTTGGCTAAATCACCTTAAGTATGACTCAGTAATTAAGGCTGCTCAAGGCAGTTTAAGGAGGCTTAACGTTAAGTATATTGATCTTTATCAAATTCACTTCCCAAATAGGAGAGTACCCATTGAGGAGACAATGAGGGCCATGGAGTACCTAGTGGATAAGGGTATTGTGAGATTCATTGGCTTAAGCAACTTTAACCTAAACCAAGTGATTGAGGCACAGCAGGCTTTAAAGAGGCATGAGGTAGTTGCACTTCAATTACCCTATAGCTTAGTTGATAGGAGGATTGAGGGGGATATTATACCGTACGCTAAGAGGGAGAATATGGCTATATTGTGCTACTACCCCCTGGGCCATGGTAAATTAGTGAGGGAGTTTCCGAGGGATTTAATAAACCTGGTTAAGAAGAACCATGGGGATAAGACGCCTGCCCAAATAGCCTTAAATTGGATAATAAGTAAGCATGAGAATGCATTCCCAATACCTAGGGCGTCTAATCCAATCCACGTTAAGGAAAATCTTGGTGCAGTGGGCTGGAGGTTAAGTGAGGAGGAGATTAACTCAATTGAGGCATGGTTCAGAGGCAAGTAGGCTAAACAAGTTAAGCGCCATAATGTTTTCTTAACTCTAAAGGGTCGGAGCTTTATGTACGCTGCAAAATTATTAAACACTAAGCGTTATTATTAGGCTATGAGTTACACATTAGTTAATGTAAACGATGTTAAACCGGAGCCGCTTAATATAAAAGGAGCCACTGGTGTGTTCACACAGTGGCTGGTTAGTAGAAGTAATGGTTCAAGTAAATATGCCGTTAGGAGGCAGTTAATTAAACCTGGGGGTAGGGCGCCATTGCATAGGCATGCCTACGATGAAACCTTCCTGGTATTAAGTGGTAGAGGTGCCATGATTATTAACGGTGAATCAATTGAGGTTAAACCAGGTACATGCGTGTTCGTACCATCTAATGTACCTCATTCAATAAGGAATACCAGTGATAGTGACTTAGAGTTAATTACTGTAATATCATATGAAGGGGATATGAGCATTGAGGTCTTGGAGTAGCTTCATGAAGAATTAAGTTAAAGATCATTGGGTTCTTAGATATACTCACTACTGTTGATGACTTAAGGTTTCATGCATCATAGTTTAAATTCTTCAGTACTTAATCCC
>NZ_DAXS01000075.1:13224-26792 GCF_002506515.1 Caldivirga sp. UBA161
GCTGCTTCGAGAATCAAGAGGATTAGGCCTAATTACGACGTAGTGGTTCTTGAGTCATCCAACATGGTTAGCCACGCCCCATGCGGTATACCCTACTTCCTAGGGGGCCTTTTCAACGATGAATCACTCTTCATGCATTATACACCTGATTACTTCATTAATGTTAGGGGCATTAAGGTAAGGATTAATGAGCGCGCTGTTGAGGTGGGTTATGGATTTGTTATAACTAATGCCGGTAATCGCATGGAGTGGGATTACTTAATATTAGCCACGGGATCGGTACCAAGGATCCCTAACATACCTATTAGTGGCGATAAAGTATTCACGATTCACCACCCATCTAAAGCCATGGAGGTTAGGAGGGCACTTGATGCAGCCAATGTGATTGGTATTGTTGGTTCAGGTTACATTGGGCTTGAGGTGGCTGAAGCAATGAGGATTAGGGGTAAGGAAGTTATTATGGTGAGTAAGTCAAGTTACCCATTAAGTAGGTCGCTGGATAATGATTTAGGTGCATTAATTACTGGTGAATTGATTAGAAGTGGAGTTAAGGTTAAGTTAAATGAGAGGCTTATTGAAATAAGTAAGCAAGGTGATTCACAAGTAATAATCACTGATTCAGGCAGGTACATGGTTGATGCAGTCGTATTAGCCACAGGTGTAGCACCCAACGTGGAGTTAGCTAAGATGCTTAACCTAAGGATTGGTGAAACTGGAGCCGTATGGGTTAATGAACATATGGCCACAAGTAAGGATCACGTTTACGCAGCTGGTGATGTGGCGGAGACTATTAATGTAGTAACTGGTGAACCTTACTGGCACCCATTTGGCACCACTGCGAATAAGATGGGTTATATCGCTGGTAGTAATATTGCTGGTTTAGGGTTAAGGTTCCCTGGCGTAGCTGGTACATCAATGACTAGGTTCATGAACCTATATGCAGCATCAACAGGCTTAACGGAGAAGGAAGCCGTGAGGCATGGCTTAAGGGTGGCCTCAGCTGTAATAAAGGCTCAAACGAAGGCTAGGTACTATCCGGGTAATGGAGAACTCACTATTAAGTTAATTGCTGAGAAGGGTTCAGGTAGAATAATTGGTGGGCAATTCATCGGCAATGATGGTGGGCAGGTACTTGGTAGGGTTAATACCTTAGCCTCATTAATATATAAGAAAGCCACAGTGGAGGACCTTTTCCTAACTGACTTAGCTTATCTTCCACCGGTTACTCAGGTTTGGGATCCATTAATAATAGCAGCACGCCAATTATTCAATAAACTATGACTCTCTCCACATCCCCTTAAGATGAGGATACATTGCATCAGCCCTGATGTTGATTTAATGCTAGTCCACTTGGGCGATACCCTAATTAATCACAGCCTTCAGTCACATTAATTAAACAGTACTTAGCACTGTACCCATGGGGGTCAGCCAATTCACTAATAGGCTTAGGGCCTTTATGAAAAGTATCAGGAATCTTGGAGTTGAATTAGCGGTAGTCTCCACCTCAGTTAATATTAGGTACTTAACAGGGTCTCGTATTGAAACCTTCGAGAGATTTGGCGCCTTATTAATATGCCTAAATAATGAGGAATCAACGTTAATTATACCTAAGCTTGATGAGGGGAAGGTTAAGGGACTTGGTTTACGTTACTTAACCTACACTGACTCGGAGGGGCCTAGAGCTCCTATTGAGAGGGTTACTTCAGGCTGTGGGAAGGCTACTGTGGTTGGTTTCGAGTCAAATGCACCACTGAGGCATCTTTGGTTACTTAGGAGTGTACTAGGTGATTTTAAGGATTTACCAATTGATGATGCATTAGTAAGCCTCAGGATTATTAAGGATGAGGATGAGATTAGTAGCATTAGGGCTGCTGTTAAGGCGATTGAGGAGGGTTTTAAGGCTGTGGAGGATTCATTAAGGGTTGGGGTAACTGAGGTTAAGCTTGCTGAGGTAATTAGGGATGCTATTTCTGATGCGGGTGCCGAACCAAGGGATATCCTTGTTCAGTCAGGTCCAAATTCAGCAATCCCTCATTGGTTACCCAGTAGTAGGCGTATTAGTGATAATGATGTTGTGGTTGTTGACTTAACTGCAACGTACAATGACTATTATGGTGACTTAACGAGAACGTTTACTGTGGGTAATGTTAATGGTGAATTCATGAAAGTTTATAACCTAGTTAAGAGGGCTCATGATGAAGCCATAGCTGCAATTAAGGATGGCGTCACCGGATCATATATTGATTCAGTGGCTAGGCATGTAATAAAGGAGGGGGGTTATGGCGAGTACTTCATACATAGAACTGGCCATGGAATTGGACTTGAGGTTCATGAGGAGCCATACATAAGTGGTGATTACGCTAAGGCATTACCAAGAGGTTCAGTATTCACTATAGAACCAGGCATATACCTGCAGGGTAAGTTTGGTGTAAGGCTTGAAAGCAATATAGTAATAGGCAGTAATGGCGTGGTTGAGGTTATTGACTCATACTGGCCGGACATTAATTAAACCTGGTTACGTTACCCCCTTCTTTATTCCCTTAATTTTAACAATATATTATGGAGATTAATCATTAAATTCTTTAATTTTATATTTGTAAATATAATGAAGCGTTTATATGATTTGGATAAAATTTAAAAATATGCATACATAATGAATATGCATGATTAATGTAATTCATGTTATATTGTATCATTATGGGGATTGGACTGAGTTAACTGAGAAGTATGGTATGGTAATTGACAACCCCTACTATGTACCAGTTCAATCAAGGGGTATTAACTTCGAGTTATTTAGAATTTATGAAAGGTATGGCCCATATGTTAAGGAATTAATAAATAGGATTAGGAACCATGGAAGTACAATAGTTAAGGTTATTAATGTAATTCCAAGTAGGGAATACACGGATACTGTTATGTATGGTGACTATAATAAGAGTATTAAATCCATATTCGTTAATAACATGTTCATAATAAGTTACTCAAGCTTTAAATATGGTTTAGAGTATTACACAGCAATACTACCACCTATCAAAGCTTCCGTAAGCAAGACATTATCAGAATTAAAGAGCCAGCTTAAGGAAAAGGCCGACGTCCTATCCTTTAAGCAAGAGCGAACAAGGCAATTACCTACTAAGATCATTACGGAATTAACACCAATGGAGAGGAGTGTAATTAATACTGCATATGAGTTAGGCTTCTTCAATTATCCACGTAGCGCTAGCCTTGATGATGTAGCTAAGGAGTTAAAGCTATCGAAGGCAACTGTAGATTATCACCTAAGGAACGCAATAAGGAAAATAATATTCAATTACCTAATAAGGAGAGAGAAGTTAGACTGGGAGCAGTATTAATTCTTAGATTCCACATAATATATGATTGACCATATTTCATTTATATTTAGATGCATTAAAATTAGATAATACGCATAGGATCCATAAGTATTTTTCTAATAATATAAGAATATCTAATGAACACTTTCATTAAAATATACTAATATTTATAAGTAACAGTTAATAATTATTAATAATGCCTAGTAGACGCATACTATTGCTTGGATTATTGCTTTCACTTGCATTACCTGGAAGTGTGGCTAATGCTCAGGTTACCGTATCAACACCCAATTTCATTATTTATAATGAGGTAAACGCAAGCAGCGAATTCATAGGTAAATTAAGTTATTTCATTCAATATGTGTACAATGATTATGTTATTAATAATAGGTTAAGTATGATGCAGCCGTGCAATGGTTCAAAATACATTGTTTACATTACAAATAATGTAAGTGACTTAGGGGGTTATGTATCCTATGGCCCACTATGCATTAACTACATTGAATTCAATAGTAATGCTAACATACCCTACTCAGTATACTACACGCTCCTCCACATGACTAATTACTTCGCTGAGGCACCAAATTATGATTCAACATGGTATGGGGTAGCTTCATCAGTGGGTTTAACTGAACGCCTCAGTGGGTTATGTAACTACGTTAACTTATTCTTCACTAATCAGTACTGGTTAAGAAATCCATATGATTACTTTAACCAATACCCATACTATGGTGCATTCCCTTATGGTGCCTTATTCTATTGGTTAATGAACCAGTATACGCCGCAATTCATATTAACAATGACTCTTAACTCAACGCAGTCAATTAATACTTGGGTTAATGTTGAGTACGTGATTTTCCTAACATCAATGGTTCACGGAATTTACCTATGCGGTACCTTATATAAGCCAACCTTTACAGTAATTAATCCCAACAGTACCCTATACCTAATTATGCCAGGTTTAACGGCAAGATACTTCATTATTAATGGATTAATCAACGGTGCTTTAACAATTAATGTTAATGGTAATGTGGTAAGCGACGTAGTTATTAATGAAACAATATTCGTAACTAATGGTTCAGTCTACGTAGCCCTAGTGAACCCTACCTTGAGCCAGGAATTAGTTAAGGTAGTTGTGGTGTACCATGGAAGCACCATGGGTAACATTACTAACCAGTACCTAATACTAATCCTAGCCGTAATGATGCTGGTCTTCACCATTGCGCTTGTGATGGAATTAAGAAGGCGCTAATCTTATAATGGGCGATTAAACTATTGTGAAGTTAACCTCAGGCAGTAGCCCCTCCTCATGACCCCACTGCAGTAGGGTCCTAATCGCCTTTTCCCCCTCATTTCCCATGTCCACAGTGTAGTTATTGACATACATATCCACAAACCTACCTGTATCACTCATGTTAAGTCCCCTTGAGAATTTCATAGCATACTCAAGCGCCTCCTCCCTATGCCTCATCGCATACCTCAGGGACTCAAGTAATGCATCCCTAATTAACCTAGCATTATCCATACCTAGGGATGCCTTAACAACATCTAAACCCAGAGGTGTTGGTAATTTAGTTTGCTCATACCACCATTCACCTAAATCCATGATGCTTCTTAATCCATACCTATCATAGGTTATTTGCCCCTCATGAATTAACACCCCTGCATCAACGGCACCACTAATTACCGCATCCATTATCTTATCGAAGGGTACTTCAACGGCCTTAACATTAGGCATTGCTAACTTAAAGAGTAATGTTGCTGTAGCATAGGTTCCAGGTACAGCAACGAGTTTTACTTCACTACCCTTACCAACCACCACTGGGCCATACTTAAGCCCCATGGATGCACCAACCCTAAGCACGTAGTACTTATCAGCCACGTATGCTAAAGCATGAGTGCTTATAGCGGTAACATCAAGCCTACCGTGTAATGCAAGCCTATTTAACGTCTCAATGTCAACTAGAAATTCCCTTATCTTAAAGGGGAAGCTAACTTTACCTGCAGTTAAGGCATAAAACATGTATGCATCATCCGGGTCAGGACTATGACCTATTAGTAACTCCATAACCAAACCTATTACCACGGCTTTATAACCATTTACTAACATTGCAGATAAGAGGGTTTGTGAAGGTTATGAATACTTAAATTACATGATTATTGAACATGCACTAATGCGGGTAAAAATTTCCTTAAGTGCTATTCAACTACTATGCTTCTTACTCCGCGGTTCGTCTTAACATCCTTAAAGAATCTTGTGTATAAGTATATGTTGATTCCATTTATGATCACTGTAACTATGAATGGGGTAGGTAAGGCTACGTAGTCGATCATGGCTCCACTGGACAATGTTGCAGCTGCTGATGGCAGTAATCTAGCTGCTTGATTAGCGCCAGCGGTGGTTGATCTTGAGCCTTGACTAACCAGGCTCATCATTAAGGCTGACTGTGCAGGTAGGGATACTACCCTAAACATTACGTAAATTAGGTATGCTATCATGGCTATAGCCACATCATAGCTCAATACTGGGGAGAAGTGGTTAACGAAGGGTAGTGTAATTAGGGCTGCGGTGGATATTGACCTAGTTAAAACCACAGTCTTAACGAAGCCAAGCCTACTGGTTATAATTGGTGTTAGCAGTGATATTAATGCAGCAGCCACACCACCCAGGAAGAAAATATTCCCTATCTCACCCTTAGGTATCTTGAGGAGTATTTCAAAAATTATGGGTAGGAATGGCGTCACTAGGCCCTGCCCAATACCATTAAAGGCACCGGTGATGATGAACCTCCTAATAACCTTCCTATCCTTTTCATCTAACTTACTATTAACGGAACTGCACTTACCCCTAACCACACCCTCACTATACCTATCCCTAACAGGCAGTATTGCTATGAATGAGGCTGTTGAAAGCCCCAAGGCAATCATGAAGCCCTCCCTGTAACTTAAGTGAGCCAATAATGCACCCACCGCCCCAGCTAGACCTGAGGCTAGGTTAAGTAGTGAGTACACCATAGTCCTATTCTCCTCATTAGTCTTATCAGCTAGTAATGCAGTCATCATAGGGGCAACAACAGCCCCAACACTACCACTAGCCAGGGCCCCAGCAGTTCCGAATCCACCTAATGCCGCAGCAATGAGGAGTAAGGCGTAGTTGGAGGTTAATAGTAGCATTGCTGTTGCAGCTGGTAGGAATAGTAATGCTATTAATAGTATCTTCTTCCTACCATAGCAGTCGCCAAGCCTACCGAAGTATAGGCTCATTAAAGGTGTGGTGAAGGCGCCAACACCAAAGAATACGCCTATTAAGGTGGCTGATAGGTGAAGTACATTATATAGGTAAAGCCCAGTGGTAACACCAAGGGCACCTGTAGCAATACTTCTAAGAACCCTAGACAATAATATGAACACTAAGTCACTTCTATCACTCATAAACCGACGCAGTATAAGTGGTTTTTTAAAACTAACCCGAATTAAGTAGGATTACGAAGCAAACATGCATCCCTTTTTAATTCAGCCTCATTAATTAGCTTAAACATTCATATCTCTGGCCGCCTCTAAGGAGCCTCTAAATAAATTCATTGGGTAGATTTAAAATATTAAATAAATTATTAAGATCCATAATCCAACCAACATGAGTAAGTGTGTGGAGGTTAATGAACTTGAGAGTTGGCGGCATTATCATTGAGGCTAGATGGAGGAACCGTAACAGTAGTATTCAGTAGGGGGAGGGGGAATGTGTGCTTGATATTACTGTATTAGGGGCATTGGGTCCTGATGGTGTTAGGTGTGTAGGCCGTATTAAGGATATTGGAGCCTTGATTAGATTTAAAGTTACTTGCGCATTAATTCAGCCTCATTCATGGCTTTCTTAAGCAGTAAAGCCACCACGTGTTCGCAGGGTTTCATTGAATTCCTACATTTACTACAGCTCCATACTTCATTCTTTAAGTCAACTTCAACCCTGGCTCCATTAACATACCCCCTTATCACTGAGCCGTTTAATGATTCATCACTTATCTTATCTAGGAGTAGTTTAGCCCTCTCTATAGTTAATTTAGGTATCCTTAAGCCCATCATCCTGCCTACTTCATTCTCATAATCTTCACTCTTAACGCCCCAGTACTTATCTAGGTTTATGTCGCCTCCACCATACTCAAGTACCCTATTCCTAAGCTTCACGATTATTGGTACTTGGCCACCAACTATTGGGCCCATTATTAGTGATTCACCAATGTTTAGTGATGCAAGTATCTTATCTAGGTTACTGTTCATTAATTCCCCAGCCTCAAGTAATGCCTCCCTATCCTTAGGATTCACTATCCTGAGTAATGCGTAATTCTGCACTTGACTTAATATATCCTGGTCAATTTTCGATGGCCTCTGCGTTATTAGCACTAGGAAGACGCCGAATTTCCTACCCTCCATGGCTATCCTTGAGAGTACACTATACGTTAAAGTCCTCTTACCATTACCTGGGGCGAAGCGGTGGGCTTCCTCAACAATAATAACCACTGGGTAAGGGTACTTGGGGCCGGGTAACCTCCTCACGTAATTTATCCTAGCCTTAAGAACCCTACTTAATATACTGTATGCTACATGGTCTTGAACTGAGTCATCTAAGCCAGCTAGGTTAATTATTGAGGCGTGCCTAGCCTTAAGTAGCTTAAGTAAGCGTGTACTTAATGGTGAGTAAACCCCAAGTCTCCTAAGCTTCCTAACATACCTCTTAGCCGCTAATGCAGCATGCCTACCAGCTGATTCGCTGGCTAAGTCATTAAGTTCAGATAAGACTACTGTAAGCTTCCTGAAGTACTTATTATCATTTAAGTTACCTGTAGGGTACTTGGTGCCGAATAGGTTCTGCAGCATACCCACCTGTATTCTCCTGCCTGAGGCTACTTGAGCCAGGATCCTCTCCATATTCCTTAATGTGGCTAGCTTAGGGTCACTGTACGCCTTAGCCGCTAATTTAACGCAGCGGTGAGCCAGTGAAAAGGCTTCCCTAATCCTAATTGCCTTATCATCTATACCCGACACTGAGGCTATGTGGTCAGGGTCAGCAACCATTAACCCAACCCTATAGGTTAAGTCACCGGTATGCTGCTTAGAAAGCTTGAACACTGTTAAACCGACGCCATCCATTTTACTCACGGTTTCCTTAGCCTTAACGTACTCACCATGTGGATCCAGGATCAGCACTGTGGCGCCTAACTTCAGTAACTCCTCAATAACTAGTACGCTTAGCCAAGTCTTACCATTACCAGTGGCCCCTATTATCGCCATATGCCTACTAATTGCCTTCTCATTTAGGCAAACCTTAACATCCTGCATGCTAGCCAAGTAGCCTATGCATAACCTACCTCTTAAGCCTAAATACGATTTAACCAATTCAGGGTCAGCTCTGTAAACAGGAGTGGATACTGGTGGTGGTGCCTCAGGTAGCTTCAATAAATCCCCAGCCTTCTTACCTATTATAAGTAGTTTAACTAAAACAGTCTCCACTGGCTTAACACCATCATTAAAGACCACTGGCGCTAAGGAGTCACTAACCCTATATAACTCACGGTTTATCCCAGTTACTTGAGCCAGAATCTTTGAACCCCCATGCTCATAGTAAACGTAGTCAAATAATTTAACACCATCAGCATACCTTGGGTTAGCGATCATTGTTAATTCATCCACACCATTATTGCCAATTACGTAGCCCACTGGTTCCATTCAAGTAATTCACATTGCATGCATTATTAAGTATTATTAGTAAGTAGAGTGTGGGATTTCCTTTAACTTTAATTCCCTAAAGTACCAGAATTAAGCACTAGTTCACTAATACTTTAAGGCTATACGGAACAGTGAAATAATCTAGTGCATGTTATTAGATGATGCCGGACATATTCATGGACCTACTCATTAAGGAGCTTAATTCAATATCCAGTGAAGTAATGGGTATTGAGAATAATTTAATTGGCCTAGATGATGATGTAAATAAACTGTGGATTAAGATTAACGCCTCAGGCGGCTTCACAAAAGCAGTGGCTGTTGATGGTGGGTTACAGGAGGTTAAGTTGAGTAATGGTTACTCACTCAGTATGGCTAGGGCCATTGCTGTTAATAACATGGGTATGGAATCCATTAGGGCTGTTAAGGCTTCACTATTCCCTGAATCATCACCAGGCGGCATATTGACAATGGGGATGCTTGAGGTTGAGGTAGCTTTAAGGGCTATTAATGAGTATGGTGGTTTAAGATTCATCCTCATGGATGGGTCATTATTCGCTAAAATACTTGAGGCGCTGCACATAATACTATTGGGTAGGAACATTGGGGAGATATATGCAATACCTGAAGCCGTGAATCTGGTTAACGCCACCTCTAAATTAATTAATGAAGCATTTAAGAGGGGGGTTAGGTTATTATTCATTAGTAAGGATAATAGCCTCAGGGTGTATAAGGAGTACTTAATCCTAAGGAGGTTAAGTGAAAGTAAGAATACTAGGCTTAGGGATTTGGCTAATGATGGGTTAAACTACTACTCAGTTACTTGGTCAAGGATACTGAGGGCACGCTTCTTTAAATTAATGAAAAGCCTCAGCGTAAGTGAGGAATCCCAATTGATAAGTATGCTCCTTAACCAATCTGTTAGTGACTCAATAATATTAACATCATCACTACGCAGAATCAACTTAAACCACGGCATGGTGAAGCCAATGATTATAAGCGGTGGGTTAAGCCCACGATTAAGCCGCCTAACTGAATTGGACTTAGAATCCCTGATAGAGAAGAGGCTTAATGAGTCATTAATAATGAGGGGGATTAAGCCAAGCCTAGACCCCTCAACGTTAATTAACCTACCTCAA
Organism: Caldivirga sp. UBA161; assembly: GCF_002506515.1. Taxonomy (GTDB): domain Archaea; phylum Thermoproteota; class Thermoprotei; order Thermoproteales; family Thermocladiaceae; genus Caldivirga. The sequence continues at coordinate 23,414 of NZ_DAXS01000075.1, forward strand.
ATAGCCTTAACCTACGTGGCCGTATCAAGGGATGACTCACCAATACTTGTTGAAATACCCATAAGGGGTGGCGGCTTCCTGCAGAGGCCTAGGATTAGGAACCCAGTTGACGTCAGTGAACTCATTGAGGTTTCTGGGCCAATCATAAGTGATTATGTTGATCCAATTAGGTATAATGGATTATTAACACTAGCCCACGTTTACGCCAACTTTACTGTTAATCAGCTGAGTGAGTACATAGCTATGCTTCAAAATAAGCTTGGTTTAAGATTCTCGAGAAGGCTTGGCTTAACTATACTTTAGAATTAAAACATGAGCACCATGAAAAATGCCGGTAGAGTGGATGAAGGTTGTAAACTGCAAAAACAATAAACCATTCAAAGAACCCAGTTCTTCAGGATGGGAGAGTAAGTCGGTTAAGGCCTAATTACTACTGGAAGCATTTAAAAATAATCAAGCAACCGCTATAGTTTAATGAAGGTATTTGTGAAGGAGCTTAAGTACGCTTCAAGGAGGCAGGTTGAGGTTATTGACATCACCAGTGATGTTGAGGAGGTTGTTAATGAAAGCGGCATTAGGAATGGCTTCATCATAGTATTTGCCCCCCACGCCACAGCAGCGGTTATATTAAATGAGAATGAGAGTGGGTTACTTAAGGATATTGAGGATAAGATCCTTGAATTATTTCCAAGGAGCGGAAATTATAGGCATAATTTAATTGATGATAATGCTAATTCACATTTAGCAAGTGCCTTCCTAGGGCAGGGTAAGGTAATACCACTTATTAATGGTTCATTAGTAAGGGGTACTTGGCAGAACATACTCCTAGTGGAACTTGATGGACCCAGGGCTATTAGGAGGGTTATTGTTGAGGTGATTGGTGAGTGAATAATATTGAGGTATTGGCAGCTTACCTAGTCATTGGTTTATCAGCCTCAGTGGCATTAAGCGTAATTGCGGTTAAGGCTAAGGTAATAAGGAGGGGGGCCGTGCCTCAATCAGTGCTTGTGGGTACTCTAGTAACATTATCAGGGCTCCCATCGGTCCTACTATTCATTCTATTCCTCCTCTACGCAACAATAGTAACCAGGTTAGGTAAGGAACCTAAGATTAAACTGGGCGTGGCCTATGACCTGGAGGGTAGGGGTGCGCGTCAAGTTGCTGCGGTGGGTTTTACACCATCAGTAATGGCAATGGTGAGTGCAGCAACATATGCAGTTGGCTTAGCTGCAGTGGCTAAAATATTCCTAATCTCCTACGTGGCGTCACTGGCGGCAACATCAGCTGACACATGGGCCAGTGAAATTGGGGTACTTTCAAGGAGTAATCCATTCCTAGTCACAATGCCCAAGGCCAAGGTGACTCCAGGTACATCTGGTGCGGTTACATTACTTGGTGAATTAAGTTCACTGGCTGGTTCAGCAGCAATAGCCTTAACCTACCTAGCCTTAGCCGCAGCCTTCAATCACTCACCCAACTGGGTTAAATTCAACTGGACCACGGTTAACCCAACTATTCAAGTGGTATTACTGGTCTTCGCATTAGGTTACCTTGGTGAAGTATTAGATAGTTTACTGGGTGCTTTAACTCAACCCAAGTATTACTGCGATAGGTGCGGCATGGTTACTGAACAGGAGGTGCATACATGTGGGGGTAGGGCTAGGTTAATTTATGAACCGAGGATTAAATTGAGTAATGAGGATGTTAACCTATTAACCAGCCTAATAGTAGCCATTACTACAGTGCTAGTGACTTTAGCATTCAGCCATTTATTAGGTTAATTAACCAGCTTAATCAACGTTAATGCGTATATTCAGGAATCATACTCCTGAGTATTCAGGACTAGATAACGTATACTTAGTGAATCATACCTTGTTAAATAGGGGGATTCCAGTTAATTCATGGCTGCTCAGGAACGCGCAAACTACCCCTCTGACTTTAGAGAAGTTGAAAGGTGGGTTAGTGAAGCCCTCTACAGGTCAATTAGCAGAGCCATGGGGACCTGCGTCAGCTTCACACCCAAGACACTATTAGAGTACATTAATAAGGAGAACGTTATACCAGTTGTATTAACCCTAATCAAACACATACTGGAGGAGCTCTATAAGCATGGATTACTGGAGAAGGATCAGAGTAGGAGTATAATTAGGTATAGGGTGTGTAGGGATAGCCCACTATGGAATCTGGCTAAAGATAGCCAGGACCCATCAAAAATACTAACCCTCCTAATGACTATAGTGGAGTAGAGTTAAGGCACCAGTAGTATCTTACCTATCCTTGATCCTGATTGAAGAGCCTCAAGGGCCCTCCCAAAATCGTGCAGCGGATACTTGGCAGCCACCACAGGCTCCAGCTTACTTAACTTAACCATATTAAACACTGAGGCTACATCACTTCTATTAGCTGCAATATTGCTAACTATTGCCACATCCTTAAGTATCACGTAACCTAACCTCAATGGATACGATTCATCAGGGTTCACATTACCCACTAGCAGTATTCTACCACCTGTTCTAAGGCTCCTTAGGGATTCATTAATGGTAGGTGTTCCCACAGCCTCAATTACAGCATCAACGCCATCACCTAGGCTCCTCTTAACCTCCTCACTGAATCTTGAACCAACTATAACGCTATCAGCGAATCTGCTTAAAACCTTAGCCTTATCCTCATGGCTAGTTACAGCTACTACCCTAGCTCCCATTGCCTTGGCAAGCTGAACAGCGTGAACACCAACACCACCACCTGCACCAGTCACTAGCACGGTTTCACCAACACTTAACCCAATCCTCCTAAGCCCCTTATGAATCATGGCTAATACGCATGGTGTTAAAACAGCTAACTCATCACTAACCCAATCAGGAACCTTAACAAGTGAGTTACCTGTAACTCTAGCATACTCTGCGAAGAATCCATCAACCTCCTCACCAAAGCTAAGCCTACTCCTGCAATAAGACTCCTCACCCCTAAGGCACATGTCGCATGTACCATCAACACTATGGAGAATGGGTACAACCCTATCACCAGGCCTAAACCTAGCATCCCTAGACTCCTCAACAACACCAACAGCCTCATGGCCAAGTACCACAGGATACCTCATCCTCGGGTAATAACCCCTCAATTGAAGTAAATCCCTATAACACAACGCCGCATACTTAACCCTAATTAATACTTCACCAATCCCTGGATCCGGCCTAGGTGACTCAGCAACCTCAAACCTACCCCTTCCAGTAACTATAATGGACTTCACGGCATTTAACCAAGCACCCAACTTTATTAAATATTTAATTCAACTGCTAAGAATAATTAAAACATAGTTAACCTCAGCTAAAGAAGCAGGAGGAATGAGGCCATTAATCCAACTAGAAATTAATTATCAACT
>NZ_DAXS01000075.1:26983-27105 GCF_002506515.1 Caldivirga sp. UBA161
AGTGGGGGTTATTATTTTAATTGGGGATTAATATTACTTAATGCTTACTGTGTTACTAAACCTATTGATGCTTACTCCATTGAAAATTCTCAGTATTCATTTAAGTAGACTTCAATGCTACA
>NZ_DAXS01000049.1:0-13336 GCF_002506515.1 Caldivirga sp. UBA161
AGGAGATAATGGTATGTTTTTGATTTAAACGAACTTAAATATAATTTCTTTTTTACTTTTCTCGATTTTTAATATGATTGTTCATGTTATGTGGATTCTTTGCTTAGGGTGCATTGAATTGTAATGCGGTGTTTGTTTAGGTATTTGCAAGATATAGATTGTACTGCGGCTATGGGGCTTCATGTTTAAAAAGGGGTTGCCTTAATGTTCATTAATGCTTAAGCCTAATGTGTTGTTGGCTGTGGTTAGGGTGATTGAGACGGCTATGGTGGTTGCGGTAATGTACCTGTACGGTATTAATGCATTAACCCTCCCCTACATTGCAATACCAATGCTAATGTTCGTGATGGCTATAATATTTGCGCTGGTTAAATTAATCTACGTTATAGTTAATATTGAACCCATGTTGGCTCAGAAGATAATGCTACTAACCTTAGCAGTGGATTTACTCATTAACATTTACCTAGCTTACTTAAGCATGGTGGCTCTTGGTTTAACATTCATTATGATGCTTTACATGCTCTTCTTCATAAATATTTCAATAAATTTAGTCCTAATAGCCCTCTACGCCAAGACATTACGGTGAGCCCCTAGTAAATGCTCCTCCACCTGGATTTACGTAGTGCAAGTATTGTGAAGATTACGGTCTCAGCCAGTAGCACGATTACGCTTAACTTAATTAACTCCTGTGGGTAATTAGCCTTCAGTATAATGTACTGTAATACCGTGGACACTATGCTAACTGGGGATACTAGGGCAATGTAGGGTGTGGGTAGTAGGTAGGCTGGGTAGAAGACTGGTGGTAGTGTGCCCAGTAGGAAGCCTAATATGCCTGAGAGGGACCAACCATACCTAACGTCATTCATTAGTGTGGATAACGTGAAGCCAAGCATGCTTGCTGCAACCCATTCAAGAGCCAGTATTGGGATTATTATGAGGTATAGGGATGCTGGAATACGCATGATTAACTGTATCAGTATAATGAATACTGCTAGGCCTGGTAGGGCGTAGGTTAATTCAGATAATGCTAGGCCGAGGGTGTAGGATATTGGGTTAAGCCTGGTGTTTATCAGCATTGACTGGTACTTTAACTCAAGCCTCAGGTAGGCTGCATCACCTATTATTGTGAATCCACCACTTGAGCTAACAGCCATGGCTAAGCCACCCAGTAACCCAAAGCTCATGTAGCGTACTCCACCGAATATAGTCATTATTACTACTATGGATAATGGATTAAGGAGGGAGGAGACTAACCAGAAGGGCTCCCTAATGACTGCCAGCCATCCGTAGAACCAGGCGAAGACGATTACTGACTTAACTTGAGTCCAAATCCCCTGTAGGCTCATCACTATACCACCCCCCAATTAGCCTAATCACAACGTCCTCAAGGGTCTTCCTCCTCATTAATGCCTTCCCACCTATTTTAGCACACTCACTGGCTATTAATGATGAATCCTCACTAGTGTCCACGTAGACTAGGTACCTGTTGTTTAACTTAACGTAACTGTAGCCCTCGAATATTGGCTTACTAATGCCGTAAACCTCAACAACGTACTCACCATTAACCTTACTTAATAATTCACTAACAGTGCCCCTACTCACCACTAATCCATTATTCATTATTATTACTTCATCACTTAGGAATTCAGCCTCCTCAATGTAGTGCGTAGTCAGTATGACGGTTGAATTACCCTTAAGCCTAGCTAAGGCATCCCACACGCTCCTCCTACTGAATACATCAAGCCCAGTGGTTGGCTCATCCATGAAAACTAACTCAGCATTACTGGCGAGGGCCATGGCAACTAGGGCCCTTCGCTTATACCCACCGGATAGGTTATTCATTATCTTATTCCTAACACCCCACAAGCCAAGTTCCTCAAGTGCCCTCCTGGCCTCGGCCTTAGCGTCACTTATTGAGAAGCCTCTAAAGACTAGGTATGAGAAGACTAATTCATAAGGCGTCACAAAGTATATTGGCTTAGCCTCCTGAGGTATGGAGGCTATCCTAGGCCTAACCCTCTCAGGATTCCTTAAGGCATCCTCCCCAAGTATAATTAACTTACCAGTACTGGGTTCAAGTTCAGTGGTAAGTATTCTAACTAGCGTTGTCTTACCTGCACCATTAGGGCCAAGTAAGGTAACTACCTTACCTCGATTAACGCTTAAGTCAGCGTTCCTTAAAGCCCACTTAACACCATCATACGTCTTACCTAATCCCTCAGCATTAATCACTATTCCATGAGGATCAAGGCTTACTCCACCTGCCATTAATAAGCGTTTCGCGCCCAATAGGTATTTCACTGAGTTAACTTGATTACTCATGAGGAATCCTTAATACCCACTTGTTAGCCTCCTGGAACTATGAGGGCTTACGTAATAACCATAGGTAATGAGATACTTAAGGGTAGGACAATAAACACTAACGCAGCCCATATCGGCAGGGTACTCACGTATGCTGGCTATGATGTCATTAGAATGGTTGTTGTACCTGATGAAATTGATGAAATAGTGTGGGCCTTTAGGGATGGCTTAAGTAGGGCTGATTTAATAGTATCAACAGGAGGCCTTGGGCCAACCTTCGATGATAAGACCGTTGAAGCCTTAGCCAAGGCACTTAACCTAGAGCTTGAGTTAAACCAGGAGGCGTACAGTATGGTTAAGAGTAAGTATGATAAGCTTGGGGTTGAGTTAACTAGGGAGAGGATTAAAATGGCTTACATGCCTAAGGGAGCTAAACCACTGCCTAACCCAGTGGGTACTGCTCCAGGAGTCTACATTGAGTACGCTGGAAGAAGGATACTCACCCTACCAGGTGTGCCTGCTGAAATGGAGGCAATACTTGATGAAGTCCTACCGCAGTTAAGGGTTCCAGGTAGGTATTATTATGAGGAGTCGGTGGTGGTGAGGGGGATTATGGAGAGTGCCCTAGCGCCCGTGGTTAATGATGTTATGAGGCTTAACGCCGGTTTAGTTTACGTGAAGAGCCACCCTAAGGGTATTGAGATTGATAAGCCTGTGGTGGAGGTTGAGGTATCAGCCTCAGGCAGTAGTGAAGAGGAGGTTAAGGGTAGGGTTAAGGAGGCTATTAGGCAAATACTGGATAGGGCTAAGTCCATTAATCCACAATGCTGTTAAAGGGATGATACAGCTGCGTAAACGCCAAGCACCAGTATTAGTATTGCGGTGGCGTATAATGCAAGAGCCCTAACCCTACCTATTGCATAAGAGCCCACTAGCCTACGGTCTGATGTCAACCTTATCAGTAGTATTAATGGTACTGAGAGGGCTATTGAGTTAAATATCATTATGTCAATTATTGTGTTAGCCAGATTCCTCGACAGTAAGACTAATAATGCGGCTGGGATAACTTCGATTAAGTAGAATAAGTAGAAGACCTTAGCATTCCTAAACCTATACCTAAAACCACTGGGTTCACCTAAGTATTCACCCAACCCATAGGCGAAGCCCATGCTTATTACGAATACCGCCAATGTGGCTGCTGCAATTAACCCCACTGACGCCGCGTAGAACCAGTAATTACCCATAATCAATCTTATTGACCTCAGGGTATTTAGGAAACCATCAACGGAGCCGCCCTTAATCCTAAGCCCATAGCCAATTAAGGCGCCGGCAACCATTAGTAATTCACTGATCGCAGCCCCCACAGCAGTCTCAAACCTCTCATGAGTATAGTGACTGGGTTTAAGCCCCTTATCCACTATTGCGGATGACTGATAGTACAGCATCCAGGGCATTATGGCCGCCCCTATGTTAGCGGCCAGTAAGCCAATGTAACTAACGTTACTGTATGAGCTTGGGTTAAACATGAGTTCAGTGGATTCATATAGGGCTGTGGGGTTAAGGCCAATGACTATGAATGCGGCTAAGTAAACTAGAATTAATGTTGATAGTAATAGGAGAATGTCCTCAATCCTCCTGTATGATCCACTAAGGAGTATTATAATTGTGTGTAGGGTCAATATGATTAATACTGATGCAATTACAGGTATACCTAAGGTTAATCCCACAGCAGCCACTGAGGCATATTCACCTAAGTATGCTGCACCATCAATGAGCATCATAAGTAGGAGTGAGGATAATGCAGCCCTCTTACCGTACCTATCCTTAATGATTTCTCCAATACCCCTACCACTACCCAACGCTAACCTAATGGTTAATTCCTGAGTGAAGTAGAGCGGTATTGTAAGTAGTATTAGCCATGGTATCATTAGGTAGCTTAAGTAGTAGCCACTCTGCATTGCAGTTAATAGGCTTGGTGCATCAACATCAGCAAGCATCACCAACCAACCTGGACCCAGAATGCTCCTAATCCTCCCCCCAGTGCTCCTTAATGTTTTCGCTAATTTATTAGATACAGCTAACACTCTCTCAGTCCCAGGTAACACGCTAATAAAGCTTACTCAATGATACTTATACTTAACTAAAATACGTTGAGGTAACTTAACTTACTGATGCATCCACTGAAACATCAATACTCCTGCAGTTTAAGGCGCAGTCAATTGGACTGGAGCATTCACAGTTAACCTTACCGCCACTGCACAATACCCTATTAACTGTGATAAATCTAATAGCAGTATTCACGTCCTCGAAAACAACATTCCTAACATTATCCATAGGTATATTATAGATTAAGCGTTCATCAATACTACCGTGAGTGGGTATGTATAAGTTAATAATCCTGGAATTCCTAAGAAGTAGGTGAAGTATTGATGATGACTCATCCCTAATGGGCTCCACGTAGAATTCACCATCAATGTAGTCATGAACCATCACGTAGGTGTTGGGCTGCACAATATAGGATACGTTACTATGCCTCAGGGATACGTTGAGGGCCTTTAGGAGTACTGGTGATTGATCACTAAGCCTAATTAACACCCACTCGGATCCATTTATTAACCTATTAACGTAAACCCACTTACCTGAAGTTAAATAGCCGTTAATGGTGAGGAGTATGTTCTTACCCTTAACCACGGGGTAGGCCTCATAAGCTTCAGCATCATTAACCATATATATTACGTTGCGGCCAGGTACCCTACTGAAGGCATCCCTCCAATTTAATGTTATGTATGTGTTACCTTTAATGCACATCATTTACGTTTCCTCATATGCAGACTCCTCCTCAATAACGTATAGTGCATTAATCTCCTTTAATTTATCGTAAAGTTTACGAACAGCCACGGCTACATCAGCCTCCTTCTTAGCTCCTGTGCAAACTATCTTACCTGAACTAAACACTAGTATAACAACCTTAGGGTCATTCATCCTATATATTAACCCCGGGAACTGCTCAGGCTCATACATTGAGTTCTCAAGGAGTAGCGCAGCCTTCTCAATATTAACCTCAGCGTGCAAATTACCTGAGGCAACAATGTTCTGAACCTGAATATCTGAATCATTCTGTATCTGTGCACCACGTTGATTAAGGGTCTTAACAAGGTACTTAACAGCCCTCTTCAATTCCTCCTCACTCTTAGCTCCTGTGCAAACCATCTTACCCGTCCTGAATATTAAGGCCGATATCTTAGGCCTCTGGAATCTTAGTATTAAGCCAGGGAATTGATCAGGATTATACTCAGCGGCAGGCAGAACTTCTGCAAGCCTTTCTAGGTCCAGATCAACACCCAGGTTCACAGTCGCCACTATATTCTCAATTCTGTATACGGGTTCCTTCGGCATCCTAATCCTTTTAAAGCTTTTTAAGCTCCTTAAAAAGCTTTCCTCCAAAAACACTAAAACCTCAACGCAAGCTGCACTTATAGCTGGGTTAATAATTCATCTAACCAGGGCTTAGGTGGTTTACTGTGCTTAAACCTGATTTAACAATATAAGTCAATAACTCCTTAAAGAGGCGCCTAATACCCCCAGACACAGCTAATGATACTGCCAAGTATGTTACCATCGTTAAAACTGCACCAATTGTAATTCTAATTAATTCACCAACAGCACCCTTAACGGGTGGGTATTTAGTAAGTATTATTGTTGACTCTAGGTAAGTTAATAAGGCTGCTAATAATGCTGGGGTAATTATATCAAGGATTATTGACTTCACAGGCACCTTAAGCCTACGCCTAGATTCAAGGTGAATGAACCTGTACATTAGGCTAATGAGTGTCGCTAATATTGAGGCCAATAATACACCACTTATTACCGGTGAAGGCAACTTAACCGATTCTGCCAAGAGTATTAGTGGGTATATTGAGGTTAAGTAAGCTATTGTTAGTATGAATTCAGCGAAGTGGGCGTGGAAGACTAAGCTACCTACATATGTCTTGAACGTTACTTCACCATTAAAATCCACTCTATCTATTCCCTGCATAATCCATGAGTAGTATTGGTTAATTATTGAAGTAATAGTTGAGGCTGTGAGTAGAATAACTGGAATCCTCAAGTACTGTATGAATGAGTAGTCCTGGGGCCTTAGGAAGTAGACTATGTATGGTTCATAGAATATTAGGAAGAGGGCCACCATAATGGTTATGTTGAGTAGGATTAGTAAGTCAATGTAAAACCTCCTCTCAAGATCCTTACCGCTCAGTAATTCACCGTATGTGACGTTAATTATGCCTGTGGCTAATCCAAGAGCCTTACCTTGAACATTAAGTACCTGCCACATTGCATTATCCAGGATGCCACCCACGTAGCCTATTATCATTGAGTCCATGCTCCTTAAATTCCCTGCACCATAACCAATCAATGGTACCCATGATGCGGCAATAGTTTCCTTAAAGTACCTACCCAATGACCCAATCCTACTTAGCCTCGTTAACACTGTTGTTAAGCCGTAGGCTGCCGCTGATAGAGTTATTATTATTGAGGATACTAAGACAGAGAATAGGCTCCATCCGCTGTACATTATGTAGACTATTGAGAGTAGTTTAATGATGGATGCAACTAAGCCCACCCCCTGAAGCCTAACCCTATCAACAACAGTTAGTATACTGTTTACGTAACCCTGCAGATAACTGGCGAAGGTGGATGCCACCGTTAAGTAGGCTACCTCAATGTATATTTGCCTAAACCTCCAGGAGACCCCTGTAATGTAAAGTAACGCTATTACGGAACCCAGTAAGCCTGACATTAAGTATAAGGTCATCATATACGTGCTTGGCTTACCATCCCTAGCAGTGGCCCTAGTAGCCATAAATGACACTATTGTCTGAATTATAAGACCCATTATTACAGCACCATTAACAACATTAAGTACACCCAGTGAGAATGTTGCAAGCTTCCTAGTAACAAGCAGTGAGAAAACTAGGCTAGCTAACAGTGATACTACTGATGTCGTTACTGCAAGTAGCCTAACCCTAACACCCTCTCTAGGCATTCTTGAATTCATTGGCTTGACTTAAGCTTAGTTAATAAAATTATCCTCACATAACCCTGATTATTGACTTATTCAAAGGCCTTAGATTTCACTTTAAGGTAATGTTTAATGCCGGTTAAGTCCCCATACCGCTGCATTCTTCAAAGTAGCTTTGCAAAAATCTTAAATTCAATAAAGCATGAATTAAACATAGCTTCAAGGCCTGCATTAATAATTAACCCCACTAGGTTATTAAGCATCAATATGCTTTCCCGGGATTCCATAGGTTTGGCTAAGCTGGTTCCTACCAGCAGGAGGCAGGAGATTGCCGCCATTCAGCACCGCCTCCACTATTAATGCAAAGTTTTAATGTACGTTATAAATCAGGTAAGTATCTATGGGATTAATATGTGTAATAGCTATAGGTGCATTGAATTGGTGCCCTTACTGTAATGTTAGGGTAATAGTAGTAAAATATTAATACTCCCTTATAGGGTATTAGATGCAGTATGTCTAGTATTAGCTTGGGTTTTGAGAGAATGATTGATATTAAGGGGCAGTATAGGTTGATTGAAAGATACCCAGTTAATGAACCATACGCCTACGTTAACATAATGGAGAATACTGAGACTGGTTCGATAATGTATTATGTTGATGAGGTTACCTTAACCACAAGTGAGAAGAGGGTTTACGGTAATTTACTGAGGGTAATAATGAGTGAATTACCCCCACCTGAGAAGATAGGTGATACTAATTCCATCAGGCAGTTCCTAGCTAATAAGGTTAGGGAGCTTATACGTAAGTACAGGAGGTACCTTAAACTATCTCCCAGTTCTCAATCAACGTTAGCCTACTACCTTGAACGTGATTTATTGGGTTTTGGCCCAATTGACCCCCTCATGAGGGATGAGAATATTGAGGATATTTCGGCTGATGGAGTTGGGAAACCGATATATGTTTATCATAAGGACTATGAAAGCATACCAACTAACATAGTGCCCCTTAGTGATGAGGCTATTGATGACTTAGTTGTTAAGCTGATACACATGGCTGATAGGCATGTATCAGTAGCAACACCGATAGTTGATGCCCAGCTTCCAGATGGTTCAAGGATTGCAGTAACCTATAGGCGTGAAGTCTCACCCAGCGGCTCAACATTCACAATAAGGAAGTTTAGGTCAAGCCCATTCACATTCACTGAACTGGTCACTAATGGTATGATTAGTCCTGAAATAGCTGGCTACTTCTGGACAATGATGGATTACCATAAGTCATTCATGGTAATAGGAGTTACTGGTGCTGGTAAGACAACGTTCCTAAACGCAATGGCAACCTTCATTAGGCCTAACATGAAGATAATAACTGTTGAGGAGGTACCTGAAATTAAATTACCCCACCAGAATTGGATTAGGCTTGTCCCAAGGCTCTCCTTCGGCCCCCAGAAGACCTCTGAAATAACCATGTTTGACCTAGTTAAGGCAACCCTAAGGATGAGGCCTGACTACCTAATAGTGGGTGAGGTTAGGGGTGAGGAGGCTTATGTACTTTTCCAGGCAGTTTCCACAGGCCACGGTGGCATATCCACTATGCATGCTGAGAACTTTGATGCAGCCAGGAACAGGTTAATGAGCCCACCAATGAATATACCCGCAGCCTACATACCCTCAATGAACATTTTCGTAATGATTAGGAGAATAAGGATGATTAAGGATGGCCGCGAAAGGGTTGTGAGGAGGGTTGTTGAAATAGGGGAACCCGTACTGGATAATGGTGATATTAAGTTCATAACAGTATTTAAGTGGAATCCAGCACTTGATAAGCATGAATCATACCTTGATAAAAGCATGTTAGTTAGGGATATTGCGGAGGAGAGGGGTGTTAAGCCAAGTGATGTCATTGAGGATATTAGGATTAGGGCATCCATAGTTAGGTGGATGATTGACAACGGTATTAAGGAGTTCGATAAGGTGGCAAGGATGGTGGAGCTATACTACAATAGGCCTGAGCAGGTTTTATCAATGGTTAAGGAGAAAATAACCACACAGCCCATTGCTCCAACTCAGCGTTAAGTTTAAAATCCTAATTGATGTTATTAGTGTTAAAATGAATGTAATAGGTGTTGTTAATTTTGGCGGCCAATATAATCACTTGATTAAACGTAGACTAGAGGACCTGGGCTTCCAAGCCAAACTCATTAACCCCAATGAACCACTGCATTCACTTTCAAGGGAATTCAACTGCCTAATAATCAGTGGCGGATCATGGAATATCCCAATTGATATACCCAAGTTAGGTAACGCACCTAAATACGTCCTAGAATTCCCAGGACCAATTTTAGGCATATGCCTGGGGCATCAATTAATTGCATATGAATTTGGCGGCATGCTAGGTAATAAAACACCTGAATTTGGGGGTGTTAGGGTACGTATTGATGATGAGGATACGATACTAAGGGGTGTGGGGGCAGAGTTCACTGCCTGGGAGAGTCATAATGTAAGTGTTGATAAGGAGCCGGATGGCTTCATGGTGCTTGCCCATAGCGACTTAGTTAGGGTTCAAGCCATGGCTAATCCAAGGATAGGTAGGTATAGTGTTCAATTCCACCCTGAGGTTAAGCACACTGAGTTTGGTGGCGTTATCTTAAGGAATTTCGCCGAGTTATGCTCCTAAATTAAGTTCCTTGATTCATTATGTTATTTATTTGAATAAATTAATAAAATACCGCACATTTTAACGTAATGTTTAAATCACAGTAGGCAAAGTAGGCTTATGTTCACCCCTGAGGATTTCATAAGAACCATTACAAGGGAGATAAGTAAACTAGGCGTGAATTGCGCCGTTGCTGCCGTGAGTGGTGGTGTGGATAGTACCACTAGCGCCATGGTTACTAAGTTAGCCCTTGGTGATAGGTTAATTCCAGTACTCTTTGATACAGGATTCCTGAGGCTTAATGAAACCAGTGAAATAATCAGTAGTTTAACTGGATTACTACCGATTAGGCTTATTGATGTTAAGGATGAGTTCTATAGGGCTATGATTAACTTAACTGATGCCGAGGAGAAGAGGCTTACGTTTAGGGACGTATTCTATAATACCTTATCAAGGGTGGTTAAGGATAATGGCTGTGATTGGGTTGTCCAGGGGACAATAGCCCCTGATTGGATTGAGACTACAGGTGGTATAAAGACTCAACATAATGTGCTTGCTCAATTAGGTATTGAGACGGATAAGGTTTATGGTTTCAAACTACTGGAGCCCCTAAAGGATCTTTATAAGGACCAAGTAAGGGTACTTGCAAGATACCTCAAGATACCCAGTGCAATAACTGAGAGGCAGCCATTCCCAGGTCCTGGCTTAAGTATAAGGGCTGTGGGTAGGTTAACCATGGAGAAGCTTGAGGTCACCAGGTGGTCGACTAGGATTGTTGAGGAGGAGCTTAGTGGTTTAGGTTTAAGTCAATGGTTTGCAGCTGCCTGGGAGGATGATAGGGTTATTGATGAGGAGCTGAGTAGCATGGTTAAGGAAATGGATAATAACCTAGCAGTTGACGTATTCGGCATTAAGGGTACTGGCGTTAAGGGTGATTCAAGGGAATACGGTAGGGTAGTATTGGTTAGGGGTAGGTTAAGTAATTGGAGTAATGCCTTTAACCTATATAATAGGTTAACCTACGGCACCAATGTAACTCATGTGATTTATGAACTAGCCAGAAGAAGACCCAGCGGTGGATACTTCGTTGCAATAAGGGCAGTGGTAACTGACGACTATATGACGGCTAATGTACCTATGCTCAATGAATCATTACTGAGGAGCGTGGCTGAGAGGCTGATGGAGAATGAATTGATTAATGCCGTGGGTATTGATGTAACCCCTAAACCACCAGCTACAATAGAATTTGAGTGAATAAGTGAATAAGAGCCTATGTTTAATACTTAATTTAAGTTAATCACTATTTTAAGTGCATTGATTTATGCTACCAGGGGAGTATTATCACTCAGCAGCGAATCATACTTGCCTCACTAATCAGGGTAGCCCCCGCCATTTATGGTATTCTAGGTAATTTAGGGACTAGGAGCTGGGGTGAGGCGAGCCTAAATGGTATATGAGCTTCAACCTGCGTTGAAACCAGAAGCAATACCTAAGTAAATTATGCCAACCCAGTGAGGGCAGAATGCTCATCAACGACAAGGAGCCATCAGCCTATCAATGCACTTAGTTATGGTTAGCTTATCAGTATTCTGTAGGGTGCACGGTTTTAAGTAATTTAGAAATTAACTTAAACAATATATTGCCTTAACATATTGTGTAAGGAAAGTTAAGTTGAGGCTTATTGATAATGTTGAAGTGAAGTTTGTTTATAGGGAATTAACTCTGTGAGTAAATAACAGGCAATAAGCTATGTCTTGAAGAGGCATGGATACTAACTGATGAGAAACCATCAATGCTGGTAGAATTATACGAAGCCAATTAGGGGAAATAAGGATTATTGAACTAAGAATAATATGCAGTCAAGGATATTCTACGAAACAGAAGGCTTCATAACATACTTCCTGTTCAAGGGGGATTCATGGTTTTAAATTGAGCCTGTAAAAATACTGAGTTAGGGATTGGTAGATATGTGGCATGGCAAGGTCCACTACATAGGAAAGCTATAAGAGAAGTACTGATGGGCATTAGATAGTGAGGAGAATTAAGTTAAGCCTTGCAAGGGATTTAAAGGTTGATTTTGTAGATAGGGATTTGGCTCTTAGGCGCGTTGAGGAGTGGAGTGAGAAAAGTACTTATCCTGTTCAAGTAATTTATGGACCTGAGGGCTGTGGTAAAACAGCATGGTTGAGGCAGTCTGTTGAATTATTAAGGGAATTAGGTTTTGATGTGATTTACCTTAATCCCATTGAAAGAATTTTCCTAACTGAGGTTGGTATTGAGGATGTAAGGAGGAGGCTTAATGAAGTGCTTCATGAGGCCACTGATGAGGCTTGGGTTAAGGCTACATGGCTGCTTATTGACTTAGCTAGATCATTAATTAAGGCTGGTAGGAGGAGAGTAGCCATAATAGTTGATGACGTATTCTCAGCAATAGGATTAAGCAAGGCAGCCATGTATGTTAAAGGCATGTTAGGGCTAATAGAATACCCGCCAAGGGATTATGATGTAATAATCACTGTAGCCGCAACCAGTGAAGGTTTGTCTAGGCGTGAGATTGGTAGGCATAGGTGGGCTGACTTAATGCCCATGTGGAATATGAGTAAGGAAGGCTTCAAGCAACTCTACAACCAAATACCAGGCAATAAACTACCATTCGAGGAAGCATGGAGGCTAACTGGGGGAAACCCCTTAATTTTAGGTGAATTTTATAAGGCTGGGTGGAACATTGGTACTGTTGTGGGTAAGATAATTGATAACAAGAGGATTGAGGCCTTCATAGCTTCCCTCTCAACTGAGGAGAGGCATTGGCTTGAAGATGCTGTAAATGATCCAGATACACTTCTTACTAGGGAGAGGATGCAATTGATGGATAGGTTAGTTGAGCTTAACCTACTTATTGATGTTATACCTGAGAGGGACTCCTATCTATGGATTGATCACCCACCATTAAGGAAGGATTTAGGACTAGGTATTGGTGAACATAATGCCTGGCAAACACCATTACATAGGGAGGCTGTGAAAAGAGTATTAGAGAGGTTTAACCGATCTTCCCCACCCTGAAGGGCGATGGTTCCCTGAGATCTTGGGGTTATAACGTACTTAAATTCTCGCCTTTTAAGGCGGGGTACGTTGGTTTTTAACCTGTTTTTACTGGGGCTGGGAGCCAGCCTGATGGCTTGCGGAACCTCATTCACTATCCCTTAAGGCTATGCGCTGTAATGGTGTTCCAAGGGGCAAGGTGAGGCAAGGAAGCAGGATGCCTCTAAGCCAGTTTAGGGTGGGTTTTAATCTTCAATGTGGGATATTGTTGGAGTTAGTGTGGTGAGCCTAATAGGCAATGAGTCATGCATTGCCCTAGGCTAA
>NZ_DAXS01000049.1:13377-14855 GCF_002506515.1 Caldivirga sp. UBA161
AAGCCAAACCCCCTAAGGCTTAGGAGAGCCACCAGCACGGTAGAGGTACTAAATTAAATAATAAAACGTTACTTAACCCATAACTTACTGCATATTTATTAGGTACACTCCAGGTGTTGGGTTCATTAAATGTATTAATACTTAAAGGTTTACTTAAATCATATTCCTACTAATAATGAGTTAGTTCCCTTGGTCATCATTATGGTCCTTGATTTTGAGGAAGCGTTTTTAAGCTAATGGGAGGTAATACTAGTATGCGCATATTCATACATAGTTCGCTCAGTGATCTGGAGCTTTCAATGGCTGTTGGTGTAGTGGTGGGTGTTAATAATAGGGTTAATCCCCCTGAGTTAAGTAAGATAATTAGTGATATTGAAGATAGCATTAGGAAGTCAATGAGTATTGAGTCGCTTAAGGATGATGAGTTAATAAGGCTCTACAGGAACTTCTACTGGAGGCTTGGCATAGACCCCACTAAGCAGAGGCCTGCCCAGGAGGCTTTAATTAGGAGGATACTTAAGGGTAATGGGTTACCTAGGATTAATCCACTGGTTGATATAGGTAATGTAGCTAGTGTTAAGTATAAGGTCCCAGTTGGCTTATATGACTTGAGGAGGATTGGGCAGGTGAACTATATTGTGTTAAGGAGGGCTGCTGATGGTGAATTATTCACAC
The DNA here is from genome assembly GCF_002506515.1 of Caldivirga sp. UBA161. Classification (GTDB taxonomy): domain Archaea; phylum Thermoproteota; class Thermoprotei; order Thermoproteales; family Thermocladiaceae; genus Caldivirga. Next base: position 14,053 of record NZ_DAXS01000049.1, read on the forward strand.
CCCTTGGTTCACCTAAAATGGAGTTGACCAGGAATCAAATAGTGCTAGCTACGAATGACGGTAGAATACTACATGTTTACCCCTACAGGGATTCAGAGCTAACTAAGGTTGATGAATTCACCAGTGACGTATTAGTAATAGTGGCCGGCATAAGGAATATTAATGATAATGTACTGCTCAGTGCCTTATCTGAAATTGAAGCTCTATGTGAAACACTACTTAACGGTAAGGTCCTAACACATGGTTTAGTTAATAATAATAGGTCACTGGAATTCAATATTAAGACCTAGATTTTACAATACTACTTCCTCGACCACCTATATAAGGCGACGCCGCCCCATATTAATGCGCCAGCTATGATGAAGGGTATGGCTATGAGTATTAATGCAGGTAATGAAACATGAATAGTACTACTTGGGGTCCTTGCCTTAGTAACTATATTAACCATGATTAATGCGTTCTCACCTACTATCTTGTATGGCCATATTAAAATCGATTGATTAGTGATTGTTGCGAAGCTTGTGTAATTGCCTGAAAAGATGGATTCATTAGTTACGTTAATCCAAGCAATGGGTCCATATTCTTTTAATAATGAATTATTAAACCAATTAATGTAAGTATATCCCCTTACCGACGAAGCATTGGCCACCTTAAAGAAGGCATTAACTGCTGTAACAGTTACTTTACTGTAGGTTACTGGGCTCATTGGGCTTATGGCTAACGCCATCATCGTATTATTTACAGTAATAGTAGCAGTGAAGCCACTATTGCTTACTGATGATAAGGTGAAGAGTGAGAGTGGT
>NZ_DAXS01000049.1:14902-28109 GCF_002506515.1 Caldivirga sp. UBA161
GATTTACCTGAACCCCCTCCACTACCCATAAACCCTCCGCTGGCCCTTGTTTTTAGTGGTAATGATGTGGTATACTCATGGATAATGCTATTTAAATCAATATTATCCAATGGCCCAATGTAATGCCACACTTTACCATGCTTAACGTAAACATACTCCCTATCTCCAAGCCTCTTAACCACCACGGCACCCTCCCTGCCGCATTTGGGGCATGTCCCCCTACCAATTGACCTAGTGCTCACGGTTAGGTTAATTCTACGTATTTTAAAGTAGTAAACGTGTGGTAATTTTTATCCTAACTTCACTTACTCATTATATTATCCAGGGCGCTTATTGAGATACCCCTAGTTTCAACACCATAGGTGAACCAAGCCACTGCCGCTGCCGCTCCAATTACATATAGTATTAAGTTAGTGAGCAGGTACTGGTACGTGTTTAATGTAGCTAATAGGTAGTAGCTTAGAATTATGAATATTCCATATGATATTAACCTAATTACACCAATCCAAGTCCCTCTAATCTTGGTTGGGAATAATTCAGGCTCAAGCATTGTTCTAACGGCCCACTCGAATTCGCTGAAGACCATGTTTAGGAAGAGTAGAGTGTAAAATGCCGGCAATGATGACTTCAATGGAGTATTGAGCGCTGCGTATATTAGGAATATGGGAATCATAGTTACTAAACCCCCTAGATAGGAGAAGAGTGTGAATGGCCTTCTACCCACTCTATCTATTACTAAACCCACTAAGCCAGCTATTGAGGCGCCTAGATTAGCCAATACTATTACCAGTGATTGTAGGCTGTAATTACTGCTGAAGGGCAATGACGGTAGGTAGACTATGGTGAATGCCATTAATCCATATGTTGTTATTTGAGTGAAGCCTATTATTGAGAGGAACAATACCCTAAACCAGGCGGGTGGTACCTTAACTTGTACCATTGAGCTGCTTGTGCTTAACGCATACTCAAGCCCCTCGCTCTTAGCAATCTCCATGGCCTCATTAACCCTACCCCTGGATTCAAGCCACCTCACTGATTCGGGTATATGTAATCTAACTAATACAGTAATGAACACCACCACTAATGCTGAACCAATCATAGTATATATTGATGATACGCTAGCTGAGCCAGTGTAGACTAATGCGGCGTAAAGTATTGCTGCGGCTAGGGCTGCGCCGATATTACTGAAGTTAGGTATAAGCACAAGCATCATGCCTCTACTACTGCTTGGCATAAGCTCAGAAGTAGCTGCCAATGCGGGTGGCTCCTCACCACCAACACCGAATTCAGCTAAGGCGTAGGATATCATGAATATTATGAAGGCTATTAGTGGATTAGTTACCTGCTTAATGTAGAGTGATGCAGCCATCCCCAGTAACCCAACGGTGTATAGGCTCATGGTGTATATGAATATCCTCTTCCTACCCACTTTATCTGTTAAGAAACCCATTACTGAGTCGCCGAGGACTAGGAATATGTAACCTAAGATAACTGAAATTGGCAGAAGCCATTTAGGTATGTAATCCTTAAAGTAGCCTATTGTCATTACCCCACTGGTTGCTATAAAGCCCCATATTAAGAAGCCTAGGGCAAAGCTCGTAAATATTAGGTAGTGTATCCTCCTTAACTCACCGCCTTTATTCATAATTTATTGGCTACCAATAAGCAGTTTATAAAGATTACGCGTCAGGCACAGGCTCCCTCTTCACCCCCTTCAGTGAGGTTCTCAACTCGTCACGCATCATTGATGTGATCCCACTTAAGCGTAATTTAAAAATATACAGCCTCTATTAATTAGCATGTAATGAAATGCGGTATGGCGCATATAAGCAAGCTTAAGAAGCATGATGAGGCAATGAATAAGTATAGGCTTTATAGGCACATGCAAACTTAATGCCATTCATAGCCACTGGGAGAAGCATTGGAATGTTTATAGGTAATACAGTAGTGGGTTTCCTATATGGGATAAGCTATTCATATGCCTACGTATTCGCCTCAATAATGTCATTAACCTCATTCCTACTAGTCCTCTCTTTGATGATAAGAAGATAAATCATTAATACCCTCGTAATGCATAAATGAGGTATATGCAGCTATTCACAGAGCCTCGTTTTAAGTTAACGCCAGATTGGGCTGAAGCCAATGCTTGTGATCAGGCGAGGTGATGGACTGGATGAAGCTGAGGGATTACATTCTGTAGGCAACTGAGATTAATGATAAATTTAACTGAAACATTAGGTAAGTCATTGTATTGCATTCAGCGTCTTATTAACGCCATTATACTGTAATCAGCGATTGGAATGTATGCCTTCGTAACCATAGCATAATACTGACTGTATCCGGTTTTAGGGATTAAAAATGGTTGGCGCCCCGGCCGGGATTCGAACCCGGGTCTCGGGCTCGACAGGCCCGCATCCTAGACCAGGCTGAACGACCGGGGCCTTAATGCCCGTTTTAGCTACCGTTTAATAAGCTTTATTTTCATTAAAGGTATTAAGCTTCACTGAAACTGGGGTCAATTTTCAGTTAACACTTGCGTTAAGCCTATTTACCTTAATTAGGGCATGGGGTATGTGGGTGATTTACGGGACTTAGTGGATTCACTGGCCCGCGGTATTAAGATTAATGGCTTTAATATAGTGGGGCTTATTATGGGCCTTGGATTGAGGCCTTTAATATTAAATCATACTTCTGGGGTCTGCTAGACGGCAAAATAATTAGCATCATTACTAAGTACTTAACCCCAGGTGGCATCATGTATATTGAGTACTTAACTGATGAGGAGGCTAAGATTCAGTTACAGAGAGGTTATCCACCATTCCTCTCTAGGCTCGGCTACATTATGCTTAATGCAGGATTCACTTGGTTTAAGGACTGGTATTACCCTGAGGGTTGGCTTGAGGGTGGCCCTAAGCTTGAAGGTCGATTACCGGTTAACTGTAGTGATGCCTTAAGGTATTGGAGGAGTATTAGGGGGATGCGTTAAGATTCCTTGAGTCTACTGGTGGTGATTAGTATTAGATTAAGGCTTTTAAAAGAGCTAGCTACTTAGTTGAAAGGGATTATGAGTGCGCCGCTTAAGCTAATTGCTTAAACGCTCTATACTCACTTTAATTCTCTTATCCTCAATGTCCCAATCCATTGTTAGGATTGGCTTACTTGGTTCATTAAATAGTATTGTCCCCCTAACCTCATTTTCAATCATATTCCTCATCCTCTCCACAGTCCTCTTAACCTCATCATCGGCAGTAATGTATACTTTAATCCTCTCCTCAAGATCCAAGTTAGCCTTACTCCTCATTACCTGTATCCTCCTAATTATTTCCCTAGCCATTGCCTCATGGTATAGATCCTCATTAATCACCTTGTTTAAGCATACATCAACTAATATGCCCTCAGCCTTAACATAGTCATCCCCGCATTGGAGTTCGTTAGTGAGCCTAACTTGCTTAACATTGGATAAGAATGATAATCTATCAAGTAATTCACTCACCGTTTCAGTGATTCCAGTGTCCTTAACCTTAACCTGCATATCGCTTAACGGCCACCTAAGCTTAATGCCTAAATTATTCCTAATAGCCGCTGTTAATGAGAATGCTTCGAAGATTGCATCATAAGCCTTCTCAAGCCCCTCATTAATTAAATCACGCCTAATCTCCGGCATTGAAGCCAAGTGAACGCTCTCTGCACCATCCCTTACGAAGGCCTTGTACAGGTACTCGGTTATGAATGGTACAAAGACTGAGCCAATAACTATCGCACCCTTAAGCACGTTATATAGTACAGTGTAGACGACTAGCTTATCGTCATCACTTCCCTCAACCCACACCCTACGCCTAATGAGCCTAATATAACCGTGGCTAACATCATCAACAACCAGGCTCACCCACTCCCTGGCAGCCTCATGAATCCTGAATTCATCAAGGTCCTGCATTATTCTACTTAACCTACTGAAGTACCTTGACAGCATCCACTTATCCTCACTCTTAGCCTTAGGTAAAACCTCATCAATACTGTGCCCCCTTGGATCATAGTTATCAAGCCTCATGTACATGTCCGCAAACCTAACGCTATTCCAAAGGACGGTGAGTATATTCCTAATACCTGAAAACTCATCTGGATTAACCGGTAGGGTTTCCCATGGGGCAGCCTTGGAGGCTAGGTAAAGCCTAGTTACGTCGGCTCCATACTTACTCATGAGGTCCCTCGCCCAAATCACATTACCCTTAGACTTACTCATCTTCTGCCCATACTTATCCACCACGTGCCCAGTTATCAGTATGGTCTTATAAGGTGCCTTACCCATCCACGCCACTGAGGTGGCTAGCAGGCTGTAGAACCAGCCCCTAGTCTGATCCACAGCCTCAGTAACCCAGTCGTAGGGGTATAGTTTACTCCAGAGTTCCCTATTCCTTAATCCATTAACCCCAGCTATCCATGCTACACCACTGTCCAGCCAGACATCACCAACGAAGGGCTCCCTAACCCACTCTTTGCAGTCGCTGGTGCTTAACTTAACCATATCTATCCAGGGCCTGTGAACAAGCTTCTCATCGGGTACGTTAGGTAATTCAACGGCAAGCTTCTTCAATTCCTCTATTGAACCAATTACCATTACTTTGCTTGGATTATCCCTACACCGCCATATTGGTAATGGTGTACCCCAAACCCTACTCCTTGATATTACCCAATCCCTAATGTTGGCTACCCAGTCATCAAACCTATTCCTTAGGCTTTGGGGAACAATCTTAACCCTAGATAATTCACTGACTAAACTATCCCTTAGGTTAGATATCCTTATGAACCATTGCCTATCAGTCCTGTAGATTAAAGGTGTCCCACACCTCCAGCAGTGCGGATACCTGTGAACCACTGTGCCTTGATGAGCCAGTAGGTTCCTACGCTTAAGCTCCTCAATAACCCTCTTACTAACGTCAAGCCAATACATGCCGCTGAAGGCGCCACCATTACTATTAAACACCCCATTTATCTCAACACTATCAGTAACAGGTAGGTTCCTCCTCCTAGCCGCCTCAAAGTCCTCTGGACCATGTGCTGGAGCTATGTGGACTAGGCCACTCCCCTCCTCAAGGGTTACGAAGGATTCAGCAATAACATAGTGGGCGTTTGAGTGAGCCTTATGAATTGGCACATCATTTAGGAAGACGTGAACATACTTAATTCCCTCAAGTTCCCTCCCCTTAACCCTCTTAACAACCTCAAACTCCTTAATGCCAGCAGCGTTAAGTACATTCTGCATTAGCTTCTCAGCAAGCCACCAATACTCAGGGCCATTACTCCCCTTAACCCTCACAAGCACGTAATCCGCCTCGGGGTTAACAGCCACGGCCTCATTATCAACCAGGGTCCATGGGGTCGTCGTCCAAATAACCAAATACACGCCATCACTCCCCTCCACTGGGAATTTCACGAATATTGATGGGTCCTCCCTATCCTCATAACCCTGATCAACCTCAGCATCACTAAGCGCTGTTTCACATCTTGGGCAGAATGGTAATACCCTGTAATCCTCAGTGAGTAGGCCTTTCTCATGCATGCTCTTTATAAATGCCCAAACATGCTCAATGTAATGAGGCCTCCTAGTCTCATAGGCATGCTCAACATCAAGCCAAAGCCCAAGCCTCTTCGTACCATCCTCAACCCAATACTTAAGGTAGTAATCCACCAGTGAATTACATTCCTCAGAGAATCGCTCAGCCCCAATCTTATCGAAAATATCCTTCTTAGTCCTAACACCAAGCTTCCTCTCAACCTCAATCTCAACAGGTAACCCCTGCTCATCCCAACCACCCTGAACCCATAGTGAATAGCCCTTAAGCCTCATGTACCTTAAAACAACATCCTTATAGGTCCTACCCCTAACGTGGCCAACGTGGGGGAAGCCATTAGTTGTTGGTGGGCCCTCAAGGAACGTGAATAGCCTCTCCCCCTTAAAGCTCCTCCATTTTTCAGGTATCTTAGCCTCCTCCCAAAACTTTAATATAGCCTCCTCAACCTTCAGTGGATCATACCTTGAACCTAGTTTAAAATCAATAGTAGACACCCTAGGGTTAATCCCTTTTAAGGATCATTTTTAAGCATTTTTGCATGTCATCTAATCCATTGCCTCACATGGCTCTATTATGATGAAGGATTAACGCCACTGCAACCACTATTACTGCAATTATGGCTATTAAACCTAGTGTTAATGATGATGCAGTCTGCTTAATAATGGTTACGGTACTTGCAATCGTAGTGGTTAATGCCTTAGTTACCGTATTAATCATTGTTGAGGTAACCATGCTTGTGACTGTGGTTACATAAGTAGTAGTTACGGTTACTTGTGATGTAATTAATGAAGTGCTAGTTGAAATGCTGGTTATTGTAGTTGCCTTAGTCTCATTTGAAGCCCACCAAGGCGTGTAGCTCTGTATACCATAGGTTACTGGGTTAACCCACGGAGGTAGGTACTGTGCGAAGGGGTGCTTGAAGTAGCCTAAGTAACCTAAACCCACCTTACCTGCATTAACCCACCCTTGGTAGGTAACCTGCTCAACAAGCATAAGTGTACTCGTGAAGTTGGTTAAGTAACTAGCCCCATATTCCTGTAGATTAAGTAAACTCTCAGCGAGGTAGCTGTATGGTTTCATTAATAATCCCCCACCACTAAGGCTTATGGTGAAACCGTAATTAGGTTCATTCATCAATTGAATGCAATTAACGCCTTGTAGTGGTGTTGAGTTAATTAATGCACTACGCCAAGTCATACAGCCTCCTGAGGCATTTACCCAAGCTAACTCACCAGCATACGAAGCCCAGAACCCGGCGAAGCGTTCGCTGAGGTTAATCATTGAATTACCGTTAATGGGTACTACGGCGGAATCAACATCAATAACGTAAACACCCCCAGTTCCTGGAAATGGTTCAGCAGCAATGCTTACGGAGGTATTATTAATGTAGGGAGCCATGGCTGGGTACACCAGTGTACCCTGCTGAAGGGCATAGCCAATCAACCTGGAGTCACCAACCTGGAATACCGCCGCACCTTGAAGTAGTAATGATGTTGCCTCAGCCCAATTCATCTCCTGCCAACCTGAGCAGTCGTATTGGGTTATGGTTAAGTAATATTGATTGGTTTCATTAATTAATTGAACTATTGTTGAGTTACGTAGGTTAAGAGTACCGTAGAGGAGTTCATTCATTAACCTAGCCGCAGCAGCTGAGCCATACCTCTCACTGGCTAGCCCTAGGAATAATGACTGCCACAGGTTAACTTGATCCTGCCCATTATCCCTACCAGGAATCACCCATATGCATGTAAAGCCGTAGTTAGCTAATTCCTGTGTGTCATTAATTAATTGCTCCACTGTGGTTGGTATGGGTAAATTATACTCCCTAAGTAATTGAGTATTAATGTAAAGTAAATCACTCCTATACACGTCAATGGGTAATGAAAGTAAGGTACCGTTAAACATACTTGCTAAAATAGCTTCCTCAACTCCATTACTAAGCATGCCCATGGATGAGGCTAAGGAGGTTAAGTTAAGTAACCGCACGCCACTTAAGGCTGGGGTAAGTAGCCATGGTCCTCCATTAACCTGAATAACATTAGGTGGGTTACTGGAGTTCATTATGCTGAAGAGTATTAATTCATTAGGCATTAGCCCAATTGTTGGAATTGGCGAGTAAATTACGTAGCTTCCTGTTGATAAAGTGTAGTTAACTATTAATTGTATTAAGCCCTGTGGATTAAATGAAAAACCCCATGAGGCTAACCTTATTGAGCCCGGTGGTGGGGTAATTGACTGCAGGTTGGGTGTTTCAGCGTACTTGCTTATCGTCTCCAGCATTAGTGGATTATTAACAACACCGAAGGGTGGCCCATTCCAAGCCCAAATACCTATGAAGGTTGGGTGAAGTTCCTCCTCATATTGCTTCAATACCTGTGAATCATAAATAGCCGGTGCAGTACAGTTAACTGAACCAACATAAGGATTCTGCCAGGCATTTACGTATGCCTCCTGGTCGCAAACCCTGAATCCAAGCTCCCCCATTATGAACCTACCACTGTAGCCGTGGTCCTCCAGGTAAATCATTTCATCTATCACATATTGAGGAACAGTTACAGTACCGTTAACATAATCGTAAACATAATTATCATAACCCACTAGGGTTAAGTTAGCTTCATTAGCTAGGGCTAAGACGTTACTTGGAAGCTCTCTACCACTTGCGTAGTAGAAGAGGTTAGACTCAGGGAGGAGGGCCTTAATTTCCTTATAAATACCCACCATTGTTGCCCTACAGGCTGGGTCATTAACGCATGCGGACTCTTCACTGAACCCTATGTATAGGTTTTTACCACCTGGGTCAATATTCATTAAATCAATTAGTAAATACTGAGGAATGGTAATGTAATGCAGGAGGCCCCTCCACTCATTGGGTAATTCGCACATTAGGTTTATGAAGACTGTCCTGTTTTGACTTAGGTAGCGTTGAATAAGTGCAATCTGTTGATTAACCATTGATAGTGATGCCGATGGATTATTGCATTGATACCAAACAACAACACCTGGAATAGCCCAGGTGGGTATTGAGTAATTACTGGTTCCACCCCATGGTGTTACCCAAAGTATTATGAAGGACTTATTACTGGGTAATTGGTATTGGGGTAAGGTCACTAATACTATTAATGAAACAAGTACCACTACGGTTAATCCAAGTAAACTTAAGGGGAGTCTATTAACCTCAACCATACTTACTTGCTGTGGTAAGGGATTTAAGTATTCCCATAAGGCTTGAGCTAAGGTAGGTTTAATAGAATGTACGTAACTTAGTAATCTTGGTAACTTCCCCTTAGTATTAAGGTTAATAACTTATATATTCCCTTCCTTACTTCATAATTCACAGTGGTGGTGGATAATCCTAATGCATCAGCAACCTTACTTAACGTAGCCCTTCTTGGTTCACTGAAGAATCCTAATTCATAGGCTACCTTCAATACTTTTAACTCACCCTTACTTAGGAATGGGGTTAACTTACTGTAGCTAATCATGTGTATTAATTCACCAGCGTTAATGCGCCTAATTCGCACCTCCTTAACCTCACCACCCATTGCCAAGTATTGTTTAAGTTTATCAATTTCACTTAAACTGGGTAAGGCAAACCCCCAGTTTTCCACACCATTGATTATAATGTCCTTAACCTCAATACCACCCAACCTATGGGCTTTAAGCCTAGTGGAGTTATCTAATTTAACCTTCAATACAATGCTCAGCCTCTTAGGGTACCCTGTGTTTAATGGTGTTGTTTCAATAATTTCCTTAACATTAGCATCATTCTTAATGATGTTTAATATGTTCTTAAGTGTCGCCTTATCGTTAATCTTAAGTATGGCGAACTCTAAGGCGTAATTCTCGTACTCATTTATGTGTGATTCGAAGACATTATAGCTGAACTCATAGTTACTGGCCTTATAGGTCCAGTCAACCTTATGAATATAATTAAACTCAACATATGTGAATCCATGGTTAAGATTAAGGTAATTAACCTGCATCATTATTATAAATGCTAGGTGATTAATAAGCATTACTACGGTAATTATATTTTATATATGCCAAATAAACCATATGTAGCTTAAAGCATTGTGGGGGTAATGTTAAGGTATAGAATAGGTTAGAGGGCATCCTTATAAGTAGCTAATCATGAGGAGGGCAATGGCTAGGGATCTATTACTTGAAGGCTTCATAGCCCACGATGAGGCTGGCCTCGGTCACCATAGCTTTAGGTGCCTTTACATAGGCTTCCACCCTAGGTCAAAGTCAATGATAATACATGATGGGCATGCAGCCAAGGTTTACGCAGATGGTAGATTAATATACAGCTACGAGAAGCTTGGAGCCCAGCCTAGGGTTGCTGGGGATACTCATGCAGCAATGACTAATTCAAGGGACCTACTCTTCATTGGCGGTTGGCTTAAGGCACCACCAGGTGTCCTGCCTAATGGGCTTCAGGACATGAGGAATAAGTATAGCCACATACATATGATTGATGAGAATAATAGGGTTGAGGTTCTTTGGTCGAGGAAATGGGATAATAGGATACCTCCAAACCACTGGTATGGTGAGGTGACTGACTTACTCTATGATGGGCATGAGGATGCAGTATACTTCACTAGGGCTGATGGACATGCTGAGCTTGGCCTATGGCGTATTGAGCTTAGGGACCGTAAGGTGGAGTACCTGGCTGAGGGCACAATATACAAGATGGAGCTTAAGGATGATAAAATCTACACAACATTATTCAATCCAGCCTTAATGGAGGATTCAGCCATAGTGATATACAATATGAGGGATGGGTCGGTGAGCAGGATTAATGAATTCGAATTCGCCTTGGAGCCAGGTAAAAGAATGAAGATACGTAGGAGGGGTGGGCAGATTATTCAGCTTCAGAATAGGCTAATGGCCTTCTACGCGGGAGCCCTAATTTACATTCAACCTGATAAGGATAAGTACACCCTATTCCCACTACTGGAGACCCGTAACCCCGAGGATGGAATGCCTTACCACTTAGGCGGCGTTAGGTCGCAGAAGGCCTACGTCTATGGAATACCAATAGTGGCGTTTAATCCATGGGATCACTTAAAGGAGCCATCAGCCAGATCCGACGTTACACTACTAATGCGCATGGATTCAGTGGCACCACAGGTAATAGCGTCAACAGGCTTCATATCAGGAATGGCAACCGATGGTGTAAACCTCTACCTAGGGGCATCACACACTAACCACACTGGGGTCTACACCTATAGATCAGGTATAGGTGGGGTATTTGCAATACCAGTTGATAGAGTTATATCAAAACCCCTAACCCCAGTTAGAGTATGGATTTGGGATGGAGCATACTCAAGGGAATCAAGCGGCCTAAACGGCTGGTTTGGTGGAATACCGCTCAGAGGCTTCAATAGGAGGAGGCTTAAGATTCATGCCAGTAAGCAGGCTAAATTAACAATAGCTGAATACTCATTGGCAGCTAAGGTACGCATGGAGGATGTTCAGCTTAAGGATGGATGGAACATTATAGAGCTTAATCAATACGATGACCTAGTAGCCTTCAAGTTAAGTGAAGACAATGAAGTATCGGCAGAAATAATACTTGAACCATGAATTAGTATTACTTATATATAATCACTTATATTATTTAATAAGCTCATGCAGTATTTATGAGTTATAGTATAGGTTAGAATACTCACTTATTAGTAGGATAAATAATATGGTTAATTTATGTTAAAGTATGCATTACCTATCAAGATAGTGATAATAGTAACTGCACTGGCATTATCACTAGCATATGTATCCTATGCTCAACAAATGCCTAAAATAATCAATGCTGCTGGCACATCAATAGTATATTCCCCTGGTATACCTGTGTGGAACCCATATGCACCAGGTAACTTAATAAGTAACGCCTATACGTGGCCTGGATTAGCAGCATTGAGCATATATACTGGTGAATTTTGGCCTATTTTAGCTAAGAACTGGAGTATTCAAGTATTCCCTAACGGTAGCGGCATCCTAATAGTTTACTTAAGGAGGGGCTTCTACTGGTTTAATGGTTCAGCCACAATGCCGTTCACTGCGTGGGATGTTTATGCTGAAAATTATATTGGCATTAAGGCATTTGACTGGTATTACCCATTCATGAAGCCTCAATATGTTGACGAGGAGGTGAGGGTATTGAATAATTACACCATAGAGTTCTACTTCCCCAAGTGGTCACCCATAGAATGGATGATAGTATTAACTACCCCAATATCCACACCATGGCCTATATGGAAACCAATAGTTGAGAAGCTCCAGTCATTAACTCCCTCAGAGGCGACCAAGTATGCTACCAATATTACAGAATTCGTTGCACCATACTGGGCACTAGCACCCTACTACGTATCATCAATATCTGATTCGTTTATCCAGTATAGCCTTGAACCACCAAACTTACTCTCAAAGTGGCTGGAGATATTCCCATTCTCAGATTGGAACTACTATAACCCAACAAGCGAGATGCTGTTAGTTGGAGGTAATGCACAAGCATTGGCTGCTATGATGGCAAATAAGGCTACTTGGGGTTGGGTATTCCTGTCACCACAGCAATTAAGTGAATTACCAAGCAACTGGGGCGTCACATATGCACCCGATACTGGTTGGGGTATATCACTTAATCCAAATATCTACCCATTCAATTTACCTCAAGTTAGGCAAGCATTAGAGTGCTACTTAGTTAATAGGACGGCAACTGGGGCAGCTTGGGGGTTAAGTACAATGCAACCTGAGCTGGAGCAGGTACCATCAGGTTTACCCCTCATAAGTTCATATCCACCATCAATAAGGAGCATATTCTTCAACTGCACTTATAATGTAACTAAGGGTGCTGAATTACTTCAATCAGCTGGCTTATATAAGAAGGGTAATCAATGGTATTTACCTAATGGGACACCATTAACTATTACTATAATTGGACCATCAGGATGGACTAACGTGCTTTATGTTGGTATTGTAGTGGCTAATGAATGGTCAGCATTAGGTATACCGTCAAAGGTGGTAAGTGAGGAGGTTGGTGTTTATCTAAGTTCAATACTTTCAGGTGGTAGTTATGAGACTGTGGTTACGTTTGGTAGCCAAATATATGGGTACTTAACAATATGGAATTGGCTTAATAACCCATGGTGGGCCTTCGGTGCATTTAACCCCAATGGTGTTTATCCATTTGCTTGGCCTGAAGTCATTAATGGTAAGTTAACTGGCTGGTACTGTAGTCCAGTAACCGCTCCAGCTTCATTAAATCTACCTAATAGCACAGTGGTATGGTGTATAAACTCAACATTCGGATACATTAATCTAACGAACTTACACTCATGGCTATTGGCCTCTGCACCAGGTAGTTCCAGCTATGAGGAAGCAATTAAAACCTTCATAGCTTGGTGGGAGTATTACTTACCAACATCAGTGGATAATGAACAATTCATACCAATAGAATACGTTAAAGATGTTTTCGATCCAAGTTGGATGGATGAATGCCTACCACCATTAGCTAGGCAAAGCCTTGTGCATGTTAGAGGTGATCCTGGAATGCCACTTCAATGGATGAATATACTTACATGGATTCTATTAGGTGATGTGGCACCACGTGGTGCTGTTCCTCCTTTGGCTCAAGCAAT
>NZ_DAXS01000018.1:0-1961 GCF_002506515.1 Caldivirga sp. UBA161
ATTCACAAGAAGCTAAGAAAGAATTGAAGGTATTGTGTGAAGGTATAAATACTGGCCTTATGGGGTGGGTTTGATGAGGATTAGGGCCTTAATGGTGTTAATGCTGCTTACTGTAGTGGCCTTTATGCCCCTTGTGGGGGCTCAGGTTGAGGAGCTGCTTTATGCTTACGGTAATGTAACTAGGTTGAGTGTTGAGGGTGCTAATGTTACTGTGCTGGTTAATGAGCTTAATAATGCAATTAACCTAACCCAGAGGGGTGAGGTTAAGGGTGCGGTGGCTATTGTTAATTCAATTATGAGTCAAGTACCCTCACTGGAGGCTAATGCTAGGCTTCATACCCTGGTGGTGAGTGTTGAGTATGGTTCATTAGTAATCGCCTTAATCGCCATTATAGCCTTAATCTACGTTAAGCGCCGTGAATTAATTGGTAGTATTTGGCTTAGGTTTAGGGGGAGTAGTGTGGTTAAGGTTGGTTCAGGTAGGGCTAGGACGCTAATCTATAATGAGGAGGCTGCTGCAATAGTGCTTGCCTTAATCATAATCCTCGCAGTATTCATTACAGCGCAGTCTGTGGTTAGTAGGGAGGCTGAGGCTTTCTCGGCAATAGGCCTACTTGGGCCTGGTGGTAGGATTGGTGGTTACCCATCAGTAGTCTACGTTAATACTTCATTAAGCCTATACGTATTTGTGTATAATCACATGAATAAGCCCATTTGGTATGTAGTTAAGGTTTACCTACTTAATGCAAGTAATACCGCCCAACCACCGTTAAACGCTACACCACTCTTAACCTATGAGAGGATTCTCCTGAATAATCAGTCGTGGGTGGCGCCGCTTAACTTAACTATTAATAACACTGGGTCCTATAGGTTGCTGGCTGAACTCTGGCTGTATAATCCAGTTAACTTAACGTTAACGTACACTGGGGAGTATGTGCAATTATGGTTCAACGCCACTGGGGTGGGTTAATGAGCATTGATGATTACATTACCGAGAGGGTTAAGGGGGGTGAGTGCATGAGCGTTAATGAGCTTGTTAATGATGTTGCAGCGCGTTTTAATATTTCAAGGGGTCAGGCAGCCTATGAGGTTTTAAGGCTCTGGAAGAGTGGTGTTATTGATATTGAGGATTACCCCTACGATAACCTGCTACCATACTTCTTCACAGTGAGTGGATTATGGTACTGGGTGATAGTGGCCTTAACAGCCACTTCACTGGCCTCAGTCATATTAATTCATAACCCACCATTAATCTACCTTAGGTACGCCCTAGGTGCATTAATAGTACTCTTCCTACCAGGCTACACCCTCGTTGAGGCACTTTACCCAAGGGGTGATGAGTTAACGCCATTGGAGAGGCTTGCCTTATCCATAGGCCTAAGCCTAGCAGTGGAGCCTCTTATTGGCCTAATACTTAATTACACGCCGTGGGGTATTAGGCTAACCCCAATATTAACCTCAACAGTAATCCTAATACTAGCCTTAGCCACAGTGGCTGCTGTTAGGAAGGCTAGGCTACTGGTAATAGGCCGTAGGTGCTTAAGTTAAGCAAAGGCCTTGAGTATAAGCTTGAGGAAGCGCGGCGCATCCTCAAGTACCTCCCTCTCCACGGGCTTAATAATAATCATGATTAGGGTGAAGGCAATCATTAGGGTTAACTGGGGTATAGGCCACTTAAGCACAGGATCATAGACTACGAATAATGATGCTGATAATGCTGGGAACAATACTGATAATGCACCAGTGGCCCCCATTTTAAACCCCCACGGCCTATTATTAACCCAGTAAAGAATCATAGTCACAGCAGCACCAGCATATGCACCCACCACGGCAGCGTATAAGCCAAGCCTACCAGCCAACAGTATGAATAATGCAACATTAGCCACCGAACCGGCTAGAGTCCTCTCAATAGCTAACCAACCCTTCCCACTAACCCAATAATACATCATGTATACGCCATC
>NZ_DAXS01000018.1:2088-2743 GCF_002506515.1 Caldivirga sp. UBA161
ATGATTGAGCATAATCCCTAGATAAACCCCTCAACTCAACACCAGTACCCAATCCATGGGCGGCCAGGGAACTAAAGACACCACTGACGGCAGCACTGAAACTAGTTAAAAGGCCTAATGCAGTAGTCGTTATGCTGTATATTCCTGAGGAGGATGGCCCAAGCATCTTAAATATGAGGTATGTGATTAAACTACCGAATGCCGAACCTAAGTATGCTGCTAGCCAGTATTGGAAGCCGAAGTTAAGGAATGCCTTAATCCTAACTTTAAGGATCCTATAACCTAGTATTAAACTGGGTAGTGACCTAACCTTAATTAAGTAGTATACTAGTGTCATAGTGTAGTTAAGTAATGAGGATAATGCTATAGCGTAAACATTGTGAAGTATAATTATTAAGGCAACTTCACTAACCCTAAACACTATACTACCTATTACTGAACCAAGGCCCTGGGTAACAACTTTACCTGTGGCCCAAAGGTGAAAGCTTAGCACACCAGTTAGGCTTTGAATTATTATTGATGTAGCATAAATGTAAACGATGCCTATTAACCATCTTGGTATGCCATCTTTAATGAATACTGGTATTGAGGCGATTACCGCTGTAATGTAACCTAGGGTTAAGGTGAATGATAGTGAGAACATTGCAGAGTAATA
>NZ_DAXS01000005.1 GCF_002506515.1 Caldivirga sp. UBA161
CGCAGGCCTACGCCAACGGGACCTGAACCCGCCCCCTTTGACCATGCTCGGGCACCCCCGCCTTCGCCTTATTCCTGCCTCATTGCTTTTAAGCTTTTTCTTAATTAACCATTATGGTATCTGCCTAAGTGCATTATCTAAGTCATTTACTATATCCTCAACATCCTCTAATCCCACTGATAGCCTAAGTAGGCTTTCATCAATGCCCAGTTTAGCCTTATACTCCTCCGGTATTGGTTGGGCTGCACTGGTTATTGGGTACATTATTAGTGATTCTGGCCCACCGAAGCTTGGGGCTGGTTTAATTATCCTTAGTGAATTGAGGAATGCACGCACATCCTCCTTACCTCCCTTCACCTTGAATGATACTATTCCACCGTATAGCCCATTAAACATTTTTGAGGCTAACTCATGGTATGGGCTTGACTTTAAACCAGGGTAATACACTTCCTTAATCTTAGGGTGGCTGCTTAAGTAATCGGCTATCTCTATTGCATTCTCACAATGCTTCCTAACCCTTAGGCTCATTGTCTTAACCCCCCTTAACACTAGGTAGGCGTCAAGGGGCTGTATTATTGTACCCAGCCTCCTCCTCCATTGCCACATCTCCTCAATGGTATTAGCATTACTGGCTATTATGGCTCCAGCTAGGATATCATTATGCCCTGAAATATACTTAGTGGCACTGTGAATTACTATACTGGCTCCATGTTCAATTGGCCTGTAAAGCACTGGCGTAGCCATGGTGTTATCAACAATTAGCAGTGAATCATTATCCCTAGACACCTTAATCAAGTAATCCACATCAATAACCCTTAACATTGGGTTAGTTAAAGTCTCAACCACTATGATTGAATTTGGGTTGGATTTAATGGCCTCAACTAAATCCTCAGTCTCAGGCATGGTGATTATTGTTCTCACACCGAATTTATCCAGGTTTAAGGCTAGGCTTAATGTGGTTCCGTATATTTCAGCGGGGAGTATTAGCCTTGAACCTGCCTTAAGGATGCTTATTAAGGCTGTGGAGATGGCTGCCATACCATTATTAGTGGCTAACGCATCAGCACCATTCTCAAGCTTAGCTAATATGCGTTCAAGGTACCTGACTGTTGGGTTCTCCTCCCTAGAATATTTTAAGTCAAACCCCCTATCAGATGGGTTAGCCTCAATGATCTGCCTGAATGGTGTTGATAAGTATATTGGTGGTATCACTGATCCATACTCATCAACGTGGTCATACCCGTGAATTGAATCAGTTGCCTTACCCATTACTTAACCCTTAAGGAACCTTTATAAAAATACTTCACTCAAGGGCTCGGCCATTAGGGTCCTCAAACCTTCCCAGTGCCCCCTAGTTCGTATTTGGCTTGAAGCTGCCTTATTGGCCTACTCCTATTCATGAACCATAATGCTAATTTACTTAGCATTTCATTAACCTTATCAGGCATTTCACCGGCTAAATTAACCCTCTCCCTTGGGTCCTTGGTTAGGTTATATAACTCATGCTTACCATCTGGCCTATATATTAGGCTCCACTCATTATCCCTAATACACCTATCAGCAGCCTCATGGTAGCCCATTATTGCGTATGCCCTATGCCTATTAGTTGAACCATTAAGCACATTAATGAAGCTCCTACCGGCTAGCGGGTAGGTGTATGTTTCAGGTAGGTTTAGTAGGTTGAGTATTGTTGGTAATACGTCTGGGAATTGAATTATTGCATCAGCCACAAGGTGCCTACCGTTAGGTAGCCTAACCATGAATGGGACCTTAAGTAACTCACTATAGAGCCTATCACCACCCTTAAGGAACTTCCCATGATCCGCTAACGGGTGGCCGTGGTCTGCTAGGAGTATTATTATTGACTGCTCAAGTAGGCCGAGGTCCCTTAACGCATTATAGAATTCACCAAAGTAGTAATCAACGTAGGCAACCTCACCAGCGTAGAGGCCCCTAATGTAGTTAATTTGCTCACTAGTATACCATTTACTGGCCTCACCACCCATTGGTAGTATTAGCTTAGGCCCCTTATAATTGGGGTCAGTGTACTTATCGAACCTCGGCGGCGGCATCCATGGTTCATGTGGGTCGAAGCTGTCGACCCAAAGCATGAACCTAGAGTACTTCCTATAGGCGTTCTTAACCCAATTAACCGCAGCCTTAAAGACCCTAGCCGCAAACCAATCCTCCTCACCCCTCCAATCATCAATATTGGCTAGGAATTGCGCCACAAGGTCAGCGTAGCTCCTTGAGCCGGCGTAATTACTGTAGTAATCCTTAGTTACATAATCCTCAACACGCCTATTAACTGGTGGTGGAATGCCGTAAGCATCATACTCCTGACCCCTAATGAAGAACCATGTGTCGAAGCCCTTAGTGTAATTCATACTGGGCTTAAATAAGTGGTATGTGTCAGCCACTAGGCCAGTGAAGTATCCTAAACCCCTTAGGAGTTCAGGCATTGTGTATGAGTCCGGGTGCATTGGCGACCATGGGTGGTATGGTAGTGTGAATTGGCCAGTCAACAACTCCTCCCTAACAGGCACTGTTGGTAGGCCAGATGGGTAGGCGTTAGTGAATACAATACTCTCAGAGGCAAGCTTATCTAAGTTAGGTGTATCAGGTGGTGGGACATTATCAAAGACACTACGCCAACCGTAAAGCCCCCTATAGAAGCCGACGTGATCCTGCCTAAGGCTATCTAAAACAACCACAATAACATTCAAATCAGGCTTACCCATTAGTGAGTGAGGATATAAGGATATATAAGCCTAGTTCCTAACCTATTATAGGGAAATCAATATTAGGAATAATACCAGTGAAACGCCCACTGATATTGAGTATTGTATTAGTGTTGGCCTTATGAAGTTGGCTGGTAGTTGAATCTTACTTAATCTACTTACGATTAATACTGTTGTTAATAATGTTCCATCAACCATTGGGAACACTGTCAGTATCATTAGGTAGAACATTTGGACAATTGATTGAAGTGGGTGAATTAGGCCTAATTCACCCACATTAATCATATTATATGACATCCAACCAATGCCGGCGTAGGGTATGTAGGCTATGATTAATGCTATTAACCCATCAATGAACCTGATTAGGAATGGTAATGATGCAGCAGCCTCAGCCTCATTACTAAGCATCGTTAAGTAGCTGCTGGGCAGCACCAGTGAGTAGCCAAGCATATATGAACCCACTAATGCAAGTAGTATTGATAGTAGGAGGTAGAGCCTAAGGGATCCATACCACCTAAGTATAATTAACCTCTGCTGCGACATATAAAGGGCCCTCAACGAGCCTCCACTAGCTCAACCTTCCTAAGCCTGCCAATGGTCCTATGCGTCACGTAGCCGCATTGCCTGCAGGTTAACTTAAGGGTCACTTTCTTAGTAACCTTATAGAAGGTCTTCTGCTTAGGCTTCCTTGATGAACCATAGCCAAGCAGCTTCCTCTCATACCTCCTCTGACCCTCTGAGAGAGTCCTCCTCTTACCGGCAGTGTACTGGGTAACCGTGTGTTCAGTGTATGTCCTGCATCTTGGACAGTAGGTCCTAATTACCCTAGGTATCTTCATGCTAGTAGGTGGATTAGCAGGCCATTTTAAACTTTTCCGGGGCCTAATGATTCAAGGATCCTCCTCCTAGCCTCCTCACTAACGTTTAATTGCCCCAGGGCTACCTTAAGCATAAGCCTATACCTCCACATCCTATCGTCTGGTGAATACCTGGGTGGATGGGGAGTTGTTAATTGCCCCCCGCAGTAGGGGCACTTATCCTTCCTTAGGGTGTATTTACCGCACTTGGTGCACTTCATCATCACTGACTTAACCATCCTCAACCCCCCTTCACTGGCTCCTTGAAACTGAGGCTTCTCCACCATTAGCCTTAGCCTCATTAACCAGTAGGCTACTCAGCCTCTCAAAGGCCTCCTCAACATGCCTTGGATTACTTCCAGTGACTTCAATCCTATACCTAGGTGGGCCTATGACGTATATTTTAGCCTCAACGCCAAGCTTCTTAGCCTCATCAATAGCATTATCAAGTATCTTCCTAATGTACTCAACGCCATTGGGCCTTAGGTTTATCATCCTCAACATACCCACTATGGTTACCTTAGGCTTCTCAATCCTCTCATTAGCCACCCTTACAACCTCATCAATTAACTCCTTCCTAATACCCAGCTTAATTAATGGGTCAATGTTACCCTTGGCCGCGTCCTCGAAGGCTGAATATAAGTCACCATAGTACTCCATTATGCTCCACCCAGCCTCCTCCATTAGCTTACTCAAGCTTACACCCATCTTCTGGGCTATTATCTCCATTAGCTTAATTGCCTTCAAGTTCCTCTTCCATATGTTGAACTTCCTTTCCCTCTCCTCATCCCTAACCCTCCTTAACGAGAGGTCTATTAGTCCCCTCCTTGGGTCAACCCTTATGACCTTGAAGACCGCCTTAGACCCGACCTTCAAATAATCCCTAATATTCCTAAACCAAGATTGAAGAACCTCATTAATGGGTACGTAAGCCTCAATTCCCCCATACTCGTCAAGGGTTATGTAGGCTCCATGCTCCTCAATACTCTTAACAGTACCTACAACCAACTCCCCAACCTCAGGGTACTGCCTCCTATAGAATCTAACCATTGGCGTTTGCGTAGTCTTCCTACCGGCACCACTCATAGGCGACTTAATAATCACCTATTTAAAAAACTAAGGGTAATGAACCATGTAGATTAAGTCAGCTTGAATAGTTGGCGTACCGTAAATTAAGTTAAACCCCCTCCTCAACCTGGGGGGTAGTAGGTGAATGAAGACTTCCTTAAGCCTAGGTGAGCCACTGAGTATTAATGATGCGTTAGCGAAAAATGATGCACGCTCTAATTCACTGATCTTACTTATGAACCTTGAATCATCAATATGAGGCACTATTATTAACCTACGCCTCAATAATTCACTAAGGCTATTAAGTTCACTCAATGGCACTATAAGCCTCACATTATTCTTAACCAGGAATGAAACTAATTCAAGGTAAGTATGGAATTCCCCAGCCAAACCCTTGGGAAGCATCACTGCCTTAACGCACCCACCTCCATTAATTAAATTACTCATGTATTGAGGCATTAATATAATTAAGTACTCCTGCCCATTGCCGCACTTAACGTTAATAGGCGATTCAGGAATTAAGTTAATTGCAGCCATGGAATAATCATTAATAAACTAGTGTAATAAAGATTTCCAACATAATACGGGGGCGGGTTAACCGGGCGGGGCAATCCCCAATAATACTACTGGCCTAATAAGCCTTTCTCCATGATCATTGAGGCGTTTAAATATGCACCTTTGGCTTGATTTCAATAATTTCATAGTGTAAATCACTACCTCCCTCAACCTACACTTTATGTTGATTTACCTGCTTCTGCGCCTACTTACCCGTGCCTTGAGCTTAAGCCACCATTTCGCTAAAATATCCCTGTAATCCATTAATACTATTGGGGCTAACATAACTATTAACGCCACAGCCATTTTAATGTACAAGTGCTCCTTCAGTAAAGTTGGCACCATAGGAACCCCAATTCACAGGTAGTAAATTAATTTTATTGAGAATCAGGATGGGCTTAAATTACCGATAAGGCGCCCACTAAGGCCACTGTACCAACGATCACTATGAAGACTCCCACTATTATTATCACTACATCGACGGCTACATTCCAGTACCTCCCCTGGTGGAGTTCAAGGAGTAGTGTCCTTAAGCCATTCATTGCATGGTAAGTGGCGGCGTAGAGGAGTATGAATATTGCAGCCATGTATCCCGTGTTCATTAATTGCTCATAGACGCCGTGAGGGCCAGCCCACTCTATTGACGCTTCGTAGCTAGGCCACCTGAAGGCTAAGTGTATTCCAACAACCACGACTAGTATTAGTCCAGTTATGTAGTGCCACTTCATTAGGGTTGACTTAGCCACCATACCCATCACCCTATGAAGGCTACATATGATGCCAACACTATGAAAATCACTACAACAATTATAACTAAGTACTTGTAAGCCATTTGAGACCTCTTCTTAGGTGATGGCACCATTGGGTACGTGCGCCTTTCAGGTTTAGGTAACCCCCATCCGAAGTACTGCATTAGTATTAGCCTAACGCCATTGGCTCCATGAACAGCCACTAATAGCGCTACGAGGTACTCTATTATTGTACCAACATGTACATTACCTATTATTTGAGGCCCCTCAATTAACCCTATTATCTTCTCCCAGGTTAATGGCGTTGGATGGCCAAAGTTTAATGCCGTTGATATGATTAATGTATGCCCTATCAAGTAGAGTGCAAGTAAGGCACCGCTAACCTTCTGGAATATTAGTAACCATTCGTCAAGCCCCTTAAACCACAGGGACCATTTAGGTGGATTCCTCTTAGTGGATAATTTCTCAGTCACCTAGGTCACCTAGCTGGTGGTTTACCGGTTAATAATGATTTCTTCAGCAGGTTTATTGCAAGCGCTGGGTCAACACCCTTAGGGCAAACCTTACTGCACGTACCACTGTAGTGGCATGACCACACACCATTATCTGAGTCAATGACCTTAAGCCTAAGCACGTAACCCTCATCCCTATTATCAGCGCTCCACCTGTAGGCAGCCGCTAAGGCCTGTGGTCCGAGGTAATTCTTGTTTAGGAATACCATGGGGCATGCTGCATAGCAGGCACCACACTTTATGCAGTATGAGAATTCCAGGTAATTTAATAGCTGCTCTTCAGTTTGGGGATAGTAGGTGTCTAGCTTCTCGAATTGCTCCTTCTCATCCTTCCTAATTAACCATGGATCCACAGACTTATGCTTCTCAAAGAAGTCATCCATATCTGTAACGAGGTCTTTAATGGGCTTAAGGTTACTTAATGGTTCAACTGTTATTACATCGGTACCCAATTCAAAGGGTTTCGTCTCGCAGGCTAACCGTGGGGTACCGTTAATTACCATTGCGCAGGAGCCACATGTGCCCATCCTGCAGCTGTACCTTACCGCCAGTGTTGCATCTTGTGTTGCCTTAATTTTAAGTAAGGCATCAAGGACAGTCTGCCTATTAGTAACCTCAACCTTATATTCACTCCACTTATAACCATTGGTCTTAGGATCATAACGCTTAACCCTAAATGTGAATACCCTCCTCTTAATCTCAATCTTAATATCTGCCTTAGCTGAGGACATATAATTGATCAGAGATAGGTTAGTGGCTGATTTTTAAAGCTTATCATCTGCCGAATATTTTACTACACTACTATATGGTGGAAGACATTAACATACATAATTTCTTTCATACATTAAATTATAGATATTAAAATATGCTAAATGAAATATGAATTAAGGGTCAATATTCATGAGTTTAAGCGTAACAGTTAAGTGCGGTAATAAATAGCACATGCGTTTAATCACTTTACGACGCAATTAATCATTTAATGAGTGAGGAAGATTAATTAACCATATTTGCCAATGGGGGAAACTATGTCTGAGAATGTAGTATACCTCCTAAATGGGCTGGGATCATGCATGCTGCCGTGTGGAGGCATAATAAGGCTGAACCAAATGAGTGTAGATGAGGCTAAGAGTATGGTGCAGGGTAAGAAAATAGTTAGTTACGTTGAAAGGCAGGACACTGCTCAGGCATTATCAACACTACTTGGCGTTAACGTACCAATTAACAGCGGGCAATTGGTGGCTAATGACATTAGCATGGGCATACTACTGCACATTAATGGGCAGGTTAACCAGAGTCAGTTGAGTAATTCCGATGAATTACTGAAGCTTATTGATAAGGGGGTTATTAAGCTATATAGGGTTCTTATAGATCCATATCCATGTTAACGCATTCAACTACACGGCATGATTTTTAAACCAAGTAATCTTTCCTTCAAACTTAAGTTCCATTAAGCTATTGAGAATAAAAGCCTTATGATCTCCCCATTTAATTAAGCGTAAGTTTCACCTCCTTGAGTTTAGTAGTATTGGCTTAACATAATTACTGTAATAATTACACTGTATAATTTGCAAGCCATTCAACGTGAGGTGAATCAATCTTAACATAATCAACCCCATACTTACCCTCATGGAAGCCCCATACGTGTAGGCCATAGGCCCTAGACCAAGCATCATTAATCCTTGGTTCATTAAGCACCATGCTCAATAACCTAGCCGCCTCGCCGAGAAGGTAAGTAGACCACCTACCCTCCTTAACCGCATCCTGATACTCAGGTAAGTTATACTTCCCTGCAAGCGCCTTAATGCACTCCTCCATAACATTATACAACTCCTCACTAGCCTGCACTGAATCACCTTTATCAATGTACTCCTTAGCCTCATTAAGATACTTCATAATTAATTCGAGCCTAGCCTTAGCAAGTTCACTTGGATCCAATTGCATAATACTCATTAACGTATACATTATGAAATCTTCAATATCCAACCCCCTCTCCTGAATCTTCTCATAAATAATCTTCGGTAATTCAATTGAAGCAGCTTCCTTCTCCACAGTTAATAAGGCTGTGGGCTAATTAATAAGCTCATTACTAAAGCTAGTACTAACTTAAGGGTACTCCATTACTGGTAACGTTACTTCACTATCCTCAGCATAATATGCTCTTAAGTTAATCATCCTTACCTCATGAGATTAAGCTTTAAGTATAACGTAGGCTTACTGAAATTGATTATGGATATTAAGGCTGTTAAGCAGGCTATTAGGGTGAGGGTCTGGAAAATGCTTGAGGAGAGTAATGTTGCAGCATTCCCAAGGCCAGCCTACGGCAGGATACCTAACTTCATTGGCTCCCAGGAGGCATGTAGATTAGCTTCAACATTGCCAGAGTTTAAGGTGGCTAAGGTCATTAAGATTAACCCTGATTCACCTCAACGTTACTGCAGGGAACTTGCATTGAGGTATGGTAAATTAGTTATTGTACCAACTCCAAGGATTAGGGAGGGATTCCTCCTACTTGACCCAAGTAGGATACCAAGGCAGTACTATGCTGATGCATCAACTATAGGTGGTTCATTCAAGTGGGGTACACCTATTAAGCCATGGGATGCGCCACAAATAGACTTAGTGATAATAGGTTCAGTGGCCGTTAATCCTAGTAATGGTAGGAGGCTTGGTAAATCCCATGGCTATGCTGAAATTGAGTGGGGGATAGTTAGCGCATTAGGTAAGGTGAATGAGGGCACACCGGTGGTGACTACTGTTCATGAACTTCAATTAGTTAATGATGAGATACCCAGGGAGCCCTTCGACCTGCCTGTGGACATTATAGTAACACCCAATAGGATTATTAAGGTTAGTAGGATTGATGGGAAGCCAAGGGGCATATACTGGGATTACGTTACGGGTGAATTAATAAAGGAAATACCGCTCCTAGCTGAGTTAAGAAAGATGAATAATGCTTAATCTCGCAATGGGATTAAGATTATGAATGCCATGTTACTGAGGATAGTATCCTCCTACCACCCTCAATTATTGTAGTGATGTCCTGCTTCACCATATCAAGGTCTAAGTAACGGCTCAGTACGCCTTCCCTATCTAACCCATTGTATTGGAATTCATGTACATCTAGGGCTAATTCCGTTAATAGCATAACATCATTACCGTACTTACACCTCAGTAATGTGGCCACCTTCTTCATGCGTGTGGTGGGCATGACTGCTATTATGTAGTCAACGGCCTCAACCCTAATCCTCTCCCTAAGCTTAACGAAGCCGCTAAACTCATTAATCAACTCATTACGGGAAATAGCCGCTAGAGCTGCTAAGGTAGCTTTCCAACCTTGAAACGCCTTACCGGCTGCGTTTCTATAAAGGCCATTTTCTAGGAACTTTTCAGCTAATTCAAACTCATAAAACGCCTCCTTTACCCTAATCTCCACGTATTTGCTTAAATCCCTCCATGGGTGTACAATGGGTTCCATTCACGCATCATAATCATTAGGCACCCGCAAATATATGCTTTCACCCATGAATCACTTCCTGTAAGGTTTATTTAATTTCATTTAAATTAAATACTATGGATTATTTATTTAAGCCCATTGGTTACGTGGAGGTTGGCTTCCCAAAGCCTAATGAACCTGGTAGGGATAGGTATGGGGCTAGGTATGATTTTACTGGTGTTGTGCATGTTTACAATGAGTATGCTGATGGATTACTTGGCCTTAATGAGTATTCTCACGTGATTCTAGTGTATGTATTTCACGAGCAGAGGGAGGTTAGGCTGAGGGTTAGGTTAAAGGGTACGGATAAGGAGGTGGGTGTATTTGCAACTAGGTATCCGTTTAGGCCTAATCCAATTGGAATATCTGTACTGGAGCTTGTTAAAGTTGAGCCACCAAGGCTATGGTTAAGGGGCCTTGATGCTTGGACAGGGACTCCTGTAATTGATATTAAGCCCTACGACTACTATGATGCCGTTAAGAGGCCTAGGGTCCCTAAGGAATTTGAGGATGAATGGGTGAAGAGTTGCATTGAAAAGAAATATTGCGAGAAGGCTCCATGGATGGGCCCATGCCGCTGATGCCTTAGGGTTTATTAACCTAAATGCTGTACCTTCTTTAATGGGTCATGTATGGGTTAACGCTAGAATTGGTAATGTGGACTTAAGTAAGGTTGTTGAGGTTAAGGCCTTAATTGATACTGGGGCTACCTTGACTGTTATACCTAGGTCGCTGGCTAATGAACTTGGCTTAAGTATTACTGGCAAGTCAAGGGTTGAGACTGGGGCTGGGATTGTTGAGGTTGATAGGTCTAGGGCTTGGATTGAAGTTGAAGGTAGGAGTGAGTTAGTGCCTGTGCTTATATCGGATATAATTGATAAGGTTCTAATTGGCGTAACGACACTTGAGGTCCTTGAACTTGAGGTTGATCCAACCACCGGTAGGTTAAGGGAACGAACACTATTGCTTTATTAAGGTTGTGCGGAAAGATTTATTAAATCATTAGCGATTAGTATTAAATGATGAATAAGGAACATAGTGCATTACGTAGCATATTAATCATAATTGGCGTTATTATATTGGGAGTAGGCGCGTACCTGCTTTATGGTGCATTAATTATGGTTAATTACATGGCTTATTACCACTGCATGGGCATGATGTGTGGAATGATGGCGTACTACCCATTACTCCTACCCATAGCGTTATTAATCATAGGTGCAATCACGGTGATGGCGCCAATAATATTAATCAATGTTAATAATCCCCAAGGATTAAACCATGCAGCATTGCAGGGAGCCACCATGGAGGCTAGTAGCTCCAGTGGCTACTATGATAAAGTCCTGAGGCTACTGCCTAAGGCTGAACGTGAGGTTCTTGAATACGTGATTAAGTCGGGTGGTGAAGTTTTTCAGTATCAAATAATGAGGGAAATGGGCTTATCTAAGGTTCAGTCCTGGAGAATTGTACGTAGGCTTGAGGAGAAGGGCTTGGTTGAGGTTGTTAAGGTTAAGGGTAGGAATATAGTGAAGTTGAAGGATTTTAATAAAGGCTAACTAAAGATTACTCCACCTTAACTATGGCATGAACTGTGTTCATGGCTCTGGGAATTACTACTACCTGAGTTACGCATTAGGCTTCTAATGATCCAAACCACTACAAGCACTATGAATACTAGGAACAGTACAGCGATTAATGCACCAATTATCCAACCGAACCACCTAAAGCCAAACCATGGGCCAGGGCCCCAACCCCACCACCCCCACATGCATGGGCAAGGCATTACCACCACCCCATCATGCCACCCATCCAGCCAGACCCATAATATGGGCCTGGATATTGAACAACTGGATGCGTTGGTGAGGCGCTATTACCAGTTACTATTATTTCACCATACATTCCATCCTCAGCATGGCCAGGGTAAGTGCATAGGTACCAGTATGTGCCTGGTTCTGTAATTGTGAGCGTGTACTCATAGCCATAGGCATGGTTAGCCTTGTAATTGGCTGGTGGTAACCACCTCATGAGCAGCATCATTTGAGGCCCCATACCGCCATACATGCCTACGTAGGGCATCACATTGTATGGGTATGGGGGTGATACCACTGTAACCACAAAATTATGGTACATATCATCATCAAGGTTAACGAAAGTGACATGAATTGTGGCTCCAGCCGGTATGACTAATGTTGGGTTTATGAGGCCGTAAATAATGAAGACGTCGCCATGTGCGTATGGTGGTGATGTAGCATTAAACATTTTCTCAGCATCATCACCCATCATGGCTAAGACCAGTAAATTAATATCCCTACTGGTAAACACTATAGTATTGTTGCTTGAGTAAACATGGACGTAACCGGGTATCTCCATGACTTCCTTAATGGTTTGGTTTATTGGGTATGTGCCATAGTAATAATCACCAGTAAGTGAGCTAACAAGATAATTGCCACTGTAGTAATAGGGATAATAGTAGTAATGCATAATTACATAGGCTACACCTAAACTAACCACTAAGCCAAGGCTGATTACGGCTCCAACCAGTACCCAAATCCAAGTCTTACTCATATTTGGTCAACAGAACGCATTCAGTTTCCTGAGTAAAAACTCTCCGTGTAACCAATCATGTAACCATAATGTACCACGGTTACACACATGATTAAGAATAATGAACTTAAAGAAACAACCCAGTGCCGGAGCCTGGATTTGAAACTGGGACATTAAATGCATGGCTGAATATACATCATGCTAATTTAACTAATAGGTTTGCTCTTGATTTTACGGCTATAGGATGAGGGATTAATGGGAAGGCTACTGAATCATATATGAACTAATAAATGGGAAATTAACCGATTATACGCATTATCTAGAGTAGGTTGAGGGAGTGACTAATGAAGAAATAGGGGATAACAGCATTGATTCAGAGGATTTAACCATTAAAGTATCGCTTCTGATAATTATTGAAATGTAGGTGAAGAACGCTAGTATGAGTAATAAAACTTAGCCTTACAATCCAACTATTAAATTCACTTCCCTTTATGAGGGGTGCTGCTATATGGTGTATTTAAGGTCTCTTAATTGACATGAGGATGTGTGGGTTTTTAAGTTGGGAACCAGTCCACTAAACCCCCACAATACCCTTTAATCATAGGAAGCAAGGTGAAGTGGGAAACCCCAAGCCTTAAAGGGTAGCTCACCTGTCTCTTATCAGTATGATGTCTGTAACATTGACATAACTACCTACACCTAGCCTCGTTGTAGTAATTTGTATTGTATAAATGTTATCATTTACTTTACTCACAGAAACCGTGAGGTTGTATGATGCAAGGAATCCTATGAACCCAAGGCTTACTTTATATGCTTTACCTCCGTAACTTACCAAGTAATCTGAGGCTACTACACCTGTATTAGTTATCGTCCTATTCCTTGGTGGTAGGTACTTAACGAGTATGCCACTAACCTGGATTCTTTTAGGCCCGAATGATTTTTCGGAGTCATAGATTATCACAATCACGTACCTGTAGGTGGTATTGCCTATGGATAATGTAGTCTCATTCGCAATAGTGGTATTCAAATATAAGCATTCTAGAGAAGTTGGGGGTAATTTGGATTCATTGAAATGTAGGATCATTAATCGTAGTAATGTTACTAGCCGTAGTTACATTTATGCTATACGGTGGCTTACTATTGAAGATGTAAAGTATAGTAATAGGGGCAGCGAGTATAATGATGAAAATAAGAAGAAGCCTATTGAAGGTCAATGCAATCACCAAACCTTCTCGCAATTAGAATAATGTTTGCCTCCTACCTTGTAGCCTATGCATATTTTTCCTGCTAATTAACCTTATCTGCATATTCCTCCATATTTCTTCCGGTACATCATAGTAGATTCCCCAGCTTGAGAAATTCACTCTCATCAACTGTATAAGCCTCCAATATACCACCTACTGGCATTGCTGCATTAGTATCATCCTCTAGGGTAAAAATGCTATAGATAGTACACGCTAACCTAAACCACTAGCATGATTTAATGAACATTACGCTTATAAACATTGTGCAGGATTATATGATTTACAATTATATGCACTATGATTACTGCATCAATGCTGCCTTCATCAATGTATTACTTGAAGGGAATAAGGTGCGCTACTTTCCTCCTCCTAGCTGGCGGCTCCCC
>NZ_DAXS01000003.1:0-147 GCF_002506515.1 Caldivirga sp. UBA161
AGGTTAGGGGGCTTGGTTTTGAGGGGTTGTACTTAGCCAGTAATCTCACTGCATTAGTGGTTGCGCCAATGGTTGTTGATTGGCTTAGGAAGTATGGTGGGGTAAGCCATTCTACATTGAGGATAACTTCTTTGAGGTTCATAGGCC
>NZ_DAXS01000003.1:277-1011 GCF_002506515.1 Caldivirga sp. UBA161
GCCCTTAAGGAGTTTAAACTATTCGATAATACGCTACTCATATTCACCACTGATCATGGTGTGGATTTACCTAGGGCTAAGTCAACATTGTATGATCCAGGTATTGAGGCTACCTTAATTATGAGTTGCCCAAACTGCGGTATTTATGGTGGTAGGCGTGTTAATGCCTTAACCAGCCACGTTGACCTACTACCAACAATACTTGAAGTACTGAGTATTAAGCCTCCAGATAATGTTCAGGGTGTTAGCCTACTACCCTTAATTAAGGGTTCAGTGGCCAGTGTTAGGGATGCTGTCTACGCTGAGAAGACTTACCATGAGAGGTATGATCCAATTAGGGCTATTAGGACTAGTAGGTTTAAGCTCATAATTCACCTTGAGGCTCAGGATACTGCCGATGCTGCAATAGACTCTAAGCTCAGCCCAGCCCATGCAGTGGTTGCAGATGAGATAACCACGCCTAATGAATTCATTGAACTATATGATCTTAAGTGGGATCCACTGGAGCTTCATGATGCCTCAAGGGACCCAACGTATGAGGGTGTGTTAAGGGACCTCCTTAATAGGCTTTATAGATTCCTAAAGGATACTAGTGACCCAATACTGAATGGCCCAATACCATCACTACATTATTACCAGGCATTAAGAATACTGAGGGGTGAGGAGGAGCTACCGCCGAGGGTTCAATTAACGCCACCATACCAAGGATGGTGGGGTACCTTAACTAAGAGTGA
>NZ_DAXS01000003.1:1147-16951 GCF_002506515.1 Caldivirga sp. UBA161
TCGCATACTTCACAGCCTTCCTAATAGCCTCAAGCATGCTTGTTTCATCAGCTATCCCCTTACCAGCAATATCGAAGGCCGTTCCATGATCCACAGACGTCCTTAAGAACGGTAAACCCAAGGTTAGGCTAACAGTCCTCCTAAAGTCATAAGTCTTAGCCGCAATATGGCCTTGGTCATGGTAAAGTGAAAGCACAATATCATAGTGCCCCTGAGCAGCAAGGTGGAAGACTGAGTCTGCTGGTATTGGGCCATAGGCATCAATACCGTATTTGGCCCTAGCCTCCTTAACCGCTGGGGCTATTTCATCAATCTCCTCCCTACCCAGTAAACCACCCTCACCTGCATGTGGGTTTAAGGCAGCAACAGCAATCCTCCCCCTCCTAACGCCGAGTGCCTTAAGTACCCTACTTGCATTAATGATACCGTTAAGCACATTAGGTGCCTTAATCTCCTTAATTGCATCAGCCAGGGGCATGTGCCTCGTCAGGAAGAGTATCCTCAGCTTCCTCACTTCAAAGACTGTTAATGATTCCTTGGATTTCGTTAAGGCTTGAAGTAACGTGGTGTGGTCTATGTAGCTTGAACCAGCCTTAATCCAAGCCTCCTTATTAATTGGTGCCGTAGCCAAGGCATCAACCTCATTAGCCAAGGCTAACTCAACACCCCTCCTAACACTCTCCAGTGAAACCCTACCGGCCTCCTCCTGAACCTTACCGAACTCAAAGGGGCCCCCTGGAATATCAATGAACCTAACCCCATTAAGAACATTATCACTAATCTTAAGTAACCCAAGAACCTTCTTAAAATGCTCCAAGTTACCTATTAATGTTAATTCAACCCCAGTACCACTCAACTTTAATAACGCCTTAGCTACTATTTCATAACCAATCCCAGCTGGGTCACCCAATGTAACACCAATCCTAGGCTCAGGCATAGAATTAAGTTAAATACTGGGACTTAATATACTTTGTACGCATTCATCCAACGTGTATTCACCAAATTTATAAATTAATGCATAATACCTAGCCTATCCTCCCAGCCGTAGACCCCACCTTCAGGCAATACGCATCTATTTACATATAGCCAGATTCAACAGTACTCTTAACCACCATTCATAAACTAAAACCCTGCCTAAACATTGCTCTTCCCCCACAATCTAATAGCTTAGATCCTGGTTCTCGGCTTCTATTTATTGATAAGCAATAGACGAAATCTACAGTGCATGGCATTGTT
The DNA here is from genome assembly GCF_002506515.1 of Caldivirga sp. UBA161. Lineage (GTDB taxonomy): Archaea > Thermoproteota > Thermoprotei > Thermoproteales > Thermocladiaceae > Caldivirga. Next base: position 2,384 of record NZ_DAXS01000003.1, read on the forward strand.
GAATACAAATACTCACTCATCAAGGCCTCTCTAAGAATACTTTAGGGGCATCCCGTAAGCTTTCTCATAATCATTTAAGAGTAAGCCTTCTTAAAATTACACTGCGATGCATCATCTTAAGCAGATATCTTGGCTAATTCAGGGACCCTACCCTTATCAATTAACCTAAATAGGTAGGCTGAACCCCATAGCATTACTCCAGCCACAACGTAACTTTGCCCTATTCCTATTGAGTTGGCTAAGTAGCCTGAGGCTAGGGAGCCTGTTAAGTACGCTGAGCCTGTAACCACATTGTAAACCCCAAGGCCCCTACCCTCCTTACCATTCCTAAGCCTCTCAAATACCATTACATTGGATGCTGTGTAGAATGTTGAGAAGGCTAGCCCAGCGGCCAGTGGATATAGGGTTAGGCCTGTGGCAATTAGGGTTACTGGTGTTGATGATGATAACCCTATTAGGGAGTAGGATAGGCCCCTTAGGATTAATGATCTTGAGGCGGCCTTAGCGTTACTGCCTAGCTTACTTATTATGCGCGGCGCCATCTTAAAGCCCAATATCTGAACCCCTAGGCCCATGGAGATTATGCCCATAACCCACGCCTTAGATAATCCACCCACCCTTAAGCCGTATGGGTAAAGTGTATTGAATATTCCTGATGAAATGTAGAATATTATGATTGCTAAATATAGTGTAATTAAGTTGCTTAACTCCATCACCTTATCCTTAATTGGCTTGGGTGGATCATTACTGGCATTAACCTTAACCACTTTCTGAGGCATGGTTAATGGTGTTAAGGCCACTGATGCAATGGATAATGCACTCATGGAGAGTATTATAAATTTAATGCTTAGGAACCCTGAAAGAACAGCTGCTGTTAAGTCGCCTATTAGGTAGCCTAGTGAACTAATGAAGTTTAGGCTTGAGTATGATTCACTCCACTTAGACCTACTTGAGTAACCTACAATAATCATACTTGCAGATACGCCCACCGCTGATGAGAATAATGAGGCCGCTGCATAGTAGAGGGCTATTTGAGGTATGCTTGATGTGTAAGCTAAAGCCAGCATGAAGGCCGTAGTCCCAAGGAAACCTAGGGTTAGGATCCTCCTACCACCATACTTATCCAGTAGGAACCCCCATATTAATGGCGCCGCCACACCGGCCGCTGAGCCAGCTGACATGGCGTAGCTAACGTCCACTGGAGTGCCATTTAGGGATACTATTTCAAGGGTTAGTAAAGTGCCCAGGGGCCCAATGGCGATACTATACGGCATTAGGGCCATCATCCAATTAATCCTCCGCCTAATTAACTGCCTCATTTACCTTCACCTTTAAACTAGGTATATTTAAACCAGACTACATAGTGGTTTAATTGAGTAAGTATTATTAAGGTTAACCCAACTTTAAGTATAATGCTGCTTGAGCTGAATGAGGATGGCTCATTCATGCTCAAGATTGAGGGGAGTGAATTAAGGGGGCACATTAAGGCTGTGGCCACTGGGGAGGATGTGGTTAAGGCCTCCTACTCTAACCAATCCTTTGTTGCAGCCAAGGTATTCCTACCTGAGGCAGTTGAGGAGGCTAAGAAGAGGAACGTTAAATTAATAAACATTGAGGATGTTGCCGAACCATTAGCCGCACTAATGATAAGCCTGTTATCCTACAGGAGGGCGGACTTATTGATAAGGGTATTCAACGCAATACTACCACCCCAGGTGGCTAGGCATTACTCATATAATGAGTATAAGGATCTATTAACTAGTAAAGTGAATGAGGCATCATTCACCACGAGCATTGAGATGCCGAGTAAGGTTGCATCACTACTCTTCGAGGACCTTAATGAATTACTGGCGGAACTATCAGCCAAGATGAGTAGGCTGAAGGGGGTTGACGTGGAGTTCACGGTTAAGAAGAGTGGTGGAAGCTATAATTTAAGCTTCAGCTTCAGTACTGAATTAAGGGTCTTAACCTAACGCGCATTAAGGGCTATACATCAGCTAACGCCAGCTCATTAATAATTAATAATCAATTAATATATCGTTAACTTAAGAGTGGTTAGGGCCCGCATTACCGCTCCTTAAGGACATCAACCTGAAGCTAGCCAACCCGCATTACATCAACATCCTAGCCTTAAAGATTCACTTACGGCTCTAAGAATACTCTGACCTCCTCCCGCCCTGAAGAGCGAGGCTTTCAGTTGTTACTTGTAATGAAGTATGAAACTTATGAGCCTTCCTTAAAGGGTGAAGCTTTTAGTTGCGAAATAATCAACATTACTTGAAATTCATTATCAAGGCTGCATCCTTCTTTTCTCCTCATATAGCCTCTTAGCGTAATCAAGCACCTCCTCAGCCATTTTAAGTGATTGTTGAGCATCATAGTCTGAGTAGAGCATTTCTGGAGGCGTATTTGATTCTTCATCACCATACATGGCCAGTTCCCTCTCCTTCCTTAATGACCTCGAGTAAGATGCAAAAATATCTACTTTCTCCCTGAACCATTGGGGAAACTTATCCATATTAATCTTCAATACGGGCCTACGTCATGGAATTTCGGTGATTCTACATTAATCAGCCTAAGGCAAGCCTTTAAGGCTAATTCAACAACTTCCTGGCAAAGCCTAACCACAATATTATACTTCTTCCTCTCATACTCAAGCCTGGCTAAATTAAGCCTCTCCTCAGCTTGTAAAATGAGAGTGCTAGTGCATCAAAGGTCAACAGTATCACCGAATTTGGAATCCTTCCTCAGGACCCAGTACCACCTCTTACCAATCCAAACTCTTTCAGCCCCCAACTCCCTAAGCCTCCCCTTAAGCCTATCCAACACTCTAGTGAAGAAATTATCCTTATCGTAAAGTATTACTGCATCATACACCATGTCGAGGTAAAGGGGTGAGAACCTCTCAGCCTCCTCTGGAGTCTTTAGTATAGGGGATAGTGAGATATAGTAACCCCTACTCCAGTATTCATTAAGGTTCAACTTATCCTCAACCTTAGTTTCAAAAAGCCTAATCCTCTTTAACATACTGTCCTTAGGCAGATTCCTTACGACTACTAGGAGGTCTACATCGCTGTCATTTCTATTATCCCCCCTTGCAACACTCCCATAAACCACCACTGAGACAAGGTCCTCACTGAACTCCCCCTTCATTATCTCCACCATTTTGTTAAGCAATGAGGCATAAGGCTCCTTCATCACATGAATAAACTAATTCTGGAAGTCTAAAAACATGTCGCTTCCAATTAATTACCTTTAAATGGCCTACTTTTAATGTATAATTGATCTTAGTTACAATCATTGAAATCCGTAATCTAACCCCCTTCCCCGCCATGAATGGCGGGTTTCCCCGAGGCCTCAAGGATTACACCCCTTTACGGGTGCTACTCCGTTATGGAATACAAAATATGATGATGGCTTCTTCACGCTTCCAACAATAATATTCGTGGCTATTTTAAGTATGTTTAATGCACCATTGAGGCCACTGCATAGCTTGTGGCCGAGGGGCATGTTATAACCCCATGCATGCTTACATTAATTGGCCTTAAATCCACATGGCTGATTCATAGGCATTAGGATATGTAGTGTAAGCGAGCCCTCCACCATTCAGTGAAAGCCCCCAGTAACCACAGTACCATTAACGTTGAGTCAGTTGGTGCCAGCTGACTCAAGTAAGCTCAGGCCTGGCTCTAACTAAATAAGGTAAATAGTATGCTACGGTTACTAAGTTATTATATGTAGCCAATATGGTGGTATGTATTATAGTGTGTTGAGGATTTTAGGTACTTAGCTTATGTTCTTCTAATTATTATTGCGTTAAAGTTACCTAGATCCTTTACCTCAACCGGCTTAAATAATTCACTATTGAAGTACCTTAGAACCTCCTCAGGCTTCATCCTAATCCATGGTGGTGGGCCAGGTATTGTTAAGCCTGGCTTTGATTCAATTACTATGGCTAAGCCACCTGGCTTAAGTATCCTACCTATTTCTGAAGCCACCTTAGCCTTATCCTCCATGTCGTGGAATGAATTAACCATTATTACTAAATCCACAGTACCTGAGGGTATTGATGTTGATGATGCGTCCTCATTTAGGAAGATGGCCCTCTCATCCTTAACGTAATCCTTAGCCATCCTAATGGCGTAGCCATCAACATCAACGCAATACACCCTACCAGCCTTACTAAGCAATATGGGGCAGAACCTACCTGAACCGCATCCTAAATCAGCAGCCACACCATTCTGCGGTATGTTACTTACTATTAATTTAGCAACCTCATCGCTGATGTAGCCATGATGCATGTAGTGGTGCATCCTCCTCATGGGTAATACTCGATATCGCCAGTATTTAAATCCTCCACTGGAATTATCCCTTAAGGTCAGCGTAACCGTATATCCTGGGCGTCTTGGGCCTTGCATTAACGTTAATTATTAACGCCCTGCAATTGGTGGGTAACTTATCCTTGAGGCTTATTACTGAACCATTAATCTTACCCATGGCCCTTACACCGCAGGCTATTACATGGACTAGTTCAGCATCATGAGCGTACTTAAGCTTCACGTAATCCTTAACCTCACTGGTTAACTTAATTCCAGGTTTAATTAAGGCTTGAATACCCTCAATTTCCTCAAGCCTAGCATTCCTTAATGCTAACCCAACTCTAGTACCAGGTAGTACTGAGTCCTGGTCCTCATCGAGGACTTGAATACTCCTAACCTCAACTTCCTTACCCATTGGTAATGCCATCAATTTATCATGAACACTCACCTGCGTTAATGCGAAACCCAGAACCACTAGGCCAACGCCCTTAACATTAAAGGCCCTATCCACGTAAACTACCCCAACATCCTCGGCATCAGCATTAACCTCAGTGAACTCTGAGACATAATTACTTATCCTTAATTCCCTGAAAATTCTCCTGAAGCTGTCGGCATTATTGGGCAATACCACACCCCTTAACCCTGAAGCCTCGGCTAGTAGGGCTAATTCCCCATCAATCCAAGTTAATTCACCGGGTACCTTAAGGTAAAAGGCTGTTGATATGGATAATGCCACCGCCTCATCAATAATCCTATTAACTGGCGGTACTAGAATTGACTTAACTAAATCATCCCTCTTCCTATAGTAAATACGCTCCTCACTCCTCTTACCCATCAACTCAGCTAACTTAATCGCCTCAGCCTCATTGGATGAAAGCACAGTAATTATAGTGCCCTTAATCATAAGTCAACAGCAGTCCCTTAAACAATTAAATACTTTTACACTGCATGCATTAAGCCCATAATCAATGAGGCTTAGAGGTTAACTGGCTTGTCGCATATTTAAATAAGTTAGGTGAATTGCTTGATTTAGGATGGGTAAGTGTATTGTTCAAGTTGATAGGAGGAGGTTTAAGTTGGGGGAGGTGGTTTACATTATGTTAACTAACGTTGGTGAGAAGGCGCTCTACATTGGTTCATGGCAAGTATTGGACTCATCATCAAGGGTGGTGTTCAACATGGAGCCTCCTCAAACTTTAATCCCACCATCATCCTCAATAATGGTGGCTTGGTTTCAAATAAATAATGGTGGCGCCCAGGTTAAAAGCGGTAAATACGAGGTTGTTTGGAGGCCTAAGGATGAGGATGGTAATGAATACTCCTGTAGCACTCAAATCGAAGTAACGTAACTACACGACTTAATTGCTTAAACATCAGCATTACTTTAAATTAAATACTACTTTAAAGCTACTATATAAGATTTTTACACCACTGCCAGCCACTAAACTATGGGTAAGGCAGTACTAATGCTGGCACTACCAATAATAGTTGGCTTACTCAAGGATGATTACGCTAAATTAGTTAAGGGTGATGTGGGCTTTAATGATTCAAGGGGCTTCATTAATGAGTTATGTAAATCCCTCAATCTCTGCAGCTGGCCTAAACTAATTGTAATTGAGACTGCGGTATACCCAATTAGCCAAATCCTAGACCTACCTGTGAAGAACCTTGAGGACATATTCCTTGGGATGGCTGCAATGGGTGAGGTATTATCAAGGGAGGCTAAGGTTAGGGTGATTACCATAACTAGGAGTGGCGGTTTTAGGGAGAATGAATACTCTAAAATTGTACCGATGCCTCAATGGCCTAAACACCCTGGGGAAGGTATCTTCGTCATAATGGGTATACTACCCGTAAGCATAATGGGTAATGCGAACATGATGCTTAACTGGTATGAGGGCATGGTTAATGAGTTTAAGGGGAAGGATGTGGCTAAGTTAAGTAGGGAATTCATGAACATGTATAAGCTCACTAATGAAAGCATAGTTTTCCTGCTCCCACCAATAGCTAATGTGGATGCAGGTGAGTTAAGGAGCATGATTATTAATGATGCATTATTAATGTATGACGAGCTGGAGGGGCATATTAAGCGTTATGGCGTTAAGGTAAGGACTTATCGGATTTAGGGTTAAATTAATAGTGGTTCCTATAATTAATATTGGGCTTTAGGTTTGGCTTTAGGATCCTGGCTTAAGTAGGGTTATTGCACCCCTACTGCATGCACTTACGCATATTCCACACCCAATGCATTCATCAGCCCTAATCCTTGGGTAGCCTTGCTCATCGGTGGTTATTGCACTGCATTTAAGTGTAAAACAGTCACCACATAGGTCACATAGGTTACGGTTAACAGTAGCCTTTAATTCACTCCTAAATCCACTAAGCCTAATCCAGGCTACATTACCATTATTTAATGTACTTGTTATTAGTTGGCATACCTTATCAAGCTCCATACCTCCATTAACCTCAATTATACTCGCATTTGCTGGGGGTGGGCATTGGTCATCAATAATCACAAGTACGCCTCCGCCCACATCATCATATGTATCACATGATGTCACTATGGATACTTTATTACCGTATGAGTAATCCCCAATACCCTTAATTAAGGCTAGGGGATTAATGTGTACTGCATCGGCAACATCATTAATGTTCCTAGGCATGAAGTAGGTGGGGTTGGGATTATAGTCAGGCCTCATTACAGTGTCACTCCACCTAATTAGGTATGGTGAGGAGACAACTATGGGTACGTTACCAAGCCTACCCTCTCTACTTAATTTAAGTAGGCAGAACCTTATTAATGCGGCTGGGTCAATGGGGCTATTGTCAATAATCCTCCAGGCATCCCTTATTATTGAGTCAAACCTAGCCTTAGAATCCTTAAACTCAACGCTTGGGTTAACTTCCCTAATTAAATTAACCATGAAGGGCCTAGCCTCCTCAACAGCCTTAACCCCCGAGAGCTCATTAACGGGTAGTGGATTAATGTAGAGGCTCCTTGATGCTGATGAATCAGCTGGCAGGTAACCTTCAACTAATATGTCGCCACCCCTCACATGCTCCCTAGCTCTACTTAAAGCTAACTTAACCCACTCATCACTAATACCCCATTGTTCAGGCAACCTCCACCTATTCCCAACACCCCAATTCCTATTGAACACAGGCCTATTACCCAGTACCTTAACCTCATTAATCCTTACGCAAAGTGCCCTTGAGAGGAGTGGATTAAGCCTAATGACGTAGGGCTTCTCAATGACTGAACTATATTGAAGGGCTTCATTCAACGCTGTGCTTAAGCTATCTTCATCCCAAGGCTCAAGGCACGGTAGGTTAATTAACCGGCAGAGTGGCCTAATGTCCCATAGGTCAATGACAGTAATGGCCATTGAACCCCTCACTGAGGCTACAGTTAACTCACCGAGGTGCCTAATGAAGCCGTAAGTGTCCAGTATTGTTAATGAGTCTTGAGCAGTCATTGACATTCCCTGGGCTACGGCTATAGGGTCATGTACTGGGCCTCCGCATGATCCAGCAAGCCTATTAACAATTGGTGACCTTTGAAGTATAGCCTTCACTTGAACATTACTTAACACGGTTTAATAAGAATACTGCTGGTCGGCCCGCCGGGATTTGAACCCGGGACCCCCCGGTTTCCGGCCACGGGGATTTACTGCATATTGTCCCCCGTGGGGCTGACTACAGCCGGGTGCTCTGCCGCTGAGCTACGGGCCGCTTCACTAAACTTGATTCATAAGTATTTTTTAAGTTTTTCTCGCGATTAGGTAATTAAGGCTACGTTAATGGGAATTGCTGTAATGCCGCGCTTATCGGGTATTTAATATTCATGGCTCCTGATGCTTAAGGCATTGGCTCTCCACAGCGTCATTACTTTAATACAAATATTTATATATTGGCTCACTCCAGCTAATGTTCCATGGGTGTGGTCACTGAGAAGCTTGAGGGTGTTGAAGAGATTACTGGTAAGGGTGGTGTTAAGTTCATTATTAAGGAATTTGACATGAGTGACTTAGAGGATGTAGTGAGGATTAATAGGGCTGTTTTACCTGAGAATTACCCATCATACTTCTTCGTTGAGCACCACTTATCATTCCCCAAAGCCTTCATTGTAGCTAAGGTTAATGGCGAGACCGCTGGTTACGTAATGAGTAGGGTTGAGTTCGGTTGGTCCAATTTAAGGAGGGGGAGCATTGTTAGGAAGGGGCACATTGTGTCCATTGGCGTGTTACCCCAGTATAGGAGGATTGGGGTTGGGTATAATTTAATGGTTAGGTCAATGAGGGCCATGAAGCACTTCTACAAGGCCAGTGAGGTTTACCTTGAGGTTAGGGTTTCCAATAAGCCAGCCATTAGCCTATACGAGAAGTTGGGTTACGTTACCGTGGATGTAATTAAGGGTTATTACCATGATGGTGAGGACGCCTACATTATGGCAGCCTACCTCGATAAGTACTAGGCCTAATTGATGGTTAATTCACTGGTTAACTCATGTGGGTCATATATTTTAGAGTAGGTGAAAACCCCCTTTAGGTAGGTTGAGACGTAGACCTTACCTACACTGCAGTCGCCGTAGTTTACAGTGAATGGTATTATTAACACCGCCCTATTCACATTACTCCTCCTCAACTCCTGCTCAATGGAGTCCACAAGCTCCCTTAAGCCAGGCGTGTAGTTGGCTTGGTTAAACTCAATAATCCTGCTTACTACAGGAACCTTATCACCACCATTTGGGTGCATTAGGAATATGCCCTCACTACTAATTACTGGTGAGTACCCTAACCTAGGTAGGTCAAGGTAATCGAATAATTTAAATGACAGTAGCCTACTGAGTATGTAGTATGTTAGGTAATTACTGCAGCATCCGCACACTAGTTTACTGCATTTACTGCGTAGGAATTCATTAACTGACTCAATGCAGTTGATTAATCCCCCACTTATCATGAAGTCAAGCAACTGCATGGTGTAATTCAATTCATCCCTCCTCCTCAACCCAATGGCCCTCAATGACTCTGGGTTACCTGGCTTATAATTAACCAGCATGCTCCTTAACATGCAGTTACCGTAGGCCATCTTCATCATTAACCTAGCACACTCAGTGAGTAGGCCCTTCCTGAATAATTCCCCAATCTTAACAGCATCCTCAGTTAACTCCCCATTATTAACTAAGCCCAGGGCCTGTAAGGTTGGTTCAATAACCCTAACGTTGGATTCACTTAAGCCATTAGCCTTCAGGTAATTCAATAAAACCTCCTTAACTCCCCTAATGCCCTTATCCGAGGCGTAGGCTAATATGCCTAGTATTCTCATTAAAGGTACCCTAATGTACCATGAACTGCGGATGCACTCGTTATTATTCACCATACTCTTAATGTAGGCTAATGCATCATCAATGCTCCTAAACATCGCCTTCCCATCCTCACTCACAACCGTTACCTCATTCTCAGACACCAGTAGCTCTATCTTCATTGCCGTGTGGTTAAGGGTTAATCACGTTAAAATAGGTTTCAGATAAAATTACTTAATTAAGAACCATCAAATGAACCATTCCCTGAAGGTGTTAACGTTATCTGGATCATAGGCGGGTATAATTACTTTACTCCTAGCCCTCAAGTACTCGTAGGCGTTTAGGCACTCATAAATATCCTCAGCTATACCTATGGGTATGTTCTCCCTAATGTTCCTAAGCGTGAAGGCTGAATCAGTTAGGCTTACTACATAATCCTTAGTGTTAATCATCACTGCCATTGAACTCCTATGATGGCATCCAGTCCATTTAACCCTAACACCATCAACAACCTCATCCTCATCATTAAGAAGCATTATCCTACCCCAAGCCTCCTCAAATAAGTAATCCCTAACGTACTTAGGTAGGTAAACATCCCTGTTTAGGAATGGTGATGGCTTTGGGTTAACAACATCCTCAAACCACCCCTTCCTTGAGAAGTATATCTTAGCCTTCTTAAATAAGTCCAAACCACCCACAGTGTAGTCTTGCACTGGGGTTATTATGATGTGTGCAATGTCATCTGGCGTTAAATTAAGCCTCTTCAATATGTTCTCAATCCTCTCATTATCCTGGACCGTGAACCTGCACCTATCGCTACCCGCCCATTCCCTTAGGAACCGATTCCTAAGTGTTAAATCCCTAACTAAGCCGGTGCCCACTAGGACGTAGCCATCATCAGTGTCAATTATCATTGTGTAGAAGCTTAACCTAACCCACTTATCGAAATCCCTCATCCAATACACTTCAGGTCCAGGAACTTCCCCATGATCCCCAACCTTAGCCAACCAGAACCTCCTAATCACTTTAACCACCCCATGGTGTTATTACGAACCTTCCCAGTACCTTACCTTCACTTAATTTAACTAAGGCATCATTAACATCATCCTCACTTAACGGTATCTTCTCAACATAGGACTTCACGCCATGATCCTTAATAAACCTAACCATCTCCTCCATCTCATTAATACTACCGTAATTACTCCCAATAACCGCATACTGCCAAGCCACTGTATCAAAGACTGGTATTGTGTAAGCCTTACCCTCCATGCCCACTAGCACTACTACACCACCTGGTTCAAGTAATGGTATTGCCCCAGCTGACTCCTCATTACCAACAAAGTCAAGGAGCGCTGAGGCACCATCAGTACTAGCGCTCTTAACAATTCTGCCTAATTCACTTGGGTGAACCGCATAATGCGCACCTAATTCCTCAGCCCACTTAAGCTTCTCATCACTCCTCGATACTGCCACTACAGTTACGTAGGGGGTCATCTTCCTAAGGTACTGCACCGCATATGAGGCTAACCCACCCATACCATAAACCACTACTAGTGAGCCTGGGTAAAGGTATGGTATAGCCTTCTTAACCGCTGAGTATGAGGTTAAGCCTGCGTCTGCTAATGGAGCTGCCTCAACGGGATCAATATCTATTTTCACCAAATACCTGTAATCAGGTACATAAAGATACTCTGCGTATCCACCGTAGTAGTTTGACTGCCCTGGTATGCTTTGATCCCTACACTGCATGCACTTACCCATCCTACAGTATCTGCAGCCTGGGTCAGCCCAAATGGCGTAGACGAGCACCTTATCCCCTGGCTTAAGCCCCTTAACCTTACCCCCAACCTCCTCCACTACGCCTGCATTCTCATGGCCTAGGACGAAGGGTAGCTTAAAGCCCTCCCTAGGCTCCACGCCTCTCCATAACCTAACATCAGTCTTACACATTCCAGCCCCAATAACCCTAATTAACACTGATTCATCGTTACCAGGCTCCTTAACATCAATAGTCTCAAGCTTAAGCCTCCCACTGAACTCCCTTAGGATTAAGGCCCTAGCTCTCATTAGTGTACTGGCATTAACTTAATTTTAAAGTAATTAACCTAACAGGTTAGTTTAAGCTAATAATTAATTAACCACCTATCATTGAGTGTTACCTCACCTGTACGTGGGTTAATGCTATATGAGTGGTATTCACCATTATTAAGCGGCTCACAGTTAGTTAAGCCGCGTGGCCTATAGTAATCTATTATTGTTGATGATGCGTAGAGGCTCGACTCCCCAACCCTGCACAAGTAAAGCCTATAATAATCATCACGCTCCTTATCCTTACCATCATTAAGCCTAGCATGGTAACTACCCACCGTGACCTGCACTACATCCTGTTTAACCAGCATTATGCCTAAGTTAGCTCCAGTCCTCATGAAGCCCAGCAACCACCTTAAGTCATCAATAGTAATACTGCCTGAAATCCTCCTTGCCAACGCTAAATTAGCCGCAAAGGTATCATTGTACTTAGCCTCAACCCACTCACCTAAGCCAAGTAGCTTAATGAGCTCCTCCTTCTTAAATGAACCATTGTGAATCATGTAAATTTCATCACCAGTATTAGTTACTGCGTGAACTGGGTGGGTGGAGAAGAGGTTAATTGGTGTTCCTGTGCTGGCTGCCCTTGCATGAATCATTTCAATGAACACCCCGTTAACATTCATTAAGCTACTTAATGAGGTGTTGAGTAATGGGTCTGAGTATATTGGATTAACACTCTTATGTATTGTTAATGATGGTTCATTGTTCAGCACACCTACTAGTGTTACCTTACCCCAACCGTCACTATGCTTGGCTTCACCATATAATCTACTACCGTATGGGTCATTTGACGCAGCCTTAATTAAACCATTAACTATATCCTCATACTGGTTAATGAAGTCAACCGCATGCCCTATCATTACCAGCATCCTACACATTAACTTGGATTAAGGGGTTTTACGTTAAAAATAATTCGCGGGATTGCATTAATGCGGAGGATAGAACGCAGACATTATTAGGTTAAGATTACGTTCACTTACCTTTTAGGTAATTCAGTAATCCACCCTTAAGCAGTATTTCAAGAGCCACACCTGTTATTGGCTTAGCCTTAATAACCCTTGAACCATTTATAGTAATCTCCCCAGTATCAACAATGACGCGTACGTTGTCGCCATCATTAACCATCTTACTTATGCCGGGTACAGTTAAGACTGGGAGTCCATTGTTTATTGCGTTCCTGTAGAATATTCTAGCGAAGTACTCAGCCAACACTGCCTTAACTCCAGCCGCCTTAAGTGCTATCGCTGCCTGCTCCCTGCTTGAACCCATACCAAAGGCCCTCCCACCAACAAGTATTACACCATTCTTAGCCTTCTCATAGAAGTTGGGGTCAAGGGGCTCCATGGCATGCTTACCCAGTATTGATGGATCAGTGTAAACTAGGTACTTGGCTGGGATTATTACGTCAGTGTCAATATTATCCCCAACCTTAATAACCTTACCCTCCACGACTAATTGAGGCATAGTAACCCAGCTACCTTACTCATTTTAAACTTAACCTAAATAGCCGCCGATGATTAATATAGACCCCAACCCACACTCTACAGGGAATTCAACACCAAGACTTACCCACATTACTAAGCCAGTAACTATACCTACCCCTATGAATTATACCTACAGCATTTAATGTACTGAATTCCCCTCCTAGAAGTAGTGGAGGTCAATCTTTAATCCCTTATGGAGTCCTTTATTAACTAATTATGCATTCACAATGCTTGGGTATGAGCGACTTATATTAATGTGGAGTAACTTTAATCTAAGCCTGAATATTCTTTAAGCCATTAATTAAAATTCCAATAAATGCCGCTTTATGCACTTGTGGAAATATCGTGAATATTCTATCTCAATGAACAATGCAATAATGCATAACCCCATGATACTCAGTTACATATGATCCAGGAATATGATGAAGTGTATATCCTTGAATTCCTAAGAAGTACCATAGTATTATTGCTAGTCAGCCAAACTTACCACCTACATTCATTTAAGGTATTTTAATATTCAGGTAGGTTAAACTCCCAGCAAGTACCTTAACAACCTCCCCAGCTGCCTTATACGCCTTTAGACCACTGAGTAATGTTACCCTTCCAAGGTACTCCTTGGCCTTCAGGGAATTCCTCCACTAGCCTCATCTCCATTCTTTCCCTTAAATCTTATACCCCTCCCCCTGGCTCATATGATTCTCCACTAAAGGATATTTTATTAGATTTAGAAGAATACTCTTAAGTCAGCATTAAGGCACTATGAGGAGGCTAGGTCATAGGCGTGCTAGAACCTCCTTAGTAAATTCATCAGTGGTTAAACCACCACCTAGGTCTGGAGTTAACTTACCACTACTTAATGCATCCAGTACACTGCGTTCAATGACTTCACCGGCAGTTACGTAGCTTCCACTATTCGTCCTACTACCCCACCATTTAAGCATCCAGGATATGCAGAGTATTGTGGCTGTTGGATTCGCAATACCCTTACCGGCTATGTCGAATGCTGCACCGTGGACCGGCTCAAACATTGCCTTTGAATCACCCATATTTGCTGATGGGGCCAGGCCTATGCTGCCGGTTACGTAGGCTGCTATATCGCTTAGTATGTCGCCATAGAGGTTGGTGGTTAGGACTATGTCGAAGTCCTGGGGCCTCCTAACCATATCCATTACCGCGGAGTCTATGTACATTTCATTAACTGTAACGCCAGGATACTTTGATGCAACCTCCCTGGCCACTGCCCTGAATAAGCCATCTGTTACGCTTAGTACGTTAGCCTTATGAACGATAGTTACCTTACCCCTCCTTGCCTTAGCCATTTCGAAGGCAACCTTAGCAATCCTCTCACTGGCCCTCCTTGAAATAACCCTTA
>NZ_DAXS01000003.1:16988-28283 GCF_002506515.1 Caldivirga sp. UBA161
TCCCTAACTATTACTAAGTCAACCCCATCTCTAAGAGCCTTAACACCCGGGTATACTTTAGCAGGCCTAATATTGGCGTATAGGTCAAGGCCCCTCCTTAACTTAACCACAACCTCACCTGCACTCTCCCCTACAGGCCCCTTCAATATGGCGTCCGACGACTCAATAATGCTCCAGTACTTGTTTGGTAAAGCCTCACCATACTTGCTTAAAGCGGAGTCACCTGCCTCAACATCATGTAACTCAATTGATAACCCATACTTAGCCGCGGCCGCCTTAAGGACCCTTAAGGCTGAGTCAACAACCTCAGGGCCTATTCCATCCCCCCTTATTACGGCTATCCTCATGCTGATCCACCGTTAACCTCCATTAGTACTATTCTTTTAAAGTCCTCCCACGTTAAGCTACTCCCTGAGTCACCTAACTCCTTTATACGTTGGAGTATCCTCATGACTAATTCATTATTGGGTTCAATACCCATCATTTTCAATGCATACTCCACTGAGTGCCTACCACTATGCTTACCTAGGACTATTCTACGGCTCATACCAACTATCGATGGGTCAATAGGTTCATAAGTCTGGGGATTACTTAAGATACCGTGCACGTGTATTCCTGATTCATGGGAGAATGCGTTGGCACCAACTATAGCCTTATTGGGTGGTATAGGTATTTTGAAGAACCTTGATACTGCATCTGAAACCTCCTTAATCCTATTAAACCTAATCCTAGTATTGTAACCTAGTAGGAACTTAACGGCTGATGCTATTTCCTCCAAGGCCGCATTACCCGCCCTCTCACCAACACCATTTATTGTACCATGAGCCTGATCAGCACCAGCCTCTATTGCGGCGACACTGTTGGCTACAGCCATTCCGAAGTCATCATGGCAGTGGACACTAAGTAGGTAATTACCCCTCACCCTACTTTTAATTAACCTAACCAGGTTCATAATCCTACTAGGCCACATGACGCCAACCGTATCGGCTATATCAAGCCTATCAGCCCCAGCATCCACCACGCTTTGAAACACATTGACCAGGAAGTCTATGTCACTCCTAGTGGCGTCCTCGGCGCTGAACTCCACTGTTAGGCCATGGCTCTTAGCATACTCCACCGCAGCCACTGCGGCCTCAATCACTTGGCTTCTACTCATCCTTAACTTATACTTCATGTGGATGTCTGATGTGGCTATGAATAAGTGCACAGCCTTCACATCAGCGTCAATCACCCTATCAATATCAGCCTTATTGGACCTTGATAAGGCAATAACCTCAGACTCAGTAACCTCCTTACTAATCATTTTAACAGACTTAAACTCACCCTCACTTACAGATGGATAACCGGCCTCTATTGAATCAACCCCAAGGTCCTCAAGCTTCATCGCTATTATTAACTTCTCCTCAGGCCTTAACGCAACCCCCGGTGTTTGCTCACCATCCCTTAGGGTGGTGTCTAGGAACCTCACGTACCTAACCCCCGCCTCCTTAACGGGGGTTTGAATCACTTCTTGAGCAATCTAGACCACCCTAAACCCCCCTCAGCATTGAGTATATAAGTTTTAAGCCCTAGCCAATTAATAAATAGATAATAGTTCATTCCAATAGAGTCTCCTTGCCTCAACCAAAGGGCTAGTAATTGGAACGCGGTAAATAGATAGTTTAAGGGTAATGCTTAAATAGGGAAGCTTGGAGACAGTAGTTTAATGAGGTGTTTTATTCTTTACGTACGATAGGGAGGGGCCTTGGAGGGCCCAATGTGAAAACAAGTTAAGTGGGGAATACAATCAAATGAATGAATCAAAACCAAGTGAATCAAAGGGGGGTGATTACGGTGGTTAGGGCTGTTGACGCATTGGCTGATGAAATAGTTAAAATGAATATTAAGGAAGTATTCGGTATACCAGGCGGCCAAATAATGCCTCTGTTCGATGCATTCTACGGTAAGGATGCTAAAATATTCCTATTTAGGCATGAGCAGGGAGCCATTCATGCTGCTGATGCCTACGGTAGGGTCACTAAAAGGCCTGGGGTCGTCATGGTGACCTCAGGCCCAGGGGCAACTAACCTAGCCACTGGCTTAGCTAATGCAATGATGGATTCATCACCCCTAGTGGCCTTAACTGGTCAAGTACCAACCTCAGTGTTTGGTAGGGATGCGTTCCAGGAAACTGATATAGTTGGCTTATCAATGCCCATAGTTAAGCACACCTTCATGGTTAAGAAGCCTGAAGACCTTATACCAGCCTTTAAGGCAGCCTACAGGATAGCAACCGACGGTAGGCCTGGCCCAGTTCTAGTTGATATACC
Organism: Caldivirga sp. UBA161; assembly: GCF_002506515.1. GTDB lineage: Archaea > Thermoproteota > Thermoprotei > Thermoproteales > Thermocladiaceae > Caldivirga. The sequence continues at coordinate 19,298 of NZ_DAXS01000003.1, forward strand.
TAGGGATGTTCAATTATCTGAGGTTAAGGGGAATGGTTCAGGAGGCATTAACGTTAACTATAAGGGTGTTCCAGAACCAGACATAGGCCTAGTGGCCTATGCAGTTAAACTACTTATGGAGGCTAAGAGGCCAGTCATGCTTGTTGGTGGTGGTGTTTGCTGGAGCAACTCCACTGAGGAGGCTTTAGCCATTGCTGAAGCCCTTTGGATGCCCATAGTAACCACCCTACCTGGTAAGAATTGTATACCTAATAATCACCCATTATTCATGGGTCCAGCTGGAATGCATGGTAGGGTTGAGGCTGATGCAGCCCTAATAAACTCAGACCTTGTACTTGCAGTTGGGACAAGGTTCAGCGATAGGACTGTGGGTGATTTCAAGGAGTTTCAGAGAGGTAGGAGGATTATTCACATTGATATTGATAAGAGTGAGATAGGTAAGAATGTTAAGCCTAGCGTAGGCATAATAGGTGATGCCAAAGCCACGTTAAGAATGATGCTTGAGTTAATTCCTAAGGCGGCTGTTAAGAATGAAGCCTTCGTTAACTGGCTTAAGTCAATTAAGGAAGCTTATGAGAAGTTCAGGGAGCAGGATGACATGCCTGGCTTCGCGCCATGGAAGGTACTTAAAGTGGTTAGGGAGGTTACACCACCATACGCCATAACTGCAACAAGCGTGGGCAGCCACCAAATGTGGAGTGAACTACATTGGGACGTCTACGTCCCTGGAACATTCATAACCAGCGCTGGCCTGGGGACGATGGGGTTTGGTTTACCAGCAGCCCTAGGCGCTAAGGTGGCTAAGCCTAATGTACCTGTTATTGATATTGATGGTGATGGCTCATTCCAAATGACCATGCAGAACCTGGCCCTAGTTAGGGAGTATAACCTACCCATAATCGTGGTGATCTTCGATAACTCAACACTAATGCTGGTTAGGCATTGGCAAATGCTACTATACAGTAGGAGGATAATTGGGGTTGATTTCCAAGCTAACCCAGACTTCATTAAGATAGCTGAGGCTTATGGGATAGATGGTGTTAGGCCAAGTAACTACGATGAGTTGAGGAGTAGTGTGTCTAGGGCTATTAGGAATAATGAACCACTGGTGGTTGATGTTACAATAGACAGGGAGAGAGACTTGGTGCTACCTTGGGTTCAGCCAGGTAAGTGGCTTGCTGAAGTAACCCTGCCTGATGGGTTTAAGGTTAATTTAAGGTATGGTGATGGGAATGAATAATTACAAGATAAGTATAACTCTACTGAATGATGGAAGCGTGGATCCATTAGTTAGGGCGCTTAATGTTATTAGGAGGGGTAAGGTGAATGTTAAGTCAATTATAATGTCCTCCAATCAGAACCACGTTAATGTTGAAGTATACGTTGAGGGCATTGAGGATGAGGTTAACTGGGTTTGCAATAAATTGAATAAACTGTATGATATAGTTAACGTAAGCTATACAACAAGTATAAGTATACCTAAGGTGCAGTCCCTACAGGTAGGTGAGAGGAATGGCTAAGATATATAGGGAAACGGACGCAGACCTATCTGAATTAAAGGGTAATGTAGTGGCCGTGTTAGGCTACGGTATACAGGGAAGGTCATGGGCACTAAACATGAGGGACAGTGGGTTAAGGGTTATTATTGGGGTAAGGCCAGGTAAGAGCCGTGACCTGGCTAAGGAGGAGGGGTTTGAGACCTATGATGTGGCTGAGGCAACTAAAATGGCTGATGCCATAGCCGTACTACTCCCAGACATGGTTCAGCCAAAGGTTTGGGCCAGTGAAATAGGGCCTAATCTAAAACCCAGTGCATTAGTAATATTCGCCCACGGCTTTAACATACGCTACAACCTAATTAAACCACCCAGTAACATTGATGTAACCCTAGTGGCCCCTAAGGCACCTGGTAAGGCTGTTAGGGACGAGTATTTAAGGGGGTGGGGTGTACCAGCGCTTGTTGCAGTTCAACAAGATTACACGGGTAAGGCCTTGAGGAGGGCCTTGGCTGTGGCTAAGGCTAACGGCTTCACTAGGGTTGGCGTAATTGAAACAACCTTCGCAGAGGAAACTGAAACTGACTTGATTGGTGAGCAGACAGTGCTTGTGGGTGGTTTAATGGAGTTGATTAAGAAGGGGTTTGAAACAATGATTGAGCTCGGCTACCAACCTGAGGTAGCCTACTTTGAGGTGCTTAATGAGGCTAAGTTAATAATGGATTTAATATGGGAGAGGGGCATTTACGGGATGCTTAACGGCGTCAGTGAAACAGCCAGGTACGGGGGATTAACGGTAGGCCCCTATGTCCTTGATAACTCCGTTAAGGAGAGGATGAGGAAGGCCGCTGAGAGGGTTAGGAATGGTGAATTCGCCAGGGAGTGGTTAAATGAGTATGAGGGGGGCATGAGGAACCTCAGTAGAATGCTTAATGATGTTAAGAACCATAGGATTGAGGTTGTGGGGGAGGAGTTGAGGAGGTTAATGAGGAGTGGTAGGTAATATTACTTCATTTATATTAGTAAAACATGAAATATTTAATGTTAGTTTTACAAATATTAACATTAAGTTAAGTAAGCTTCTTGGTAAAATTAATAAACCCACAATTAAGAACCCATACCAGTGATTAATAATGGGCCTCACATTAACCGAGAAGATACTAAGTAGGGCCGCGGGGAAACAAGTTTCCCCAGGCGACGTAACTGAGGTAGCCGTTGACTTGGCGGCATTCCATGACTTAACTGGGCACCATGTGGTGGAGGTTATGGAGAATATTGGTGTTGTTAAGGTTTGGGACCTTGATAAGTTCGTGATGGCCTTCGACCACCTGGCACCACCCCCCAATGAGAGGGCCGCTGAAATTCAGGTTAATTTAAGGAAGTTCGCTAAATCCATTAACGTAAGGAACTTCCATGATGTTGGAGACGGCATCCTACATCAATTACTCCTGGAGAAGTATGCAATACCTGGTCAAGTGGTCATGGCTGCTGACAGCCATACAACAACCGTTGGCGCGGTGGGTGCATTTGCACAGGGAATGGGGGCTAGTGATATGGCTGCAATACTCATAACAGGTAAGACTTGGTTAATGATTCCTGAACCATTCCTAATAAGGCTCATTAATGAGCCAGCCCTTGGCGTTTACGGTAAGGACGTGGCGCTCCATATCCTCTCAGTGTTTAAGGCTGAGGGCTTGAATGGTAAATCAGTTGAGTTCCAGGTTGAGAGGCCTAAGGCATTCCCAATGGATTATAGGGCCACTGTATCAAACATGGGTGTTGAGTTTGGCGCTGATGCGGCAATATTTACCCCAGATGAGGAAACCATAAACTACCTAAGTAAGAGTAGGGGGATTAACGTTAAGCCAATTAACCCAGACCCAGGTGCCAAATATATTGATGAATACACCATTGAGTTAAATAAGCTTGAGCCACTTGTAGCTGCACCGCATAGTGTTGATAACGTTAAGACTATTAGTGAGGTGGAGGGTACTGAGGTTGATTACGTCTTCATAGGTTCATGCACCAATGGCAGGTTAAGCGACCTTGAGGCTGCAGCCAAGATACTTAAGAATGGTAAGGTTAAGGCCAGGTGCGTGGCCATACCAGCATCAAGGGACTTATTCATGAAGGCCCTTAACGCCGGTTACGTGGAGGTGCTAACTAAGGCGGGCTGCGTGGTTACGTATGGCACATGTGGGCCATGCCTAGGAGGCCACTTCGGAGTAATTGGGCCCGGGGAGACTGCAGTATCAACGGGTAGTAGGAACTTTAAGGGTAGGATGGGTTCACCTGAGGGTAAGGTTTACCTAGCCAATGCCGCCACCGCAGCAGCCACGGCACTTGAAGGTAGGTTAACTGATCCAAGGAAGTACCTTTAATACATTAACCCTGGGCCTGATTTAAACCCTCACCAGCAGCCTGATTACTGCCGCTTCCCTGACCCTCAACTCCACTTGATTCACTTGGCCTTGAGGCTTGCCTCCTAGCCTCACTGCGGATAACATCAAGGAATGTGGTGAAGCGCCACTTCCACACCCTGAAGGCCTCCTTAAGTAGGTTCACCATACTCATGTTACCGTAGTTCTCAACCCAGAAGACGTACTTATCCTCATCCCAATCCACCACCAGTGAGCCGCTGCATGCCTCCTCACAGGTTTTCCAATTATCGAAGGTGCATTGCAGTGGATCCGTTATGACGTATTCATCATTCTTCTTGGCAATACCCTTACATGATTCAAGGCATGAGGCACACCTTTCATCCCTTGGGTTAAGTAACTGAACCTTCGGGTAATAGTAGTATGATGCTAGGCATGCCTGCCACTTGGCATGATCCCTAGCCCTACCTAACTTGGCGTATGCCTCAATGGAGAGTACTTGACCCTTACTCATCTTAACTATTAAAGTGTCTGGGTAAACTGGGGCGAAGTCCGGGTCATCTGGTATTAAATCCTTAGCGTAAACTGACACCACTTGGTCACTAGCCTTAACACTCAACTGGTACCTAACCTGGCATAGGCTTGGGTCAACTAACTCATCCTCACACTCCTCGATCTTAGGCAGCTTCTCCAAATTCGTCTTAAGTGGGATCATTGATAACCTATGCGCAAGGACCTCATCATACATTACCGTGGTATTATCGAGGACAATAACCCTATCAATTGCTAATACGGGAACATCAGTGATTAATATCCTCCTAAGTGAGTTAACTAGGCTTGGCTTAAAACCCTCCACCACTAATTTCAAGTAATCATCACTGTACTGGAGAACCTTAACTGATGCCACATGCCCCACTGGCTGGGTATTTTATAAACCTTAATCAGCGGTAGTGAAGGCTAATAGGTGGGTGAGGGAAAGTTAAATTAAGGTAAGGTGAGGCGCCAGGTGTGGGTGCTGTTGAGAGGTTTATTGAGGCATTCTTAACGGTGTATAGGGATTATAAGGGTAAGTGGGGCATAATTGATGTCTACGCCTATAGGACTCAAGGTAAGTCAATTAAAGCCTTCGCATCACTAATAATTAATATTAATGGAATCCCAAGGACAATAAACGCGTACCTATTCTCCACGGGTAAGGTGATGATGATAAGTGACGTAACCCCAATCCTCAGGGGTAAGGTTAACTGTAGTGGTTCACCTACAAGGGCCACTGTGGACATGTACCTACCCCCTGAGGAGTACAGCATATGTATTAGTGGGGGGTTTAATGATTCCCCCAATATCCTCATAGCCTTAACTAGGGATTATGGGGAGGAGAGGATTCTACTTTACAGTGAGGTTAATCAAAAGTCAATAGACTATAATTCCCTAGTTAAGGTACTTGGTGAAGTTAAGGATGCGTTGAGTAGGCTCTTCACTACTCAGTGAATATCGGCCTTATTAACTCAACCTCAACCTCATCACCCTCATCATAACCCTCCCTATTCTCAGGAACCATAAGTACGCCATTACCCTTAACCAGGGTGGTCAACACGCCACTACCTGTTAAGGCAAGGGGCTCAACGTAAACCCTACCATCCCTACCCAAATAGACCCTCACCCTAACGAAGGACCTTGTGTTTATTGGTGTTGCAACCCTCCTCGTTAAAACACCCTTAACCCTGGGCCTAGGTTCATCAACAGCATTCATCATGTGGAGTAGGGTTGGCTTAACAAGAACCTCAAAGCCTGTTAATGAGGCCACTGGAAAGCCGCTTAGCATGAATATTGGTTTACCATCCTTCACAGCAACACTATTGGGTTTACCCGGCCTAATGGCTAACCCATGATTAAGGTACTCGGGCTTTAATTCAGCCACAGCCCTTATAGTGTAATCAATCCTACCCACTGAGGCACCGCCCGTGGTGACTACTATATCATGGTCAATGAGGGCCTTAGCCACATGATCCCTAATCACGGCTTCATCATCAGGTAGCTTGAGGTAATCAACAGTGCACCCAAGGCTCCTAAGCATTGCGGTAAGCACGAATCTAGTACTGTTAATCACCTTACCCGGCTGTAAGCCACCCTTTAAGGCATCCTCAACCTCAATAAGTTCATTACCAGTAACTATCAGCATGACCCTGGGTTCATAAACCTTAACCCTAACCACACCCATTGATGCTAATACACCGAGGTCCCAGGGCTTAATTAAAGTACCCCTCCTAAACACCAACTCACCCTTGGCCACATCCTCACCAATCCTAGACACATTATCCATGGGGGCCACTGGCCTGTAAACTTCAACATAATCCCCCCTCCTACCCGTATTCTCATACATAACCACCGCATCGGAGCCTGGAGGAAGCGGTGCGCCTGTGGCTATTTCCACAGCCTCACCTTGATTAACAATGTATTTCCCAGGATCCTCACCAACAGGTAGGTAACCCTTAACCCTAAGTATTGCTGGGTTTGTTGGTGAGGAGCCGAATGTGTCAATACTCCTCACAGCATACCCATCTACTGCTGACCTATTGAATGGTGGAACATCAACGCTTGAGTAAATGTCCTCAGCCAAGTACCTGCCCACTGCATTAATTAAATCAACATCAATGGAATTTGGCGAGTGCTTAATCAACGCCAGCACCTCCCTGAGGACAACATTAATGGGCTTAACCTCCCTAAACCCCTTACCCGTAATATCCTCCATTAATACACTTCCAGCGGCACTGAGTTTTAAATCCTTGCAGTGAGTTAAACTCATTAACCCTTAAATACGCTTCAAGTAGCCTTAGCTTAAGGGGGTAATGGCCATGGCGCTCTACATTAGGGAACAAGAGGTGGATAGGTTACTTACGTATGGTGAGGCAATTAAGGCTGTTGAGGATGGGTTTAGGTTACTTGGATTAGGTAAGGCCGTTAACTTACCTAGGCGTAGGGTTATACTACCTGGTGCAGTACTTCATGTTCTTCAAAGCGGTATCTTAGGTGATTATAATGTCGCCGGTTTAAAGGCATACTTAAGTACTAGGCAGGGGACAAGGTTCGCCGTCCTATTATTCAGTGTTGAATCGGGGGAATTATTAGCCATTATTGAGGCTGATAGGCTTGGGCAAATTAGAACAGGAGCAGCATCAGTAGTGGCTAGTAAGTATATGGCTAATTCAATGAGTGAATTAGGCATAGTTGGTTCAGGTAGGCAGGCTAGGGCTCAATTTGAGGCATTCAACTCCACTGGCTTATTGAGGAGCGTTAAGGTGATTAGTAGGAGTAGGGCTAATGCTGAGGCATTCGCATCCTACATTAAGTCTCATGGGGTAGATGCCGTGGTTGCCAATGATTATAGGGATGTATGTAATGTTGATGTTCTAGTAACTGCAACTAACTCAAGGGAACCATTCATAAGGGGTGAGTACCTTAATGAGGGTATTCACGTTAATGCCATTGGGAGTAATTGGAGGAATAGGGCTGAATTAATGCCTGACGCTGTTAATAAGGCTGAATTAATTGCCGTTGACGACTTGGAGCAGGCTAAGGAGGAGGCTGGGGACTTAATAATGGCTGGTGAGGAGGCTTGGAGTAAGGTGGTTAAATTATCAGATATTGTTGTGGGTAACGTTAAGGGTAGGGTGGGTTCAGGATCAATAACAATCTTCAAGTCCCTAGGCATATCCATTGAGGATATTACTGTGGCCAAGCTAATTTACGATAAAGCCGTTAAGGAGGGGATTGGTGTTAATATAGAATTCAGCGGCATATTTAACGCAGGCAGGTAAATAACATTAATTAACTTAAATCATAAAAGCTTAAAAATGTGGATGCATGATTAATGAAGGCCGGGGTGGCCGAGCCTGGCCTAAGGCGCGGGACTCGAGATCCCGTCCCCGCAAGGGGGCCCGGGTTCAAATCCCGGCCCCGGCGCCAGTTAATTCACCCATAACTAATTATGTCGTTGAAGGTTAAAATTATTAAGATACCTAGATTAAATTATACATGAGGTACTCCATTAAGCCTCGGAGGCTTAAGGCTGGTTCCACAATAATGCTTGTAGCCCCAGCCAGTTTCACTCAATATTCTGGTGCAGGACTGAATCTTGGTATTCAATTCCTTAAGAGGATGGGGTTCAATATTGTCCTTGGTGAATCAGTTCGGGGTTCATGGATCCATTGGCATTTATCAGGTCCTGATGATTTACGTGCTAGGGATTTACTTGAAGGTTTTAGGAGGAGTGATATTGATGCCGTTTGGTGTGTTAGAGGTGGTGCTGGTTCCTTGAGGCTCCTTAACCTCATTGATTACGATTTAATTAAGGAGAACCCTAAAGCCATCATAGGCTTCAGTGACATAACCGCTATTCAGAATGCGGTTTACTCAATGGTTGGTTTACCTTCAATACAGGGGCCTATGCCTTCAGTAACACCTAGGATTAATGATGTTGGTTTAGCTAGGTTTAGGAGGGACTTGGAGTTAACCGTGAGGATACTCATGGGTGAGGTGGTTGAGTTGAGGCAACCTGAGGGTGGGCCATTCATAAGAGTGATTAATCATGGTAAGGCGAGTGGGAGAGTTATTGGTGGTAATTTAACCCTCTTCACATTACTGCAGGGTACACCATATAGGCCTAATCCAAGTGGTGGTGTATTGTTCCTGGAGGATGTTAATGAGGAGGCTTATAGGATTGATAATTACTTAACAGTATTAAGGCTGGGTAATGTTACTCCAATAGTTAATGCTATTATTTACGGTGAATTCCCTGAACCAATGCATAGTGGCCCAAGCCCAAGTATTGAGGAGGTTATTGCTGAGGACACTAGAGACTTCACGAAGGCCCCATCATTCATCGGCTACCCATGCTGCCATGGAGGTGATGAACATGGGATTAACACATACCCAGTACCCTTAGGCATTAATGTTGAGGTTAATGCTGATGATGCAGCCATAATAATGCTTGAAGCCCTCACTGAATGAGGCATAAGCCTACTTTATGCTTAGTTGCTTAGATATCGCTAGGATTACTGGATGTATTGATATAACCTAGTCTACTGGCATCATTAGTTATAGCATCAATAATGT
>NZ_DAXS01000019.1 GCF_002506515.1 Caldivirga sp. UBA161
ACTGCGGAGAGGTATTATAATGTGTTGGCCCTAGGTAAGGAGAATGATGAATTACCCAGCAGGCTTGGTAATATGCACCCTGACTTATTAAGTAAGTATTATGAAAGGAGGGGATGGGTTAATGGAATACCTAGCATGGAAACCTTAAGGAGGCTTGAGATCATTAAGTAGCGCCACTTAATTAATTATAGTGATCTTGGAGCCACATAGTATGTTAATGAGCCTGACGCGAATTCGTATGTTAACTTAATTGGTTTATTAGTGGCGAATTCAATTGTAACGTACTCACATATTGGTGCCATTTGCCTATTCATATTCATTATGTAGTCAAGGGAATAGGATGCCTCCTGCTTCTCACTTACTGAGAATTCCTGAAAGGACTCATCGGTACTTTGATACTGAACTTCATAATACCTACCCCCCTCACCAGAGGCCTTTATGGTAAATGACTCTGGGTCCGCAGTGAATGTAACTGCATCGCTTATATCCTCAGCCATTGTTAAAGCATCCTTAAACGCATCCATACTCATCCGTATTCTAACTGGGTAATCAATCTTTGGTTCCGGTATTTCCTCCTGAGCAACATCAACAATTGGTAGGTAGAATTTCCTATACATACCGCTTTCCCGCCCCTTGGAGCCATAGTATATTATCATTAGGAACCTGTTTCTCCCCTTATCAACACCTATGTCAACCTTATCCTTAGCCCTAATCCTCTTAGCCAGCTTCTTAATAGTGTCGAATAGAACACCAACCTTAATGGTGTCAGTTATATTAACCTCCTCAAGGGCTGTTGAAGGTATATTAAGGAGCACTAGGGAAACCTTAGATGAGTCAATCGCCTTAAGGCTAATACCATCAGGACTCATGACGAATAAAGCCTCATTTAGAACCTGAGCTAGACTTAGGAAAACATACCTAACATCCCTACCCTTAGGAAACGTAAATGTGTAAACAATCCCACTTTCCCCGCTCTCCTGCACTATTGAACCACCTTCAGCCTCACCCTCAGCCTCTTCAGCCTCCTCTTCCCCCCTCTCCTCCTCGTTCTCCTCAGGCATTATACTATAATTCTCAATAACCCTTTTTAAGGTTACGGGCTCCATTAAAGAATAATACTTACGATTCAGATCAGGAATGCTTTTACCAACGAAGTGCACGTTGTTAAATTGGCGTATGTTGCTAATTAGTAATGAGGCTAAGTATAAATATTATGGCCCCTCCCTATCTTAGGGGGTGGGGTTATGTTGGGGGTCTTGGGTGTTGGCTCTCTGGTGGGGGTTTAATGGTTCATTGTCACGTGGTGGTTTATTACCTTATATTTGATTGCTACTTTTAATTCTCAGTGGATTCTAGCGTGCTCATGATTTTCACTGCAAATTATAAAGCCCCAGTGAGTATATTAGTGAGTAATCCACCCACCAAGGCCACCTAATAATGAAGCATAACCACAAGTTTAAATAACTCCCACACATAACCCCACCATAAAGAATAAAACACGAGATACCATTATGTAATAGCCTTTTTAAGGAGTAGGGTATTATAGGAGGCGTGGATCAAGTTAAGCTTAATGGTGGTGAGTACGTTAGAATAGAAGGACCAGCAATGATTGAGGTTCTAAGAGGTAAACTATACATCCTTGGGGCTCAGTATGATGAAGGTTCAAGAATAACCATATTGAGGGCTAGAAGAGTTGTGGCTAAGGCGATTAATAATTCTGAATTATTAATTGTTCTTGGGCCAGGGGGCTTTGTGGATAAGCCTAAGGCTGGTGAGGAAATGATTGATGAATGGGATAGTAAATTGCCAATGGAATTAAGGGGTTCAGTAATAATGGTGATGGGGGCCATGGATTCCGGTAAAACAACCATTACAACAATACTTGTTAATAAGGCATCGTCAATGGGCTTAAAGGTGGGTGTGGTTGATGCTGATCCAGGGCAAAATGACCTAGGACCCCCCACCACCGTGTCCTGCTCAATACTCAGGGGTGGTAAGATAACTCACCTAAGTTACATGAGTCCAGTGAGGCAAGTATTCTTGGGTTCAACGAATCTTGAAGGTAATTGGTATAGGGCGGTTTATGCAGTAACTAAGCTTGTGAATTACTTAAAGGCCGCTGAATCGGTGGATTTCATTGTAATTAATACTGATGGGTGGGTTGAGGGGGAGGGTGCTGTTGAGTATAAGAGGGCATTGGTTAATGCCATTAAGCCTAACTACGTCATAATTATGAGGAAGGGCGATGAGGTTAATGGATTAATTAATGGATTAGGCGTAAGTAATACGCTTATTCTCAATGCCCCACCATCAATGAGGGTTAGGGATAGGAACGATAGGAAGATACATAGAGATATGGGTTATGGTAGGTATTTATCACCATCAAGGGAATTAACCCTCAACTTAAGCCAAATACCGGTAGTTAACATGCCCTTAACCGGTAGGGGATTAAATGGTAATTTAATGAGGCTAATCTCAAGCTACCTTAAGGTTAAGCCCATTTACATGGATTCCTTAAAGAATGTAGTAATGGTAGTATCAAGTACTGTTAAGGAGCCAATGCTTAGAAGTATACCAGGTGGTGTGGCGGTGCTGCTTCAACCCAATTGGGAGAATGGACTACTGGTAGGCCTAGAGGATAAGGATGGATTCCTAATAACGCTGGCAGTATTAAGGAGAATATATTATAATAATGGAAGAGTAGTTGTTACAGTACCTAAGAGGTTAAGCAACCTTGAGCTTAATAGCATAAGGGGGATTAGGGTTGGTTCAATAAGGGTTAATGAGCAGTTTGAGGAGGTTGATAAATTCAGTATAATATATAAGATTGAGAGAATTATTAGTGAAAATGGGGTAAACCCTTTTTCACATTAAACACATTACCCTACCACCATCTAGTGGCTCCTGGTTTCCGAGGCGCATGTGGGTTATGAGCCTTAGGCAACTGAAGGTTAAGCCACTGCAGGAGGGAACTAGGGTGGCGCCGTAAAGACCCCGCTAGTGGTAAAAACACCCACAGGCGAGTAGTGAATCCTCTTAGCTTAACTTAAATAGGATGGATAATTCCTCTTCATCATTAAGAAATCATGGAGGGTTAACTGAGCTCGGATTCTATGGAAGATAAGTTAATACGCTGGGGTTAGATTAGGTTGTGTGGGTGTTACTGAGCTTGGTAAGCTTATTTCAGATAATTTAAGGAGAAGGGTGAGCCTTGAGCTGCTTAACGGTAAGTTAATAGCCTTAGATGCCTATAATGCTCTCTATCAATTCCTAGCATCAATAAGGCAGCCTGATGGTACACCACTCATGGATTCTCAAGGTAGGGTCACCAGTCATTTGAGTGGATTACTTTACAGGACAATTAACTTACTTGAGTACGGTATTAAACCGATCTACGTGTTTGATGGTAAACCACCTGAATTGAAGCTTATTGAGATTGAGAAGAGGAGGAAGGTTAGGGAGAAGGCTGTGGAGGATTGGATTAAGGCAGTGGAGGAGGGTAAGAGGAGCGAGGCTAAGAAGTATGCTCAGAGGGCATTATTTGTAACAAATGATATGGTTGATGAGGCTAAAAGGCTCTTAGACTACATGGGTGTACCCTGGGTTCAAGCTCCAAGTGAGGGGGAGGCTCAGGCAGCATACATGGCTAATAAGGGTATTGCATGGGCTGCCGGTAGTCAGGATTATGACTCACTCTTATTCGGCGCCCCTAGACTAGTTAGGAACTTAACCGTGACAGGTAGGAGGAAGTTACCGGGTAGGGATGAGTACATTGAGGTTACCCCGGAGTTAATAGAGCTGAATGATGTGCTTAAGGCGCTTAAGCTAAGGGATAGGAGGCAATTAATAGACTTAGCAATACTACTGGGTACTGATTATAACCCTGAAGGAATACCAGGTATTGGCCCACAGAGGGCTCTTAGGTTGATTCAAGAGTATGGTAGCTTAGATAAACTCATGAGTACTGTGCTTAAGAATGCTCAATTCCCAGTGGATCCATTTAAAATAAGGGAATTCTTCCTTAACCCACCGGTGGTCCAGGAGGTTGATGTTAAGTTTAAGGAACCTAATGGAGATGAGGTAATTAGGCTACTGGTTGAGGAACATGACTTCAGCCAGGATAGGGTTAAGAATGCGTTAGAAAGATTGAAGAAGAGTATGGGTAAGGCTAGGGGATCCACAACCCTTGACTCATTCTTCGGTTGATTAAAATGACTAAGCAGAGGAAGGTAGACTGCGCGTACTTACTTAAATTAGTGAAGCTACTTGAGGACCCGTTCTCAAACTACTATAGTGACGGCTACTTAAATAGTGAGGGTATGACTATACTGAGCCTGATTGCTCAATTAACCATACGTGAAGCCCCCTGGTTAGCCTCATTATTTAGGAGGGCTAGGGAAAGGAGGGATCACCAATCCATTATGAAAGTACTGGAGGGCATTAGGGAATTATGCCCAGGTAGTGAGTATTAATTTTAATGTCTTAATGCCTTAACATTATTTACGTAAACCTTAAATAAGTCACCATTACTTCTCATAATTAATAAAGAGGCCATAATCACCAGTATTAGGGTAATGTTCCTAATGACCTTAAGCATAACACTGGTTCAATTAACCGTTAAATATGTCTTTCGCAGCGGTTAACCCAGTGAAGCCTAACTTACTGGACATGTGTAGGGGGATTCATGGTGAAGTGGAGTTAACGCCAATTATTGAGCAATTTATTGAGGCATTATTAGCTACCATAGATAATCCCCAATTATCATACTTAATAACACCCCACTGGGGGGCTAGGGCTTTAACTAAGGTTATTATCAGTAATGGGAATGTTAACGCAAGGTCCTTATCACCACTGTTTAAGGGTAGTGGCGAGATCTCGAAGCCCCTCATCCTTAAATTAAATAAGTCAACCATTGGTAGGAGGATTGATTATAAGAGGGCTTTACGTGAAGGCTTCAATTCAATAATCTACACTAGTGGTGATAATAATGTTAATGCACCATTGCTACTGGGGGATTTAACAATTAAGAGTAGGGGTGAACCCACTGAAATACCTGTAATACACGTACCAAAAATCACAGGAAGCGTTAAGGCTGGGTATAGTATTGAGTCAACTATAAGAAGTGAACTTTACTATGACTTAGTGATAATGAGGGAGGGGGATTCACCATACGCCGTAATCTTTGGTGTTAACGTTAGCCCACTCTTCATTGGTGTTGAATCATGCAAGGTACTGGGGACTTTAATCGATCTTGTAAGTAAGGTAACATCCTCCAGCTTTAAGCTTAACTACATTATTCACGTTGCAATTAATGATGAGTGGGGTAACCCAAGGTTTTCACCACTCTACTGGGGCTTCAGTACAGTATCATTTATGGAAAGTACCCTATGGAGTATCATTAGCGACTTAACTCCATTAACCTACGTTTACATAGATTCATTAGGCTATAGAAATACTATTAAGGCCCCTGTGGAGGTTAAGGAGGCATTGGGTATTGAGTATGTGGGTGAATTAGAATTCATGGAGTCCCCAGGCATATTAACGGAAAATTATGGTTACTGGCCAATTATAATTAAGAATAATGATGCAAACAGTGGTGAGTTAACTAACCTTAATGTTAATGATGTGCTGGGATTAATATTAAGTAGGCTGGAAGCAGCCCCCTCAAGCTTCATGGTTAAGGTTACTAATGCATTCATTAATGAGGTGAGGGATGTAATGAACCTTAACGGTGTTGGTGATTTAATTGAAAGGATTAATGAAGATAATGTAACCGCCGTGAAGAGGATAATGATTAAGTTCGTGTATGATAAGGTTAGGGAGAGGATAAGTAGGGTTAATTTACTTAACCCCATAGGCTATGAATCACTGCTCGACATAGCCACTGGGGAAGCCTACATTAACACCAGTGAGAACGCCCTTGAAGCTGAGTTAAGAAACCTTAAGCTTAAAGCATTAACTAGAATTAAGGAAATTCTAGTTAAGTAGGTTTAGGCTTAGGAATCAAGCTTTATAAAGAGTAGTTAGAATGCGCCTGCATGGCAACTAATATTAAGGAACTCATCCCAAGTATAGTTAACAAGGTTAGTTCATCAATAGTCGCTATTGTGACTGCTGGAGCTGTGGTGGATGAGTGGCTTAATGTAATACCCATTAGGGGTTTTGGAACAGGTTTTGCAGTTGATAGGCATTACATAGCCACGGCGGCCCACGTGGTTTCTCAACTTGGTGAGGTTACTGTGATTACAAGTGATGGTGACTTATTTGAAACTGAGTTAATTGGTACGGATCCTGAGGTTGATACGGCAGTTCTTAGAGTTGATGGTGAACTTAACCCAATTAAATTAGGGGACTCCGATAAATTAATGGTTGGTGAACCAGTAATAGCGGTGGGTTATCCATTGGGTTTAATGAATCAGCCCACTGCAACATTCGGTATAGTGTCAGCCTTAGGTAGGACTATAAGGACTGGGGAAACTATGCTTGAGGGTTTAATTCAAACGGATGCAGCCATAAATCCAGGTAATTCAGGTGGGCCATTAGTAAACCTGGATGGGGAAGTGGTGGGAATAAACACAGCCATAATAGCTGGAGCCCAGAATATAGGCTTCGCCATACCAATTAACCTAGCTAAATTATCAATAAGTGAATTAATAAGTAAGGGTATTGTTGAGAAGCCTAGGATAGGGATTTATGGTGTTGATATTAATAAGGTACTTGCAAGGCAATATAAGCTACCGGTGGATAGGGGTGTCTTAGTGGTTTCAGTTCAACCATACTCACCAGCTGATGAGGCTGGTTTAAGGAGGGGTGATGTAGTAACGAGTATAGATGATATTGAGTTATCATCAATAGTTAGGCTTAAGACATACCTTTACACTAGGTATATTGAAGGTAAGAGGGAGTTTAAGTTAAGGATTGTTAGAGGTAGGAAATCAATGACTGTTAATGTTTCACTTTAAAGGCATTACACGGCATCACCCTAATTAATAATTTCCTCGCCGGTATTGCAATTCATAAGCTAGAAAAGTTTAATAAAGAAGGATACGCAATAATTAGTATGCCTAACCAGGAGACTGAGGGTTACCTAGAGGCTGTGGTTGAGGGTGTTTACATTACTTCGACTGGTGCTGAGGCTGTTATGCTTCTAAGCACCGAGGAGTGGGGTGACTTCGTTTTACCAATTTGGATAGGTATGGCTGAGGCATTAAGCATACAGAAGGCAATGGGTCAAACAGACTTCCCAAGGCCACTAACACACGACCTCCTAGTGGATATTCTAGAAAGGCTTAATGCAACAATAGAGAAGATTACCATAGATGCATTAGTTGATCACACGTACACCGCAACAATATACCTTAAGGATAATAGAACTGGTTCACAACACTACATTGACGCTAGGCCAAGTGATGCGGTTGCGGTGGCTTTAAGAGTTAATGCGCCAATTTTAGTAGCGAATCACCTTAAGCAATATACAGTATCAATAAATGAATTATTAGGCAAATCCAATCAGGAGGAGGGGGAGGAGGGTAAGTCCATTTGAAGTAACTACAATATTAAATGCAGGTAATTCCATTACATTGATTCTAACTCATGTTCATCATGGCCATGCTCATGTGTTGGTGCATTAGCCGCATTAACCTTACCGCTAATAACCATCTTAACTGCATCATCAGCATTCACGCCATCAGGTACTATGTAGACCTTTAACTTAATGGACTTGGCAAGGTTAAATCCAGGCCTACCTATTTCACTCACAATCAATGAATCAGCACCCAATTCCCTTACCCTCCTTAATGCGTATAATCCCCTATGCATCTCAGCCTGCAATGCTGGATTAGGCTCCCTACCCACCAGCCTTACTGCATCACCATCTACTTCATAAATAAGTATGTACTCACCCTCCCCTGGACCTGTTATATGGCCCTCCGAGTCAACTATTACTGCTAGTTTCATAGCAATTCGATATCAGTATCGATTTTTAAATGTTTCCCCCACTGCCCACCAGTGCATTAGGTTCACTAAACTATTAGCGAATATCATATAGCTCAATGGATTCCAGACATAGGATTTTTGTGAAAAATTTAAAGGATCCTAACCATTAAACATTACGTAATGCTGGCTTATATTGATTATCCTGGGGATAGAAAAATAGTGACCAACCTAACTGAGCTCATTAGTGAATTCAAGCTATTTCCAGGGGCTTTGGCATCAGCAATAATAATGATTGGTGGGGTTGAGGTTAATGAAGATTATTTTAAAGTGTGGGCATCCATAACCGGCAGTAGGAGAATCATTGAAGATACATATGGGGAAATCTGGTCATATATTAAGGGAGTTTCTGGAAGTAGTGATATAATATCATTAATTATGAGGGTATATGAAGAATCAAGCGATTTAATAGATGTGATTGCATTATCGAATGCATTAAAGCTCTTCCTAGGATTCAACATGTATGATTTAGGTTTGGCAGTAATTTACGAGAACCCAATGGCAGTATTAAATAGAGAAAGAGTTGAGTTGAGGAGAGGCAAGACATTATTAACAAAGAGGCACTTAATGGGGGATCTTAGTCTTAACACCGCATTAATACTTCAAGGTGAATCAAGTAGTAAGATAGTGGACTGGGGTAACCCAGGAGTATTACCAGCCAGTAATGTAGTAGGTGATGAATCAGTAAGTGATCCAGCCTACACAGCATTAGCATTCGATATAGGGTTGGTATCAAATCCAAGTTTAAGTAAATTAACATTAATGGCCCCACAATTACCACCAGGTTCATGCATGGGGCAGGTAGTATTACTGCCATTAACATTAACTAACAGCATGATTACAAAACTAATTAATGAATTAAAAAATCAAGGCTTCACTGCTACAGCCGCTGGAATAAGTATAGTAGATGTAATAAAATGTATGAGGCATGACTTATGAATTAAATTAAAAATAATATTATTTAATTACTACTTTTTCTGACTTATTTATCTTCTTCTTA
>NZ_DAXS01000053.1:0-23797 GCF_002506515.1 Caldivirga sp. UBA161
TGTAAATTCTCTCACTTATTTCAATTAAGCGTGATTCATTGAAGTCCAGGCCAGTTACGGCTGTAAGTAATTCACTTAAATCATTAAAGTTAACTACATAACCTGAGAAGGCGCATATTACGCATGAGTCAAGTATCGCCATCAAGTTTTGAGTACGTATAGCGTAGTCTACAATTGCATCAACATTATTTATTAATGTAGGTTTCTCTGAAAGGACTTCGCCTTTAAGGTATACTTGGTTAACATCCCCTCTATTTGATGTTGCCAATGCTAACATGTATCCTTCTGCTTCACTTAGATTACAGAGACTCACCTCTAAGCGTTTATTCGTAACTGCTGCATCTGGCTTACTATGTTTTCCTGCAAGGTACTGGGCACCTTCGGCTAATTCATTGCCAATGCCTTCTCTACGCGCTATCATTTTAATTAACTTGATCACTGCATCTCCTTCACCATACTTTACATCATAATTGATTTTACCATCCATCACTAATTCTATTAATGTAGCTATGGTTTGGCCTGTTGATATTGCATCTAATCCTAATTCATCACATAAATTCTTTGCATATATTATGAAGTCTAGGTCGGTTACCCCAATGTAAGTTCCTAATGATACTAATCCACCATAGTACTCTGGGGCATTATATTCAATTGACTTAGATTTAACACACTTATGACAGCATATTTGGCATCCATAGCAGTATGCTCTGCGGGATTCCTTTGCATCAATTCTTTCCTTCCATTCATTTATAAATTGGTTAACGTTTAGGTCTATGCGTTTACTTAAATTGAAGGCTGGTATTGCTTTAAACTTGTTAACTCTAGTGGCTAAAGTTCCTAGTGTACCTAGATTCGTTAAGTCCCTTATGATTGGGTTAGTTTTCATTCTTCTTATTACATTGATTGCACTAACCCTAAATTGATCCTTATTATATACCTTAATCTCCCTATTTTTAGAATCAATAACTACTATTGCCTTAACCCTCTTATAGCCTAAAACCGCGCCAAACCCCATCCTACCAGCTGCATGATGCTTATCAAACATTATTGAGGAATACTTAACCAGATTTTCCCCCGCAGGACCAATTAACGCTATTGATACATATTCTTCATCAATACCGTGTTCTTTACGTAAATCACCCAATATTGAATCATGCGCTTCCATTACATCCTTACCCCAAATATTCAATGCGTCCTTAAAGTAAACTCTCCCATCCTTGAGTACCAGGTATGATGGTTTACTAAGTCTCCCTTCAATTATAAGCGCATCAAAACCCATGAACTTGAGGAGAGGCCCAAATTGCCCGCCTACTGATGAGTACGTTAATCTATCATTTAGAGGTGATTTAGAAATAATAGTTATTCTTCCAGGAGTGGGGGATCCATTAATTCCAGTTAATGGACCGGTGGCTAATATTACTTTATTTCCCTCAGATAGGGGGTGGGTTTTAGGGTTAACTTCTCTAAGAAAGAAGTAAACCCCCAGCCCTCTTCCTCCTAACCATTTTAATGCAACGTCCTGCGTTAATTCCTCAACATGAGTACCCTCATTTGATAAATTAATCCTTAGTATCTTCCCGGTATAGCCATAAATAGGGGTGCTTGTCATTTCCTTTTGTATTAGACTCATTAGATTATTTTCAATAATTTGATTCATGTTACTCATATAAAAATTTATTATATATGAGTCTTATATATCTTCCCAATGTAATTAATATCGTGAAGTATTACATGACTTAGATTTTAAACTAAACACCCAATGTTGATTCAACAAGATCCCTAAACAACATTCCTATTTCATACAGCTTAACCGTATCATAGTGCCTTGGCCTACTTATGGTAGCTATGTATATTCCATATTCCTCATGATCACCCTCATTTGGCCCCACTGGTTCACCATAAGGTGAAAAAAGTATGAATGCTGAAACACCACCATTAATTAAGGAGCCAATAGCTTCATCAATTACTGAATAAACATTGCATTTAATCGACTGATTATTATGCAGGAACCTATCTGGGGCTGTTATGGCTGCTATGACAGGTGCCTTAGCTGCTGTTTTAATTAAAGCGCCTATAACATTATTAACCTCCTCCTCATATGATGTGCCTTGGTCAAGCTTAATACTATATAAGCCATATGTTGGATTAACCACTGGTATGTTAATTAAGGCTGCTCTTGTTAATTTAACTAAAGGCGCTAGGGAAGGGTCACTTGGGGTATTGTTAGTGGGCTCCATGTTCAATATAGTCCACCATGATTTATCAGGGTATTGAGGCTTCTTATTCTCAACCACACCCCTATCAACAATATTCATGAGCCTTGGTAATACATTAAGTTCACATTCTGTGAAGCTGCCATAACTAATACCGTTTATCCCAAGAAGTATAGGATACATTTAACTCACCTAGTCATTGAGGTAAGCCTTAATCCTATCTTGAAGAATCTTCTTAGGCACTACACCTACTACTTGATCAACTGGATCACCATTTTTAAAAATCATTACCGTCGGTAGGCTCATTACATAGTACTTAGCGGCAATTTCAGGTTCCTCCTCAGTATTAAGCCTACCGAAGCCTACATTAGGCATTTCCACAGCTAACCTCTTTATTATTGGCTCAAGCATGAAGCAGGGGGCGCACCAGGTGGCCCAGAAGTCAACAACAGCAACATCATGAGTCTTAATGAAGTCATTAAAATTACTATGATTCAACTCCACCACATTACCCGTGTTTTTCACCCCCTTAGCAATCTCTTTAGCCTTTCTTTCAAGCAGCTTATCTAATTCAGGGTCCTTGCTGGCATCATTAGCCATGGGTCACCCTATGCCTAACGTTTAATAAGCCTTTTTCAGTCAATTACTACCCCTTAATAACCTATATGCAGCCGCTGTGTTATTCAATGCTTTATTAATCCCACTAAGTGGATTAGCTGAATTATACTCAGTTAAGTTACCTAATGCATAATTAATATACTTACTTAACTGACTTAAGTTAACGCCACTGCACTTAGCCTTAGCTAGTTCATTAATTAACACTGTGGCATTATTCTTAAGCAATTGGTAAGCATCATAGAATCTTGAGGTACAGCCACCAACGCATCCATAATACGGTTCACTATAATTTAATGCACTTATAACCCTAAGCATGGTGAACTCAAGGGCATTAGTAAGCCTAGCGCATTCACTACTATGTTTATAAGCAAGTACATAAACTATAGTTAACGTGATTACTAGGATTATTACTGCTATTATCAGTATCCAGGTTAATGCATTACGCACTGCACTCACCTACTATATAGATGCATCCTAACCCTTCCCAGTAAACCATAATGTGCAGTACAGTAGTAATACTGTGACCCTGACCCAGGCGCATTATAGGCATTTATCATCATATAATTCATTAGGACGCTGGGCTTTAAAATTTAATTCGCTGGATTAGGAAATCCATAATTTTTATAATTATTAACCTTCCATTTGCCTATAAAGGTAAGCCTTCTGGGGGTTTGTTAATTGAAGAAGAGTATTAATTAATTCCTTAACATTATCATTACTTACATTCAATCCAGCATACCTAGTTAGGAGTGATTTAACGTAGTCAAGTAATCGTGAATCAACTCTAACATACGTATCCACTAAGTCAAGTAAATATGGGTAACCTGTATTGGTTGTTTGTGATGATAAGTATCCAACCAGGTTAGGTACACTTAATCCACCTAGGTCAAGTACCTCTAGTTTAGTTGCAACCGCCGTTATTGGGGCCTTATAGAATATAAGCTCAGTATCAGCTATCTTAGGTATTCCACTTAATCTTCCTCCATCCCCATTGAAGACCCTCTTCAAATTCTCAATACCCTCATTAAGTCTACGTTCAGCCTCCTCCCTACTCATACCCCTCTTAATTTCACAATCCATGTAATTGACTTGAAGCCACTGGGGCAATAAATTACCGTAATTACCTAAGTTAATGTACTCGCCCTTATTCAAGAGTAGACTAGCCATGAGTTTATCATTAGTTGATAGGCAGCGGCCAGTGTAAATGGAAAAGTACCTTGACCTAACCCTCTTAACAACACCAATTATAGTTGTCCTGGATTTTTCAGCAAGGTTAAGCATCTTCTCTAAGACGTCCTCAACCCTCCTCCTAACACCTTCATAAGCTGGTAAATTATACGGCAGTGGGTGAACGTATATTTCCCCATCAAGTATTACTAAGTCTAGGTTCTTCCTACCTTGTAACTTATCCTTAAGCAGCTTAATCACCATTTCCCTCTCCCTTATCTTAGATAATATTTCAATTGACCTACTAATCTCACTAGTGTCCTCGTAAATTATATCGCCTGTAACGTATCTATCTGACTTACCACCAACTTGACCAACGTAACCATAGGCTATTACCGTTAAGACACCTCCAACTAACTCAAGCGGTGATGGAGGGAAGCTTGAATCTATGGCATATGCAAAGTACCTGCTTCCATTGATATTGGGTATTGAACCTACCTTGCTTGAGATCTTAGCCTTAAGTTCATTAACCTCACTCATGACTGAGGCTAGGTTAAGCTTATTGGCAATACTTCTAGCGTCCTCGAACAATGCATTAAGCAGGGGTGGATCCATCCAGAGGTCTATTGTGAGGTCTTCATTATCAAACAATTCACCTCACCTCCTTAACCTTAATTAACAGAGGCTTCCGTAATGGATTCATTAAACCCGTCACGAAGAATTCCCTAACGCTTAACTGCGTTAATACTGAGTCATTAACATCAGCTAAATCCATGTAACCACCTAATTCCCTTAAATCACCCTGCGTTGGTAACCTACTGAAAAACACTGTACCAATGTTAGCCCTAACGTTAGCGGCAATGTCCCTAGCCATCCTTTGGCTAGCGAGTATTAGGCTGAGCCCCCATTTTCTACCTTCCCTTGATGTTGTTTCTATCGGATCCTTACATATTGTCCAGGAGTCTTCAGGTACGTAGTTCTGGGCTTCATCAATTATGAAAACTAATCTAGCTGGTACGTTGATTTCACCACGCTTAACCATGTCCCATGCTTCACTTATAACATCAGCAACAATGGCTTGTTTAACAACAAGGTCAGTGTCCTGGCTCATGTCAATTACCGTTAATCCACGTTCAAGGGAATTCCTAACCACATCTCCAGGCTTCACTGATCTCTTATTCAACTCCTCGAAGAATTCATCATCAACGAAGTAATCTATGAAGAGGCTTGCCTTATGGACTGTCGCTTCCCTGGCACTCATTTTACTCATGCTTTGCCTAAGGTGCCTTAGGAATTCCTGCTTATTCCACTTCTCAATCTTCCTATTCATTAAGCCTCCTTTATCATTATCACCCATCACATACGTTAATACGGCAACATCAAGGTATTCACCGTAGCTTTGCCAAGGTAACCTAGCCTTTGATGCTAGGACTGAGGCTATTGTTGGTGGGCTTATTGATATAGCCTTAGACCCTACTGTGTAATCCTTATAGTATGTTGTGTAATCCACGCCACTGTGGTCAAATACAATTATTTTGAATCCGCTTTTAATTAGTTCATCAATTAAGCCTCTAATGAGCCTTGACTTACCCATTCCAGTCGCCCCAAAAACACCAATATGGTATTGAACATATGTTGGATCAAGTGGTATTTCCCACCCACTATACTTATGTGAACCAATGATTACTTTACCGTTAGCTTTAATGAAATTGCCTAGGAATGAACCATCCTTAATCACGTAAACCTTAGAACCAGGTGTAACAACTTGAGTTACTTCATCCATCGTATTCCTATGAATATTAAGCATGCCGTAAAACCTAACTATTGCGGACGTGTAGGGCATTAATAATGATGGATCCATTATCTCCGGCCTATCTATGAATGGTGTCCTAACCCTATCCTTAACTATTGGCTCAAGCTTAGTAACCCTCCTTATTACACCGAAGAATAAACCCTCTTGAATGGCATCATCCTTAATCACCGCTAACTGCTCCTCAACAGCGTAACCCTCAGCCCTTTTGTAGAATTGAATAGGCGCGTAAACAGTGGTGGATCCACTGGCCACTATACCAACCTCCACGCAACATTTGCGCAGTAAGTTATCCATAAGCATAAGCACGGTTACTGCCCGTGTGAGACATATAAACTTAGTGAGTAGGTTGGATTCACTAAAGCTTAATTTAAAGTTTTAGTGAACTATAGGCCCAACTTATCCATAATGAGCGCCTTATCTAGGCTTGATATGTCGTTTATCTTTATGAATAAGCCATTACCGATTTTAGATAACTTCATGAGTAAGTCAAAGTCACTATTATCACCCACGGCCACGGTTGATAAGGTTACACCCATGCGCCTCAACTTCACAGCCTCCTTAATGCAGTTACTTGCGTTAACAGTCCTACCATCAGTAATACATATGGTGTGTTTATTGGGGTAATTGGACTTACTTAGAATAATCCTAGCCTTCTCAAGCGCGTTAGCTATGTTTGTACCTCCACCTGGGTAAATGTACCTGCTCATCTCCTCCATTTCATTAATATACTTCTTAACTAGATGAGGCCCCCATAGTATGTCAGCCCTAAAATTGAACAGCACCATTGATAACCTATCATTAGACTTAGATAAGTACCTTATGTACTTTACAATAGCCTCCTTGGCTATATCCATCTTCATGTAAACCCCACTGAACTCCTTCATGCTTCCTGATGTATCGAGGCAGAGTACAATATCCGTTAACTTAACATCAGCATACTCCCTAACAACAATATCCCTCGTACTCATTGGCTTATTGAGGAATACCTTCCTAACCATATTCATTGAAGTCTTATCCAAGTCAATTCTATAGGCTGGGTCACCAATCCTATACTCCCTAATCCCTGTTATGTATGTTGGGTAATTGGAATGCTCAGTGAACCTAGAGACCTTAAGTGCATTACCTATAGCGGGTTCACGGGCCACATTATCAAGAGCCTTAAAGACCCTTGAACCACCCTTACCTTGGCGTGGAAGTAAACCATAACTGGCTAAGTATTTCACCAACCTCCTAAGTACCTTAACTTTCTCAGTAATGTGGGCCATTGGGTTCACGAACATGTTAAGTAATTGAGCTAAGTTAATGAAATTCATTGTGCCTACACTACCGTAAAACACATCATATATGACATTAGCCATATCATCACTTGACTCATCACCTGTACCTAATTCCTGATTAATTAATTGCCCAGTACCACTATCCTTATTATCATTACTGGGGCTTAATTGTGACTTACCCACATTACCTCTAATTAATCCATTCTCTTCACTATTTATTTCATCCTCATTACGCCTATGAACATCATTGAGTAGGGATAACGCATACCTAAACGCCTCCTCAAGGATTTTACGCTTATCTGCATTATTACTAACATTAACTGATGTGTAAAGATTCTCAATACCAACCCTAATTAGCTTATCCTCAATATCCCCACCACCACTAATGAGTATATTAGCCATAATGTCCCTAAGCGCATATTCATAACTCCTAACTGAACCTGGGCTTACAACATCCTGGTGGTTAACTAGATATTGGTAAACCCTACTCAGTACCATTGATATGAACCTTTCAATATCATTCTCCTCCACTTGATTAATACGTAGGCCAGTTTATAAACCGTACCTAAAGCTTTACCTTTTAAGGTATGATGAATTGCTTTAAACCTGGGCTAATAATGGTGAATTAGTATTAAGGGGTAGGGCTTTAAAACCCAGCTAACTTATATTTAACATATTTTTCAGCCAATTAATTATCAACTACAGGATTTATATGATAAACTACATAATGCAATAGCTTTCTTTTACAAACACGGTACAGTTAACTTTTTTAAGGATCCGCCTACTGCATAATATTACTGGACCTTAATGGAGTATAAGTGGGTTGTGTTAACTAATACGACCCTCGGAGTTATAATGTCGTCGATAAATATGTATATAGTCCTCATCTCCCTACCGACGATATTCAGAGGGTTAAACATTAACCCATTCTTACCTGGAGAGTTTGATTACTTGCTTTGGGTATTAATGGGATATAGCATAGTGTTAGCGAGCATTCTCGTAACCTTTGGAAGAATCTCAGACCTATATGGTAGGACTAGGCTCTATACAATTGGCTTCATAATATTCACAATAGCCTCCATTCTACTTTCAGTAATACCAAGTAACTCAGGGAATTTAGGTGCATTGCTACTTATAATATTCAGGATGATTCAAGCTGTAGGTGGTGGCTTCCTAATGGTGAATAGTACCGCATTATTAACCGATGCATTCCCACCAGGTGAGAGGGGTAAGGCATTGGGGTTGAATCAAGCAGCCTTCATAGTAGGTTCATTTCTAGGCATAATACTTGGTGGCTTATTATCAAACTACGATTGGCACCTACTATTCCTAGTTAATGTACCGTTCGCAGTGGCTGGAGCATTATGGTCAATATTTAAGTTAAGGAGAGTGGGCAGTAGTGGTGTTAAAGTGAAGATTGATTACTGGGGTAACATAACCCTAGCGGTGGGCCTAGTATTAATATCCCTTGGCTTCACATACGCATTAATGCCTTACGGTAACTCTGAAATGGGGTGGTTAAACCCATACGTAGTAGCATCATTCATAATTGGGGTAATTATGCTGATTGCCTTCATACCAATAGAGCTTAAGCAGGAGTCACCTCTCTTTAATTTATCATTATTTAAAGTAAGGCCATTCACCTACGGTATAATGGCGCTATTCCTATCATCACTGGCAAGGGGTGCCTTAATGTTTCTATTAACAATCTGGCTTCAGGGCATATACCTACCATTACACGGCTTCAGTTACGTAGAAACACCATTTTGGGCAGGCATATACATGCTTTCAATGCTCATTGGAACGGTAGTAATGGCACCAATAGGGGGTGCCTTAACTGATAAGTATGGCGCCAGGATAGTAGCTACAGTAGGCATGATAATAGTTGCGGTATCACTTTACCTACTCACCCTCCTGCCCTATAATTTTAACTTAACATCATTTGAATTAATACTGTTCCTAAATGGCCTTGGCAATGGATTATTCAGTTCCCCCAACACAACGTCAATAATGAATGCACTGCATCCTAGGGACAGGGGTGCTGGTAATGGTATGAGGCAAACCTTCAGTAACGTGGGTTCCACGATAAGTATGGCAATGTTCTTCTCAATAGCAATGAGCATCTTCTCTCAATATGTACCCACTAGAATCCATGAAATGGCGTTAAGCTATGGCTTACCCGCAGACATAGCATCCTCCCTCTCAAAGGTACCTGCATCAAGCCTACTCTTCGCAGCATTCCTGGGGGTTGACCCAGCATCAGTATTACCAAGTAACCTAACAGTTAACCTACCGTCAAGCATAATGAAGGTGCTGGATTCAAGCACATTCCTACCAAACGTACTTGGACCACCATTTATGATGGGGTTAAGGATCTCCTTATACATATCCATAGTACTAGTGGCAATAGGGGCAGTACTCTCATATATGAGGGGAGGTAGGTATGTATACGAAGAGGCTAAGGGGGAAGAAGCCTATATGGCTTAGTTTTTAATGCTTAAGCATTATTAAATTAAAGTTAATTCCCGGGATTTCTCATTATTATAAACATCGGCGTCCCGACATTACTCTGAAGATTCTTCGGTATAAGCAATGGTATTATATTATTAACTTGACTTAATGCATTATTAGTTATGTTTACAGCCTGCAATGGATTTAACGTCACCTTGCATTCTGGATAGTATGTACTATTAAGTAGGTTGTAGGAGAATATTGGATAATAAATTAAGTATGCTTGATTATTGTACTCAACGTATGGAATTAAACCATACATGAGGTCAGCGATATATGTTTCATTTATTGCATTCAGCGTCTGCGTAGCGTTAATACTATTAACGCACTTCCACTGTAGCCATAAGGCAACACTATCATTAAATGCCTGAAGAAGTACCGTTGCATTGGGCTGCTGTTCGTAAGCCTGATAGTAACCTAATGCATGGGTTGGGAAGTAGACTACAATATAGTAAACTCGCCCACTTTTAATTAATGGTGCTATTTGACTGAAGTTATAGACATCAAATATTGTGCAGTATGGGCAGACTGGGTCTAGGAATTCAAGTAGCCAGACTGGGGCCTTAGGATTACCGTAGGTAATAATATAATCATTACCGTTTTTAATAAGCTTCGAAATGTACTCAACCGCGCTGGGTGTTAACGAACCAATACCCTCGCTACTACCTAAGCCATGTATTGGATTACCATAGACAACATCACGGACCAAGGTGGGGACATTAGGGTAGGCGCCAATTACGTAAACAAAACCGTTGCTGGGCAGAGACTTACTGAAGCTTAATCCAGGAATACTTAAGGGTATTATGCCTAATGCTGATGTCACTAATACTATCGCCACTGCGGCAACCACCACTGCTACTATTATGATTATTACCTTGTTGTTCATTAACGTACCCTAATTAATAAGGCTAAATAAATTTTATTCCGAACTCATTATTAAAAGTGATTACTTAGTTCATAACATTAATGTAGATGAAAGTATTGAAGCACATATGGTTCACCACCCCAGTGGGTTGTGAGGTAAAGCACCAATTATGAGTTATTTAACTCGATTACACTCGCATTATTTACCCTTGGCCTTAGCCTACTTGAGGCTATTACTTGAAGATCCTTAGTTTCAGCGTATTTACTTACCGTGCTTAGTATGTTTTCCAGTAATTCCTCATTAAGCCCTATGTCCACTCCATCAATTATTATGGTGGAACCCCTGGGGGCTAGGACCAGTTGAATAATGAACGGTAGTATTGACCTTACCCCTAATCCAGCATTATATAGTATCCCCCATGATCCCTTAGCCTTTATGAAGCCCATTAACCTATTTGGTGCTATGAAGCCTGCTGTTATATCCTCAATATTTAGCACCTTCATTTCACTTAAAATCTCCTTAACTTGCTCTCTATAGCTTGGTACAGTAAGCATTCTCGATAATTGGTGGACAGTGTACTGTGCATCACCACCAACTGAGTAGTCGGGTAGTAAGTCAACTGTTGTTTCAAAGGTTCTCTTCCACCATGCTAACCTATTCTCCCCTATGAAGAAGAACCTATCCCTTAACCCTTGCCTTAATGAGAATAAGACGGCCTTAGCCGCCTTAACTGAATCAGGTGGGTCACTGCATGTTTCTAAGGCATCCTCATGCATAACGTGGTAGGGGGTTATGCATAAGTCAAGGATTTCAGGCTTAAGAATTAGATTCTTATCATTAACCCTACCGAAGGCGGCTAAAAGGTTATCATTAAGCCAAACCTCCTGCTCAACATTACCTGAAGAATGAATAAAACTGTAACTGTAGGTTATGCTTCCTGAATTAACATTAACGCCAGTATCCTTCAGGAAGCTTGAAATTTGATCATCAATACTGAACTTTAGGCTAACAGCCACCCTGCTACTGGTGTCCAAGTTCCTTAATGCATCAACCACATCATGTATCATTAATAACCTACCCTCAATAATTAATACATCCTCACCCCTTGACTGCATTATGAGCGTGATTGCCTCAAGTAATGACGACTTACCACTGGAGGGGGGCCCAACAATTACATTTAATCCCCTACTGAATTCCACGCACGCGTCTCTAATAGCCTTGAAGTTGCTTACACACGCCTTAATTAACATTAATGGTGCCGCCTAGACTCGGTTTAAAACATTAACACAACCGGCTATTAATGCTTCAACGTCCAGAAAATATAGAGGAAGTATCCTAGCGTATTACTAAGACTAACCTAAGAGGCACAGCATGGAAATCGTAATCATCAAAAAGTAGGGATAAAAACAAATAATAATTTCCCTAACGGCAATTAGCTTAACTTAGTTCATGCATTAGATTCCTCATACCCATCATAATGTATTGATTATATAAAATAAACATGGGAAGAACATTATTCAGATAAAATCTAATTCTAATAATAAATAGTAGGACTATATATTGAATAAAATTTATTAACCCCTATAGCGTTATAATAAGGATGAGGTGCTTATCATGTGCTCGCCTAATTGAAAGAATCCTTGCACCTAGCTTTATTCCTGACCTAGGGTTCATTTGGAATATTTTAATGAACCTAGTGAACACTAGGATTACTGTACATACTGTAGCATTTACTAACAATCTTAAGTTAATTAACTTAAAGTCAATAATAGCTGAATTGGGGTTAACTGCATTATACACCTCCAACTCTAATGTAAATAATGAGGATTTAAGATACATGATGTTGATTTATGAGGCAAATAATAGTGAATAATGATTCAGCTCCAAATAAGCATTGACTTTGTCACGTACATTATTGGGATTACTACACTTTCCTGGGTTCCATTGATAATATAAGTTACCTGCAGTTGATAGTGAATAAGAGGCATTGAGAAGAGTATGAAAGAACCCATGCATGCTGCTGTAATGTTATACGTAAATGTATCCCAATAGCTACCTAGCCAGTAATGGATCGTGGTTATTGCTGATGCATTATAGAGTGGTAAATATAATTGGCCAATAGAGGTAGGTATATAGTTAACACTGGTTCCATTTGGGAACGTTGATTTTGAAATTGAAGTGCATGCTAATACTACTGTTCCATTTGGTGCAATAAGTCTATAACCAACTATGGAGAAGGGTAATGGAGCCAAGTAGCTTAAAAGCACCTCAGAGGGCCATGAATCACTGGCTGCGGCACTGGCGTAAATGGAGCTTTGAAGAGTAGTGAAGTTAGTAATCATGTATGAGTAAGTGCGCATTGACCCATTAATCAGGGTGTAGCTTAACATTATTGTGGAGCCAGGTAATGTACTTAATGCATAGTACACGGGCCCTATGACAGTACTCCTAATTGACTCAGAACCACCTGCCACTTGGTTATAGTTATATATTGCGCTTACCGTCAATATGGTACTGTTAAAGTAAACGAACACCGGATAGATTATGGTGCTTAAGGGCGGTATTGATACAGTACCCACGTAATACGTACGGGCGGAGTAAGGTAGCATTGTTATGTCTAAGTCATATAATACTTGGGTATAATTCTCAGGGTTACTTATTGTAAACACTACAACATACCCATCCTCAGTGGCGTAAATTGCCGAAACATTGATCACAGGTAATTGCCCATACTTATTATTAATGAGTTGAAGGTTAGTTAAGGATTCAATTAGGCTATTGTACCTTGAATTAACTGAACTTAAACTAGCCTTCATAGTAAGGTACATGTACGCGAAAAATACTGCCACCGCTAAAATTACTACTATTACTGCAACGTAAATGTACTGCTTCATCACCCTGGCTACTTATCGGTGAATTTAAGTATTATTCACATGAGCAGTAGTTAAGCCTCCACATGAATTGAAAAGCATACTTATTACCATGCCTCATGGAATAATGATAAATGCTTTAAGGAAATATCTGTTACGAATACTGAATACCAACTACACTTACGTGTAATTATATTGATAAAAGTACACCACACATGATTAATGCTCCTTATGTATACGGTGCAAAGCTTATTAGCTTCAATTCATGGAAGGTACTTATGGGCGACGAAACACAGTATAAGGCAGCCTTCCCAGACTTAAAGGGTAAGGTGGTGATTGTTACTGGATCCACTAGGGGGATTGGCTACGAGATAGTTAAGTTGTTTAAGGAAATGGGCTCTAGGGTAGTGGTTAATGCTAGAAATGCAGAGGAGGTTCAATTAATAGTGAAGAAGCTTAGTGATGAGATTAGTGATGGTGAGGTAATCGGTGTAACCGGTGATGTCAGTAAGTATGATGATTGCGAAAAAATAGTTAATGAAACTGTGAATAAATACGGTAGGATAGATGTGCTCGTTAATAATGCTGGCATAAACATGATCCGCGATAGCCTCAACCTAAGTGTTGATGATTGGGAGAGGACACTTAGAATAGACTTATTTAGCGCCTTCTACATGTCTCAACTAGTTGCCAGAACCATGGTAGCTAAGAAGGTTAAGGGATCCATAGTTAACATAGCTTCCATGGTTGGCCCAATAGTAGCCTTACCCAAGCGCGCAGCATACGCAGCAGCTAAGGCTGGTTTAGTTGGGTTAACCAGGGTTTTAGCAGTGGAGTGGGCTCCATTAGGGATTAGGGTTAATGCAATAGCCCCAGGTTACATATGGTCATCCGCCCAGGAGGTTAATATAGCTAAAGGTGAGTACACTAGGCAGGATATTGAAGGTAGAGTACCCATGGGTAGGTATGGTGATGCCAGGGAGGTTGCCTACGTGGCGGCTTTCCTAGCTTCAGAACTATCATCATATGTAACAGGATCACTAATAGTTGTTGATGGCGGCTGGACAATATATGGTGGCTGGGAAAGGTTACTTAGGCAAATACAAGATGCTGCAAGGCAATTGATTCAAGCATAATTACGCAATAATACATATTACTATTAAAGCGGTAACCGCATTCAATTCAATGGAAATTATTTCAATACTGTACTAGGATTATTAAAGTCAAACAATTTAAGTTAAGTCCTCAATAATGCCACTAGAATCCTAGGCATGTTTAATTTAACCTTAGTGAGTAATGTTTAAAAGATTGCGATCCATGAGTTAAGTATGGATTACCTTAAGGTGATAGTATCCGTAACTAAGTACTACAATGTAGTGTATGCTGGAGCCATGGTAGGCTTCCTAGCCTGGTTTATAATGCTATTAACCAATGGCTATCACTATGGTGCTAACATGAGCCCCATAATACTTGCAGTAATGGTGATATCAGTGCTAACTGTGGTTTTCGCGGCACTAAACATTTATGTTGATGAATTAATAAAGGGAGGGCGCCAACGTTCAAGGTGAGTATGAAGCCCTATAATGTTTAATTCAACATACTGTAATATGATTTCCTCTACCGGCAATAATATAAGTGAATTAGAAATTACTAGGTATTAGATGCAGGCGAATACACTCACCTGTGGTGAGTGCAGTTTATATTTTGGTTAGGTTAATGGTTTTCTGAATGAATATTGGTGCTGTAGTTACGGCTGCAGGGTTAGGTACTAGGGATGGCCCCTGGACGTTGGTTTTCCCAAAGGCTTTACTCCCCCTTGTTATTAAGATAAATGGTGTAACCCACATAAGGCCCATGCTTGACTTAATAATAACAACCCTGGTTAAGGTTGGCTGCAGTAAAATATGCATAACGAGGAGGAGCGATGATGAAGCAATAGTTAAGTACACTAAGGCACTTTGGGGGGCATTTAACGTGAATTTCATTGTTCAAGATGAACCAAGGGGTTTTGGTGACGCTGTATATAGGGGGTTAGGGTGCCTTAATAATATTGACTGGGTTATAGTGCACTCCGATGATGGCTTTATGATTAATGAAAGTTCAATATTAATGAATGCCATTAAATTCGCCACCACTAATGATGTTGATGGCTTAGTCTTCGTTAGGAGGGTTAATGACCCAAGCAGGTACGGTGTACTGCAGGGGTTTGTTGAGGAGAAGCCAGGCCTCTACAGGGTTACTGAGGTTGAGGAGAAGCCTAAGGCACCTAAGTCAAACCTAGCCTTAACCGCAGTATACTTATTTAAATATAGTACCTTAACCGAAGCCTTAATGAAAATTGAAGATGAGGATAGGCCAATCATTGAATTCACTGATGCAATTAAGTTAATGGTGCAGGGTAAAGCCAGGGTAATAGCCATGGAAGTGGGGCCAAAGACTTGGTTTAGTATAGGTACACCAAGTGAGTATAGTTTAGTCCACGAGATTGTACGTAATAGGGACCTACTTGAGATCACCTAGCCATAATACTTAACCTCCTCCCCTCCTGCTGTAGCCTAGTCGATAAGGGTAGAATAACTAGTATTGCTGAGAGGGCTAGGACCAGGTACTTATTGTAGTGGAAGAAGAATGGCATAATTGACTCACCTGTTGAGGTCCCCGCGAAGGCAGCGTTAATGCTGGTAACGGGATCCTTACTCCCTCTCCCAGCAGTCATAGTTACCAGTGGGTAAACAAGTGAGTAGGGTGCAATGAAGATTAATGCAGTGACGATACTTGGGTAAATGGTGTAGATTACGAAGGCTACGCCAGTTAATGCAATACTCACCCATAGCGCATTATCAACGTACCTATCTGAAACCCACCTAAGCACACCCATTAGACCTGCGGATAAGGCTAGGATTAGCCTCCCGTAATCACCGAAGTTCGGTATTGTTGATAAGTAGACTGTATATAACCCACCCACTATGAATGTGGCTATTGTGTACGGTATGATGCTTAAGAAGTCTAGGTTAATTATGAACTTAACCATGTACCTAGTAACCTCCTTAGCCTCACGGTTAATGGAGGGGAGTAGGGTTAATAATACCGTCACCAGTAATGGTATCGGTGTTTTCGTAAAGTAAATTACTAAGCCGGATACCAGATAAGCCACCGATGATGCAGTGTAGGATTTAGCAACCCCACGATTACCGAAAAGCGAGTAGGCGTTTGGTACTATTACTGAGTGAAGCGCACCTAAGAAGGCAAGCAATGGTACTAATGCCTGCTTAAAGGGTAGGGTTAACACTGATAATATAACCATGGGTATTATGAACCATTTCTTGAACCCAAACAAGTAACCTATGAAACCACCAATGGCTAATGATGCGTAACCCAGTGAAACCCATAGGTATGTTGATTCCCTGAAGGCTAATGGTATATATAATGTCGCGTAAAGTAGGCTAAACCTCTGTACTCCAACAAGTATTGAGTAAACATTATCATTAACTGCGTTAAGCACATTGATGATTAACACTACCCTTTAAGAGCATAACTCACTTTAAGTTAATTGGAGTAGGTTATTTAAGCTAATACCTATGTGGAAAATATTCTCAGGTAGAAACATTTATATCTCCTATTAAGAATTACGGTGAATGAGTGAAGATTTAGTTAACCTTCTACGAAGTAGAGGATTGAAAGTGACGCCTCAGAGGATTGCTATANNATACCATTGAGGATGCTTTGAAGGCATCAATATATGGTGAAACATACGAGTGGACTCAAATGTATCCAGCCTTCGCTAAGGTTGCTAGGGAGGAGGGATTCCTAGAGGTTGCTGAATGGCTTGAGACTGTTGCTAAGGTTGAGATTCACCATTAAAATGCACAATCAATTAATCAAATTTTTAGAGTACTCATCCTTAATTTAACTTTCCCTGAAGTAACCAAGAATTAAGTATACCTAATCCTCATAAAATTGCAAACGAGCTAGGGTAATTAGAGAAGGGGCTTGTTGAATTAAGCATTAATTAACCTAGTGCTAAGGAGTATTATTAAGACTGCCACTTAACATGGGGTTAAGTTATTAGGCTTCATCCCAAGCCTTAACAAACCTCTTAGCCATTTCCAACGGATCCTTTGCTGCTAATATTCCTGAAATAACTGCAGCACCCCAGGCTCCGGTGGCTTTTATGGCTGGTATGGATTCTAGGGTTATACCGCCTATTGCGTAGACTGGTATGCTCACTACTTGGGTAACCTTCCTTAACCCCTCAAGTCCAAGTATCCTATAGTCTGGTTTAGTGGGGCTTGGAAATATGGAGCCAGCACCCAAGTAATCTGCACCAGCCCTCTCCCCCTCCTTAGCCTCATCGATAGTGCTTGCACTTGCCCCAATTATAATTCCACTAAACCTCCTTTTAACCTCATCTACTGGTGCATCTTCTAGACCTACGTGGACGCCATCAGCATCTGAGAGTATGGCTATGTCAACCCTATCATCAACTATCATCACTGCCCCGTATTGGCTACATAGCTTCCTAATCTCCTTAGCCTCATTAAGCATCTGCCTTATGCTACCCTCCTTACGCCTATATTGAATTATCCTCACGCCACCCTCTAGGAATACTTTAGCCGCATCCACATGGCTCTTAACGTTATACGAATCATCGGTTATACCGTATATGCCCCTAGGTAACTTCACTGAATCACCTCAACCTTAGCCATCCTTACGTAATCGTCACCGGTTAAATTAAATAACTCGTCAATTAAATACTGCTTAAATGTGCCAGGTGCCTTACTCTTAGCCTCAGCCTTCTCGGCAGCAATCTCAAAGGCTACTAACCCCTCCACTGATGCCTTAACGAAGTCCCTGTTAATAGCCATGAAGCTAGCTATAACTGAACCAACCATGCAGCCTGAACCAGTTACGTATTGAAGTAATGGCGTACCATTCTTAACAATGATCCTCCTCTTACCATCTGATACATAATCCCATGGCCCAGTAACCACTGCGGTTACATTATATTCCTCAGCAATCTTAACCGCTACGTCCATTGTTGCATTGGCTATTGAATCAACCCCCTTAACACCACCTGCCACACCTGCTAGGGCTAGCATTTCACCTCCATTGCCCTTAACCACCGATACCTCAGCCTCATTTAATATGCGTTTAACAACCTCAGTCCTATACCTAGTAGCTCCAGCGCCCACTGGGTCTAGGAGGATTGGTACATTATTTCTACTGGCGGCCTTACCTGCAATTATCATTGATTCAACCCAATATTCATCTAATGTACCTATGTTTATGTATAATACATTAGCCTTGCTGGCTAATTCCTCAACCTCCTCCTTGGCATGAGCCATTATTGGTGAGGCACCTATGGCTAGGGTGACGTTAGCGGCATCATTCATTGCAACGAAGTTCATGAAGTGATGCACCAGCGGCTTCTTATCCCTAAGGATTTTCAAGTCCCTTGGGAACTCGCCACTCAGCCACATTAATGGGTTCTTAACTTCTCTCTTTTTAAATCATTCTCAGGTTATTAACATTCAATAAATTAATTATAGTTAAAGAACCCTAGTACTCACTTGAGTAAACGTAAGGTATACCTAGGGCTGATGCCAGATCCCTATTAAGTGAAGCCACATCCTCAGGAGCCAGATCCTTAACATCATACTTACCTAATGCGGAAACAACCATCTGCGCCTCTACTCGGGTGGCTTCAATAAAGTTCCTAACACCCACCTCACCCTTAGCCATGGCTGCCACTATGAATGGCCTACCAGCGTAAATGGCGGTTGCCCCTAATGCCCTTGACTTAGCTATATGCGCACCATTAAATAACCTACCTGCAAGCATTAGGCTAATCTTATCATCAATACCCATTAACCTAGCCCTCCTAATCTTAATTAAACCCACTATGGTTGGGTAGCCTAACTCCTTCATGGCCACTGAGGGAGCCATACCTGTCCCACCCTCTTTACCGTCAATTATCACAGCGTCAGCACCCTCCTCATATGAAACCTTAATGACATCCAGCACATCCCTGTAGGGGCCGACCTTAACCCACACCTTGGCTCTTGGGTAACTTGTCCTCATTAACCTAATCATCCCCCTCAATATATCTGCAGTATAGGTTCCTGGCACCGAATACCTCTCAACCTCCTTCCTGCTTGTTTTCTCAGGATCCTCTAGGAAGTGGTACTTCTCCTTAACCTTAATGGCCTCTTCCCTCTTCATTCTTATTACTCCACCTAAGCCTGGCTTGGCTCCTTGACCAATCTTAATTTCAAATGCAACCCTACCTTCATTAATGTATGGTTCAAGATCCTTATCACTATACACTTTATTCCAATGCTCATCATAAGCATCCTCAACGTTCTGCTGGATGAAAACGCCACCGTACTTATCAATATTAGTTAAATACGCCATAACCCTCTCCTTGAAGCTTGGGTGGCCATGAGTCAACCTCTTATCATACCCCCTAACAGTGTGCACGTTTTCCCCAATACCATATGGAATACCCTCCTTCGCGGCTGCCTTAGCAATCACTATACTGTACCTACTGGCTATGTCGGTTGACCCCATTGATGCCACCGCAAGGGGCATGGACGACCTCAAACCACCTATGTTGACCTCAAGATTAACGTCAGTGAACACGGGTTCCCTAAGTAATTCAGCCATTTTCTCAAGCCTCTTCGGGGTGAAGGCTGGTGGAACCAGGATTAAGTCATCTATGGTTAGGAACCTTGGGTTTGACCTTCGATTAATAGGTGACCCCAGTATTGCTGCCCCATATGATGCTAATTCACCAAATGGGTAAACACCTTCCTTACCTTTAACTGCCTTAAGCAGTATCTCATCCAGTGGATAATCATTAATGAAGTCATTAATACCCCTAAGCATTATTAAGCCAGCCTTAATCCTGAGGGCAAGTTCACTAGCCTTTAATGCAAGCCACTCAAGCATTAAACCACCTATGGTGCTGGTCCTATACCCGCTACCTTAGGGTATGGCCTAGCTTCCCAAACAGCCCTAAGGCCACAAATATACCTGGTTAACCTCTCAACACCTATACCGAAGCCAGCTGTCTTTAATGGGTAAAAGTCCTTAAGCATCTCAAGAAACCACCTATACTTATTTGGATCCTCCCCAGCTTCCCTAATCCTACTAATGACCTTAATAGGCTCATACTCACGTTCACCACCTGAAATAGCCTCACCGAAGCCCTCTGGGTAAAGCATGTCGAAATCCCTTAGGTAACCGGGCTTACTTGGATCCTCCCTATTATAGAACCCCCTGGATCCCTTGGGGTACTCGTATATGAAGAGTGGGCTATCGTGGTGGGCGGAAAGTACCTTCTCACATTCCCAAAGTATCTCAGTGTTCCTTGGGTTACTGCAGCCAAGCTTGTTGACAAGCTCCACGGCTTCAGCATGGGTGTAGCGGGTGAAGGGAGTCTTATAGTGCGGTAGTTCCCTCCCCATTTTCTCAAGGTCCTTACCATGAACATCCCTAACATACCTAGTGACGTACATGAATAAACCCTCAGCAACATTCATTGCATCATCAAGTGTACCGTTAAGTATCTCTAAGTCAACTTGGAAGAATTCAACAAGGTGCCTACCAGTGAATACACTATCATTGGGCTCAAACCTAATGTTAGGTGAAACAAAGTATATTTTACCAAGTACTGCAGCCATATACTGCTTATACAGTATTGCGCTTGACATTACCTTATACTCATGCCCGTAAAAATCCACAGTGGCTTGCTTAGCTCCCCTAATTCCTGGGTCAGTCACTGGACCTATTATTGGTGGTAGAACCTCAGTGAAGCCTTGGGAATCTAAGTACTCTCGAATTGCATGAAGTATGGAGGCCTGTATCTTGAAGACTGTAACATACTTACTCTCCCTAGCCCATTTCCAAGAGTACTTAACCCACTCATCAATGAACTTTAAGTACGATTCCCTATCCTTAACCATCTTCTCAAACTCAAGCACAGCCGGGTGAACCTTACTCATACTTTCACGCCCATTACCGTAGGCTACTTATACATCTTATCATCAATTTAACAATATATTAACTTGAATTAACAATCAACTAGCCTAGTACTTCAAGTAATAGGCGGAACATTCATCGCATTACCACGGTCAATTTTAGTCACTTAGCCCTATAATTAATACACCTACCTAGCAACCACAATTCTGACAATAGACCTATGCTGAAGCCTCTCATTAAGTCCAATTCTCCTACCGCTTAAAGCATCTATGGCGAACATAGCCTTCTTAGCAATATCACTGTGTATTGCTGATGCTAAGTCAAGTACAGTGGCGTTCCTAGGGAGTAGGTATACGTCAGGTAGGACCCTGCCCTCGGTATCAGTTAGCCTCTTCTCATCGGCCACTGGGTAGACGGCTATCATGCCTAATACATTAAATACAGCGGTGTTAAGAGCCTTAACGACACCAGTCCCACCCCACTTCCTCATAATTAACCTAATCCTCTCAAGAGCCTTAACCTGCTCAGGCGTTAGATTACTTACTATTGTGAAGTCCTGATCCCCAGGAATATACTTTATTAAACCCTTATTTGCAGCCCTCCTTAATGCTAACTCAGCGTCGGCACTGGTTGGTATTACCTTATATCCTTTAAGCTCCTTAACCATCCTCCTTATGTTATCCTCAGCCTCAGGTATATCAGCCTTATTGGCGGCAATAACCATGGGCTTACCAATAGCCCTAACATACCTTACAAAACCCATAATAGCCTCCTCACTCCATAGGTGTGGTTGCTTATTAATTAATGATAATTGAGTTAACGCCTCCTCAATAATGGCCCTGGTTATACCTAGTCCACTTAACATGCTGTAGAGTACATCCTCAATCTTCTGCTTAGAGTACTCCACCTGCCTAACCACCTTATCCCACTCCTTCTTAACTATCTGAAGCAGCCACATATCAATCTCATTCTCAAGAAACTTAACATCAAGCAAGGGATCATGAGTACCAGGTTTAACAATCCTACCCTCCTCATCAGTACCACCTGAAGCGTCAACAACATGAATCAGTACAGGCGCCCTCCTGAGGTGGTCTAGGAATTGATTACCAAGGCCCCTACCCTGCCAAGCACCAGGCACTAGGCCTGCTACATCAATTAACTCCACTGGAATTAGCCTAGTCCCATCCATACATATTGAATTCCTTGGATTATCCTTAACTCCAAGGTCCCTGCAGACGCATGGTATTGTAACGTAACCCACACCCACGTTTGGTTCAATTGTTGTGAATGGGTATGGCGCAATCTTAACATCAATTAAGGTTGATGCTGCGAAGAAAGTGGACTTCCCAGCATTAGGCTTCCCAACAATACCAACCTGCACATGTGTTTGAGTGAGCACTATTAAGTATGGTTTTAGGTTTAATTAAGCTTTGCTGCTGATTAGCATTAACTTAGCTAGCTGAATAATCCTGACCCTCCTTACCTTAGGTGTGGATTCTTGAGGTTAAACTCCTTTTATGGGTGTTACTCTGTGTTATTGATTACGATATATTATGGCGGTTTTTCACATTTTTAATGCATTGTTTAAGTCACTGTGTAACCTATGCCCTAATGGATACGCTATTACCCCTCTGGATTCACGCTTAACTTCAACACAATGATAAGCACATAGTTTAGGCTATTATACTCCGCAGCCTCACACAACCTCATACCGTATTCCTAAGCCTTCAATTCAATAGCATGAGCAAGCTTACGGTAACTCCACATATCCACACTGAACTTACTACCGTTTGCCCCTACACTTTCATTTTTAGGTTTAGCCCTCAGCCACCGGCTTAATGGCGAGCGGGTCATGGGGTTCCTTTGACCCCAGCGGCATAGCCCACATCAGTATGAGGGAGCATCCTTTCAACGCAATCAAATACAAAAAGACTCCTATTAAAAAGGATTCAGCTGGTTCCTCAACAATTACCAACACTAACAATTCTTAAATAACCCCCTTCTCTCTTTGGCAAGTTCTTCTGAGGCTCCTAATTCTTGCATATTCTTAGCTTGAGCTTCTAATGATTACACTTCAGCAAGCTTAGAGGTTTGGTGCCCTTTTCTATCACTTACTCAGCCTTAGCTTTTCCGTATGGTTACCTTAAGTGAGGGAGGCGATTGCTTAAGCATTTCATCTTCATTACGCTTATTCACTTAGGGTTTCCTTAAGCCTCATGATCATTAATGATAAGGTCTCTTTATCCACTGCGTAAATGTGCTTATTTTTATCAATCTTCCTTGCGTTAACATCAATAATTATACTGTTAAGTATGCTCTTAATCATTGACTTATCTTCATTGCTTAACTTCCTACGGTGCTGTATAATGCCTACTATGCGTCTATAGCTTATGTACACTACATTACCCTTTGATGATGAATTAACGTACTCAAGAGCCTTCAGTAATTCATGAATAATCATTACCCTACTCCTCTTTACC
>NZ_DAXS01000053.1:23824-36742 GCF_002506515.1 Caldivirga sp. UBA161
TATTATTGTTAAATAATTTACGTATATTGACTAAAAGTTTTAAAACCCTAACATTACTTTAACCCATGAGCGCCGTTTCCCTAATCGTGGATATAGTTATTGCAATAATAGTACTCATAATAGTTATCCCCATTTTAGCCTCAGCAATAAGGATAGTGCCGGAGTATCAAAGGCTCGTTAAGCTTAGGCTAGGTAAGTTCAAGGGGGTTTATGGACCTGGCTTAGTGTTAGTTATACCATTCATAGATAGGGTTATTACGATTGACTTAAGGACAATAATGCTTGACATGCCTTCACAAAGGGCGTTAACTAGGGATAATGTTGAAGTCTCAGTGGATGCGTCAGTTTACTTAAGGGTTCTTGATGCAAAAAACGTAGTATTATCAGTACAGGAATATAGAAATGCAGCGGCGACAATAGCAGCAGCAACGTTAAGGGATGTAGTGGGTATGGTGGATTTAGACACCCTCCTAACCCAGAGGGAGGAGGTTGCCAAGAGGATAGCGGCGATTGTTGATGAGCACGTAGAGCCCTGGGGCCTTAAAATATTCAGCGTTGCCATAAAGGACATTAAGCTGCCTGATACTCTAGTTAGAGCCATGGCTGCTCAAGCTGAGGCTGAGAGAATGAGGAGGGCTAAGGTAATACTGGCTCAGGCTGACTATGAGGCTTCTCAAATGTACCTTAAGGCCGCTGAAACGTACGTTAAGAACCCAATAGCCTTAACCCTAAGGCAGCTTGACACCCTCCTTGAGGTTGCTAAGGAGCATAACCTAATATTAGTCGTCCCAAGTAACCTAGAGCCTGTCACTGCTGCTGCCTTAGCATTGAGGGCTAGGGGAGGGCAGGAGGGCCAAGGAGGGCAAGGTTCATCAGGCATTGGCTGAGGAATTTAGAAAAAGGGTTAAATACGTGAATTTAAAATTAAGTAAAGGTGAAAGTGAAATGAGAGTACTATTGCTTGCATTAATTGTGCTCACCTTAACATTACCCATGATTGCCCATGCAGCATCCAACAGTATTATTAAGGTAACTCAAGTCTACACCTTTAATTTAAATGGGGAGATAACTGATAATACTTACTATGAGTTGAAGAGCATTATTAATCAACTACCACCAAATAGTGTATTAATCATATACATGAAGACGCCAGGTGGCTTACTTGATGCCGCCCTAAACATAGTTAGCCTATTTGAAACATCAAGTGTAGTGACCGTTGGGTTCGTTTACCCAACAGGGTCATACGCCTGGTCAGGGGGTACATTGGTTCTCCTCTCAACAACCATAGCCGCCATGGCTCCGGGAACAGTGATTGGTTCATGCCAACCAGTGGAGATTAATGAAGTTACCGGGCAGGAAATCTTCATAACTGAGCCCAAGATACTTAACGCAGTGGCTAAGTACTTTGTTGAGGCTGCTGAGTTTAGGGGTAGGAACACTACCTTTGCTGCATCCTGTGTATACAATGATACTAATCTTGGGCCTGAGGAGGCGCTTAGGTATGGTGTGATTAATTACATTGCAAGTGATATTAATCAACTTTTATCCATGATGAATGGCACTACTATTAACATTAATGGTGTAAACTACACGCTAATAATGGAGAACCCAACAATAACCCAATTAACACCACCAATTAGTTACCAACTTTACGACGCCTTACAAAGCTCAGTGATTGAGAACATTCTCTCCATACTAGGGGTATTGCTCATCCTGGCGGGCTTAATAACAGCCCACATATACTTAGCAGGTATAGGTGCAGTACTGTTGGTGGTATTGGCTCTACTTGGCTTACCAATAAATTACGCTGGCTTAGGCTTAATGATAATTGGCGCCTTATTAATGGCCTTTGAATGGCATAGTGGGGGTAAGTTGCATGGCGCATTAATAGCCGTTGGCGCAGTACTTATTGCAGTAGGTTTAATACTACTCATACCAAACGTTACACCACCGCAATATGTGCTTAAATACAATTCAATTACACTTAGGATAATACTTTACAGTGAGATAATAGGTATTGGGGGCTTATCGGCCTGGATAATAATGCTAATAGCTAGGGCTGTTAGGGCTAAGCCAATATCAACAATAATATATTACCCAGTAGCAGGATTAATTGGAACCGCCACTGAGGATATTAAGGCTGGGCAAATGGGTATGGTTAAGGTTAGGGGAGAGTACTGGAAGGCTATAGCACTGGAGGATATTAAGGAAGGCGATAGGGTTACTGTAGTGTCTTATGAGGGTAACATTATAAAAGTAAGGAAGGCTAACCAGTAACACATGGTTAAATTTGGTTCGTTAAATTTAATTACTTAATGAACCTCTAAGCTAAATACTCTAGGGTAATGCATCGTAATATTTATTAAGAGTGAAAGGCAATGATTATCCATGGAGTACGTTCACTTAGGTTGGTCTGGTACTAGGATTTCTAAAATAGTACTTGGTGGAATGTCATTTGGGGAGCCAAGCCTTCAAACCCATGGTACTAGCTCATGGGTTGCCACCAAGG
Organism: Caldivirga sp. UBA161; assembly: GCF_002506515.1. Taxonomy (GTDB): domain Archaea; phylum Thermoproteota; class Thermoprotei; order Thermoproteales; family Thermocladiaceae; genus Caldivirga. The sequence goes on from NZ_DAXS01000053.1 coordinate 26,334, forward strand.
AGCAGGCCTTTAAGGTTCTTAAGAGGGCTTGGGACTTAGGTATAAATTTCATAGATACAGCCAATGTTTACTCACAGGGTAAGAGTGAGGAAATCATCGGTGAGTTCATTAAGGGCTATGATAGGGAATCATTCGTAATAGCCACTAAGGTGTACTTCCCAGTTGGCAATGGTCCTAATGATAGGGGTTTGTCTAGGAAGCATATTATGTGGCAGATTAATGCTTCGCTTAGGAGGCTTAATACTGATTACGTTGACTTGTATCAGATTCATAGGTGGGATTACGAGGCGCCAATTGAGGAAACATTATCCACACTAACAGACCTAGTACACCAAGGAAAAGTAAGGTACATTGGAGCATCAAGCATGTGGACATGGCAATTCGCTAAAATGTATTATACGGCAGAATTCAAGGGCTATGAGAAGCCGGTTAGCACTCAAACACCGTATAATTTACTTTATAGGGAGGAGGAGAGGGAAATGATACCATTCTGCAACGCACATAACATAACCTACATGGCTTATAGCCCAACTGCAGTTGGTGTGCTTTCAGGTAGGTATTATAGGGATGGTAAATTAATTGAACCTGAGGATAACCCACGCCTACAATTGAAGACTGGATTCTATGCTGCTAGAATATACATGGATATTGAGAGGTTCCCTGAGAATGTTGAAATAGTGAAGAGGGTTATTGAAGTGGCTAAGAATAAGGGAGTAACCCCAACTCAAGTAGCCTTAGCATGGTTATTTAAGAAGAGTGTACTACCCATAATAGGCACAAGTAAGGTTGAGCACCTTGAGGAAGCTGCCGGTGCATTGGATGTTAAGTTAACTGATGATGAGGTAAAGTACCTTGAGGAACCATACAAACCAAAGCCAGTACTTCATATACCACCATGGCCAATGCAATATCGGTGAATCATTAATTAAGGCTCACTTAGATTCAATATGCTTAAATTATCTTCTATAATTATCTATGCGCCAACTTCCTCCCCAACCTAGCTTAGAGGCTTGTTCCTTACTCTGGTTATTTTAATTATTTTAAATATGGCTATAAAGTAATTCTCCACCTAATGTGGTTCTGAATTCTGTTTGAATGCATAAAGCTTATTTAACCTAAGTGCGAGGTCCCCATGTGGCGTTCAGTGATTTAGGTAAGAAGCTGCGTGGATTACTTAAGGATACTGCATGGATATTTAGGAGGGCTAAGAAGCCTGATAGGGAATCATACTACACTATAGTTAAATTAAGTTTACTGATAATATTCATCCTTGGATCATACTCACTCATCTTCAGTTTTCTAGGTTATGCCTTAACAAGTAGGTCATCATTACTTGTTGTGCCTTATCCCGAGAACTTAATCATAATAATAACCATAGTAATCATAATAATAGCTGCATTAGCTTACTTACTAGTAACAACTAGGGGTATTGGTAAAGGTCGCTGATGCCCATCCCTGAACCAGGCATATTAATGTTCAGTAATGAATTATTGAATCAATACGCCTCACTTGCCGCTGAGAAAATTAATGAGGTTAAACCTCTTAACATTATTGATGAATTAATGCTAAGCATGATTGGGGCAAGGAATAGGAGTGAGTTGATTAATGCACTTATGTGGCCTGGTTCAATGCCTGAAATCAACCTCAACTCACTAAGCCCCTGTGAAGCCTATCCATTAGCTAAGATACTCTTATTAAATTGGCCTACTAGTTTTAATTTAAACGAATTGAGGTTAATTAGGGAGAGGGCTAAGAGAGAATGCACTAATGAACTTGATAAGCTACAGTTAAGGTTAATTAAACATAGTGATGCTATTAAGCTACTTACTAAACTATATCATGAGGCTATTACAGGTAAACTTAATGAACTAGACTTACTGGGATTAATCTACGCGCTCTCAGTTTATGGACTATATGATAGGGTACTTAGGTTGCTTAGGCTTAAGGAACTTGAAATCATGAAGCACCCCTTAATGATACTTAGGATACTGTTGAGGGGGCTCATGAATATTACACCATGGCATAGGGGCATTATATTATCCACCAGTATACTGAATATCTCAGACTGGGCATTAATTACCGTTAAGTATAGGAATAATACTTGCATTATTGCTCAGTTCAAGAGCCTTGAATCACCATACACAGTCTCCAACTGCACTGTGCAGGTTGAGGGTGGTAGATTAATTGTTGAGAACACTGAACCAAACCTAAGCCTTAAGCCATTGATTGTTGAATTAATAATGAAGTCAAGCAACTGGGGTGTAGTATTCATAGCTAATAATACTAATAACCCAATTACGTATGAGCCAAGAGTAAAGAGGGGATGCTTAGTTAAGGCTAAGGATTATGAAACAAGGGACTGTGGTGAACTTTACTTTGATGTGGGTGAGTACGCATCAATACACTTCACGTGAATTAATCATGCACTAGCCTTACGCCTACGGCCAAGTATGAATCCAACCACTGCAGTGATTATGCCTAGTATGAACAATATACCGCCAAGGAGTATTAAGTAGCCTGAGGTTATGAATGGGCTACTTGCCGCTGAGACTGAGAATTCCTTATACCTAAGCATTATGTTAAATGTACAATTATTCATTATGCTTACTGTTGAGGTTTGATTATACACTATTATAGTGATGTTAGCTGTAGTCTTGGAGGCATATGGTACTGGGCTTGGTGAAATACATGATGGGTTACTGGATTCTATTATGAGCACTGAGGTTGGGTAAATTGAAAGGCTAATGAAGCTGCCTGGACTTAATGATGATAATGGAGTGTTCTTTAATTGATTAAACAGGCTTAAGGCGTTGTTAGTTGCCGTGGCTGATCCTACTATGGCTAATACTATACCTACAATTAATACGACTACCCCGGATACCGTAATTTTATTAACCATAGTAGTTCAGCTTAATTAGAGCCTAATAAGCATTACTGAAACTATTAATCAACCCAGTAGTAATGCTCAATACTCCTCTTGTTTGAATTATCTATAATAGATAATTCGTAGTAATTACTAACCACGTATTCCTCCGGCATTATCCTGCGTTCAACAATAATCACCATATTCCTAGGCTCCTCCACAGTATCCTCAATCATCTCAAGTACAATACTAGGCTGGGGTAACTCCCTTCCAGTGAATTGCTGAGCCATCTTCTTCTCATCATTAATTATAGCCATATTCCTTAACTCAATTAAGTCCCAGTGATCCTCAATGTTCTCAAGGGACCAAGCCCTACGGGCAATAACCTTAGGGTAAGTGTGCTTACCAGATATTACACTACACCTCTCTGCATCAGGGTCAGTGTGATCGCTGGCCACTGTTATGAACACGTCCTCCCTATTCTTAATGAGTAAGGCGTAGGCTATGTTACTGCCATATGATGCGGTAATTTTCTTGACGTAATTACTCGTTGTTATTAAGTATGGTTGAAGGGCTATTGTTGATATGCTTCCTGAATCCTGCTGAACCAATAGGAGTGAACCAACCGTTATCTCAATATCCTTCTCAGCCTTATTACCGTACTCTGCAATAATGTTTACTCTATGCATCAATACACAGACGCGGTCCGGTTTATAAACTATAATGCTAATTTAACACGTAAGTGCGTGGTTTAGGTTTAATCTAATGTATATGATATTACCTTAACCTCACTCATCTCCATCATGGTGTCCCTAACACTTTCACGTCCAATACCAGACTTCTTAAACCCACCGAATGGTAGGTTATCGAACCTAAGCCTAGTGGTATCATTAATGAATATGGTTCCTGCCTTAATTCTAGTGGCTAATTTATAAGCTCTTGAGAAATCCTTAGTGAATATTGATGCATCAAGTCCATACTCGGTTCTATTAGCTACCTCAACAGCCTCATCATCATTCTTAACCCTAGCCACAGGCAGTACTGGGCCGAAAACCTCCTCAACCCAGACTAATGCATTAAATGGAGCCTCCAGTATTGTTGGTGGATAATAGAATCCCTTCTCAGGAATCCAGTCAGCCTTATATATGATCCTCCCACCCTTACCTAAGGCATCATTAACGAAGGAGTTCATAGCCTCTACAGCTTCCCTGCTTATTAATGGGCCAATGTCAGTATCCTCACTTAATGGATCCCCAATCTTAAGTTTTGAAACCCTTTCAATAAGCCTCTTAATGAATTCATCATAGACCTCATCCCTCACTATTATCCTCTTAGTGGCATTGCAGAATTGCCCAGCGTAATCAAACCTACCCACTGCTGCTGCTTGAGCAGCCTTATTTAGGTCCGCATCCTCAAGAATAATCATTGCATCACTACCGCCAAGCTCCATTATAACCCTTTTACCCATTAATATTGCCTTACTGGCTAAATTAAGGCCAACTTTAGATGAACCTGTGAACGTTATTAATGATACCCTAGGATTATTAACGAACTCATCACCAATCATTGATGAGTCACCAGTAACTACGTTGATTGAACCCTCCGGGAACCCCACATCAATGATAATTTTAGCTATCTCAGTCTCAGTTAATGGTGAATTCCTACTTGGCTTAAGAACCACAGTATTACCTATTGCTAAGGCTGGGGCAACCTTATGAGCCATGCTATCCGGTGGGAAGTTAAAGGGCGTTATAGCACCCACCACACCCACTGGTTCCCTCCTAATGAAGGCTATCCTCTTCTCATTACCAGCTGGGTAATCATAAGCCTCAAGGGGAACGAATTCACCGGTTAGGACATGGGGTAATTCCTGGGCTGCTAATTCATAAATCCTAGCCGTCCTCTCCAGGATTAACCTAGTACTCTTAATTGGCCTACCAATCTCCCTCGTTAATAACCTAGCCAACTCCTCCTTACGTGACCTAATGGCTTGGGCAACCTTCATCAGTAGCCTAGCCCTCTCATAGGCTGGTATTGACTGTATCTTGGGTAATGCATCATATGCCTTACTTATCGCATCCCTAACCTCATTAATACTCATGTCTGGTACGTAGGCTAAAACCTCACCAGTTGCCGGTTCATACACTGGTATTTGACGCTGCATACGTTAGCCACCGCTTCTTGGCTTAATAACATTACCTTCATTTAATTCCAGTTCGTATACCTTTAAGTCCACATGGCTTACTTAGAATCATTAACCGTACCCTTAACGGCCCATGATAAAGTACCCTTAACGGTAATCTCAGCTTCATTAATCTTATACTCCTCAATAAGCTTCTCATTTACATCAACCCCTAAGCCAGGCTTAGTGGGAACCTTAACGTAACCATCCTCCACCGGCATTGGGTCACTTATAATATTCCTCTTCCACTGAGGCCAGTAATCATAGAATGATTCCTGAATAGCAAAGTTGGGTATTGATGCATCAAGTTGTATCGTGGCTGCGTGGAGTATTGGGCCATTAGCATTATGGAATGCCATGGGTACACTAAAGGCTTCAGCAATGCTTGCTGCCTTCCTAGCCTCCGTTAAACCACCAAACCTACCTATATCAGTCTGCAGGTAATCGAGTAGGCCAAGCTTAAGGTACTGGAGTAGGTAACCCTTATTTATGATGCGTTCACCTAAGGCAACCCTAATCCTAGTGCTACTTCTAAACCTCATTAAGCCCTCAATATCCTCAGGGTGTGTTGGTTCCTCTATGAATAATGGGTTATAGGGTTCCAAAGCCCACGCCACCCTAATAGCTGACTCAGCATTAAACCTGCCGTGAGCCTCAATAAGAATATCCACATTATCACCCACAGCCTCCCTAACAGCCCTAACCCTCTCAGCAGCCTCCCTAATACCTACAGCATCAATTGTATCAAAGTATTGGCCAAAGGGATCGAATTTAAGAGCCATATAACCCCTCCCAACAGCCTCCCTAGCCTTCTCAGCAAAATCCTCAGGCTTCTTAGCACCCCCATACCAACCATTTGCGTAAACCTTAACCCTACCCCTAGTTAAACCCCCAAGTAGCACATGTATTGGTGCGCCAAGTTCCCTACCTAATATGTCCCATGAAGCAATATCGAATGCACTATAGGCTGCTGTGGATTCTAGGGAAATTGGCATATTGAAGTCCTGCCTATACCACTCAAGCCTATTACCCTCAAGGTTAAACACATCATTACCCTTCATAATGCTGGATAATACCTTAATTAACTGAACCAAAGCATTAACCCTAATTGAACTCAGAGTCTCCCCCCAACCAACCCTACCATCCTTAGTAACAACCTTAACTAAAACCATATATGATGCCCAAGGTGCTGGATCATCAGGCCTAGGGTTATAGAGTATTATAGGCTCCACCTCACTTACCTCCGGCATGCCTACACCTCACATCATGTTTTTTAAACCATTCTGTATGCAATTACGTATTAAAATAAATATCAACCCTACAAATACGCTAATAATTAAGTTAAGGCACAGGATACGCCATAATATGGATGCTTATATTTAATAAATACTAATGTAGTAATGAAAATGACCCCTCCCTCCTAAAGGCGAGGCTTTAAATACGCATTAGCAATGATTAAATAGATTAAGGAACCTAGAGAGTAGGATTTTTAAACTCAACTTAGTTCAAATATTTAGCTACACGCATGAATAAGGAATTACCTAAACTTGAGGTTAAGGGATTCGTAGGTTACATACGGTACATAGCTTACTTAGGATCGTATGAAGAATATGCAAGGAGCATTAGGAAAGTGAATCCAGATGACCGTTCAGTTGAAGATAAAAATATGTATGGGCAGCAATGAGGTAACAACTTGCGCATTAGCTAATACTGGTTTGAGGGCTTAGGCCCCGATATAATGATCCCGATGAATATGGCTCAAGCACTCAATATAAGGCTTAACCCAAGTGACTTCGACATTTATGCAATACGTACGGCATCAGGTATCGCGCCAATATATAGGTTTAAGGGTTATGTATTAACTAAGGTTATAGTTAATGATAGGGATACGCCATTAATTCCACTTTCACTCATTATCTCTGAGTCAATGGATCAAGTGATCTTAAGTGATAAGGCAATATCAGCATTAGGTATAGTGATAATAAATGCAGGTGAAGGAATATGGTGCTTTAATGATGAATTAGGTAAGGTGTTGAGGGAATCATGCGTAGAGGTTTAATTAAGCCTTATATTTCAAGCCATTACCCATAAATTAATAGGACCATCACGTAAGCCTAAGGGAATGGCTTGAACACTACTAGTTGATGCATGTGGGTATACAATTTAAAAATTTAGGAGAGGTGGCTTAAATTTGATCAGAATGAGTTCAGAATCCGCAATACCACTGGTTAACTTACCTCGTTCTAAGCTTGGTGAGGGGCCTATTTGGGATTATAGGAGGGGTGTATTGTATTGGGTTGATATTAATGGTGATGGCATACACATGTATAGGCCTAAGGATGGTTACGTTAAGTCAATTAAACTTGGCCCAATGCCAAGCTGCATTGCACTTAATAATGATGGTAACTTAGTTGTTACAATTAAGAATAAGGTAATACTAGTTAATCCTGATGATGGCTCAATCCTAAGGACCTTAACCACTGTTGATGAGGGTGTTGACCATAGGTTTAATGACTGTAGGTGCGACCCACTTGGGCGGTTAGTTGCAGGTACTATGAGTATTCCAAGGAAGCCCAATGCTTCACTATACATTCTTGACCAGGATTTAAATATTAAGAGATTACTAAGTGGCGTTACTGTTTCCAATGGCTTAACGTGGTCACTTGATGGCTCAATAATGTACTACATTGATAGCCCCACTAGAAGGGTTGCTGTTTATAATTATGATGTTAAGCATGGTGAATTATCCGGCTTAAGGGATGTAATAGACTTATCAAGCCTACAGGGTAATCCAGATGGAATGACTATAGACTCAGAGGGTTACCTTTGGATTGCATTATGGGGTGGTGGTAGGGTTATTAGAGTTAATCCATTTAATAAGGCTATTACTGATTCAATAATAGTTAACGCTAGGTACACTAGCTCATGCACGTTCGGTGGAGGTGATTTAACAACATTATTCATAAGCACCGCAATGGGTGAACCACCCCTTGAGTATGAGGGTTACTTATTCACAACCAATACCAATGTTAAGGGTGTTAGGCAGTATATGTGCAAGTACTGAAGTCCATGGGTTATGACCATGCTTAATCTAATGGTATATTTATTGAGAATAATTATCTATCTAATACGTTTACGAGATTTTACTATGTTGTAGGAATATTTATAAATACTTATCTTAAGGTTCAGCTATGTCTCAAATTAGTACCGATGAACTTAATTGGGGTTTAGTGGCTTGGATAATACCATTAGCTGGTGGAATACTGGGGTTCATAGTTAAGCCTGAATCCAATTACGTTAAGCACTGGTCGTACTTAAGCATTGCATTCGGTATAGTAATAATAGTAGTCTCAATAATACTTGACTTATTGTCCTTAGCAACAATGCTTCTTCCACCCTTATTCATAATTATTAAGGCTTTAAGTATATTAGTAGGGCTCGCATTTGTAATAATTTGGATAGTAGGAATAGTTAGGGAACGTAATTCAATGTACTGGAAGCCAGCCTTAATATATGATGTTGCAAAGATGCTTGGATCACAATGATTAAGCTAATGTGGTAGTTAACTTAACTCATCATCCTTCCCTCATCCTCATATGCAGGCATTACTACTCATTATGCAGTAGGCTAAGCCGTAGAGATTTGATAAGTAACCTAACTGTGAAACTACAATTCTACTCCCCCTAAGGGAGTAAGGTTGAGCCACCTTAACGGACTCAAGAATAGTATTCATGAATCTCCTACCAATTTCCACCCCCACACCACCACTTAATACCACCACCTCAGGATTTACTAGGCTAATTAAGTTAGCCGCAGTAATACCCACTATTGCCGCCACCTCCTCTAAAACGGGTTTAATCAATACTACTCCCCGATCAAGCATTTGAAAAACACAGTAAGCATTAGGTGGGTTACAGTTCCTAATAATGTTAAGGCAATCTTCATTGCCTATACGTAGGCAGTACCTGTAGGTTTTCCTGAATATAGCTGGGCCTGATACCTCATCCTCAAGGAATCCTCTTAATGATTTATGCTTAGGCACCCTCCTACTTAATAACCACCAACCCACTGCACCCGCAACACCACTACTCCCCCTTAATGGCTTACCATTAATTAATAACCCAGCAGCCACACCTGTACCAATCATTAATGACACTGCATTACTCGCTCCCTTAACTGCCCCCTGCCAATACTCACCCATGATGTTGGCAACCCTGTCATCAATCATTATTAATTTACTTACACTTAGCCTCCTCTTAATTACTGAAGCAATGTTAATATTCCTCCAACCCCTTATGTTAGGTGCCCAAACCAGCCCATTTTCCCTAACTATTCCAGGTATGCTAATTCCCAAGCCAATTAAGTTAGCTTCATGAGCAGTAATGTAATATTGAGCAGCTTCAATAATTTGATTCACCACATATTCACCTCCCCTCTCATCAATGCTTTGAATTCTATAATCCTCAACTTCACCATTCCTGTAAATTAATGCTGATGCGATTTTCGACCCACCAATATCAATAACTATAGTAGCCTCAACCACTTAACTAATCACCAGCAGCTATATGCTTAATGTACAATTCCCTATGCCTCCTAAGTATTAGATTCATTCTAGCGTCAGCATCAGCATCAAAGCCCCTAACTGGGAAAATGGGAACTTCACGGCCCCTACTAATTAACTTCTCTATAGTACTTAAGAGGAGCATATTAGCAACTATAGTGAAGGCTATTGTTGAAAGCGGCCCAATGCGTAGCCTCTTACCCTCCGAATCAATGGTTAACGATACGTCACCAGCTGGGACACCGGTATCAATGATTACGTCAGCTACTTCATGAAGTTTTAGGTTTAATGGGTGGCGTGGCTTAGCTGAATTGGCATGAGTAAGTGACGTTACTCCAATCACTGGTGCACCCTTACTCTTAAATTGCACAGCAATCTCAACGGAAATAGGTGTCGTACCTGAGTGGGAGAATACTATGACGCAGTCCTCCTTATGCACACTATAATTCTCCATTATCCTACGCCCATATTCAGGGGAATTCTCTATGAAGTCAAATTGAGGGTAACCTAGGTCACCAACCATCCTCAGGAATGATACTAGAGGTAGGTCCACTATCGGTATGAAGCCTAGCGTTGAACCATACCTAGGGAACATTTCCATTACCGGTATTGCTGCGTGCCCAGAACCAAATAGGAAGCAGGCATGCCCACTATCAATAGTGTTAGCAATTATGCCGCTAGCATTATCAATGTTCTGCAATTGAGTACTGCTAATGTAACTAATAATACCCTGAACATTACTTATCCAACTACGCCAATACCCACTGGAAGCACTCATGATAGGTCACCTAAATTAAACCACC
>NZ_DAXS01000053.1:36759-44641 GCF_002506515.1 Caldivirga sp. UBA161
CCCGTGTATTTAAGCAGTAGTTGCAACATATTGTAGTTAACGCATATTAATTCCAACCCATTAGTGGGTTAATGTCATTCCCAGTCTCCGTATGGTATGGTGTAGGTAGCGTTACCCCACCATTTGATGAGGAGGCCATTAAGAGGGATTTAAAGAATATTAAGGAGGTAGGGTTCAAGTACGTTAGGGGTTGGGTTAATTGGAGGGATACTGAGCCAAGGCCTGGGGAATATGATTTTAGTAGTGTTGAGGGCTTACTTAAGATTGCTAATGAAATCGGCTTAAGGGTTATTCTTCAAGTTTACCTTGAGTTCGCCCCTGATTGGTTACCTAAGCTTCACCCAGACTCACTATACGTCTCTGAGTCAGGTAGCGTCATTATGCCCCAGGGTAGTCCTGGTGTTTGCCTTGACCATCCTGGCGTTAGGGCTAGGGCTGAGGAGTTCATGAGGAGGTTGGCTCAAGTGGTTGTTAAGTACCCTAATTTCTATGCTTGGGATTTGTGGAGTGAACCCAATGTTATCCAGTGGATTTACCAACCCACTGGTTGGCGTGGTTTATTCTGCTACTGTAATTACTCTAAGGGTAGGTTCAGGGACTGGTTAAGGGTAACGTATGGTAGCATTAGTGCATTAAATAAGGCTTGGCATAGGAGTTACTTGGAGTTTAATGATGTTGAACCACCGCGTTTCGTTTCCCTTCACTTTGCTAGGGATAACATTGATTGGTTAACGTTTAACATAGTTAAGCTTAGGGAGGACCTTGAGTGGAGGGTTAAGGTGATTAAGAGCGTGGATAATAATCACCCAGTGGTTAGCCATAGCCATGGCGGCACTTCAGTGTTCAGTAATCCACTCTTCGGTGAACCTGATGATTGGGAAATGGCCAGCGTGGTTGATTCATGGGGTACATCATTCTACCCTAAACATGCAGGTAGGGTTAAGGCTGATCATGTCCTTGATGCCCTAATACTTGATGTAGCTAGGTCAGCTGCATTAGCCAGTGGTAAATCATACTGGATAGGGGAGCTTCAGGCTGGCCAAGGTATTGGTGGCTTTAAGGCTGCTGAACCAGTAACGCCTGATGATGTGGCTCTTTGGATGTGGCAGGCGATCGCCCATGAAGCTAAGGCAATTAACATATATCACTGGTACCCTATGATGCTTGGTTTTGAGTCAGGTGGGTATGGGTTAATTAACCCTGATGGATCATTAACTGATAGGGCTAGGAAGGCTGGGGAAACAGCCAAGGTGATTTATGAGAATGGTGACCTATTCCTAAAGGCTAAGTTAATTGACTCAAACATAGCCATACTCTACAATATTGAGTCATATAAGTGGCTTTGGATTGCCCAAAGGCATAGTAGTGACGTATTATCAAGGTCAATACTAGGTGTTTATAGGATCCTCTTCAACAGTAACTATAATGTAGACCTAGTATCCATTAGGCAGGTTGAAGATGAGTTAATTAATAAGTATAGAGTGCTTATAGCCCCATTATCACTGGTGATGACTCCTAAGGCTGCCTTAGGCTTAAGGAACTTTGTAAGTAATGGTGGATTACTACTTGTTGATTCAAGGTTCGCGGCAATTAGGAGTGATGGCTATATTGATTCAAGCACCCCTGCATATGGGTTAAGTGATGTTACTGGGGGTTGGGAGGACGGCTACATGAGCGTGGATAAAGTGAATCTGAGGATCACTAATAATTTAATACCCGGTTTAAAGGCTGGTGACTTAATAATTGGCTCCAATTACGTTAGTTGGCTTAATTCAAAGGCCCATGAAGTAGGGGTTAGCGAATTTAACTTAAGTAAGCCTTCAATAACCATTAATGATTATGGTAATGGGAAAACAATCTACGTGGGTACAAGTATTGGCTTATCATATGAGGTTAATGGACCGGGCAGCGGCATTGAGAAGTTAATAGAGGGTGCTATGAGGATAGCCATGGTTCAACCACCCGTTTATGTTAAGTCAACTAGGCAAGGCTATGTTGAGGTAAGGATAATGAAAAGTGGTGACGATTACCTACTCTTTATAATAAATCACTCCTACAGCGATCAACTGGTTAATGTAAGGATTAACGAGAATGTAATTAACGTGGGTAATGCATCAATTAAAGACCTTGTAACTGGAGCAGTAGTAAGCCTTATTAATAATGAGGCTCAGTTAACATTAAGGAGTAGGCAAGTTGTAGTAGGCTTATTAAGCCGTTAAAGCCGCAAACATTAAGCCTCATCCTGTATCACCCCTATTTAAAGAACCATGATAATTAATTATCCCCAGTTGGAGGTGGATTGCCTTCAAATGTGGTGGACCGGCCGGGATTTGAACCCGGGACCTCCCGCGTGCGAGGCCTATGCGGAGCCTAGCCCTCAGGATCATGATTCTGCACCACCACTATTTTTAAGCTTTCCTAAGGCTAGGGTAAGTAGCATTAAACCCTTAATAACCCATAGTTAACTGCTAGGTATATGAAGAAGAATGCCAGTAGAAATATGTCACTTATTTGCATGAATATTTCCACCGCCCATAGTGTACCAAGGCTGAACAATAATGCTGATAACACGTACTTAAGGTGCGGTAACCTTATCCTAGATATTTGGTCCTTAAGTGCCACCGTTAAGGCCACAACTGCAATTGCCGCAATTAGTGTTCCAGTTAATGCCGAGAAGTAACCCTTAGGTATTAATGCTATTAGTACTAAGGCGGCTTCAAAAGCCTCAACGGCGGAAACAGTGAAGACTACGGCTAAATCCCCCTTCTCCTCCTCAACATTACCCCTCCTAATTCCCTTAAAGTACCTCCTAGCGCTTCTAAGTAACCTATAACCAAAGTAGAATAGTATTACCGCTGAAGCCGCTAAAACATAATCAAGAGGAAGATACACTATGTACTTTCCTACTGTAAAAGTAGGCACAAGAACCAGTAATACTCCAGCCACTGCATATAGAGTAGGCTTAATACCCTTATATATGCCTTGATAAACAGCAGTCACTGCACCAGCCTCAGAAAGCTCAAGCATACTTACCCCTAATGCCGCCAAGAATATACCTATATCCATAATGAGCATCAGGATGCGGTGAATTTAAATTTTAACCCACATAGCTCCAGGAGGAATTAATATGCATTAACCATAATAAAGGTTCACATAGATTGTGAAAAAAGCTTAAAAATTCATCACGGCATTGTAAATGGGAATGAGCGGTAATAGCGTAATTATGATTAGGAACGCCATATTAATTTACCTACTAGGTACAATACTGCTAGTGATTGGATTCATAGGGTATATTGCTGGCTACATCATTAATCAGCCTCAATCATACTACATTAACCTAGAGAGGCCGTTTTATGCAGTAATAGCCCTTAATTCATTGTTAGCTGTAGTAGTGGCTGTATTAGAATATATTGGTTTTAGGCAATTATCTGACTTAAAGGTAACCTATAGGATTGGCGCGTATGGTGCAGTACTTCAATTAGCCTCATTACCATTCTCCATAGTTGGCGCCATATACTATACTCAAAGCCTAGAGAACGCGTATAAGGTTAGTAATATATCAGGGTTCACTATGCAGGCCTTACCTGTTAAAGTTAATTCACTAACATACCTAGGTACTGTTGGTTCATTAATTAACCTAATTGGCTGGCTACTGGTCTTCGTAGTACTTTATAAGTTAGGTTCCGATCATGGTAATGGTGTTGTGAAGACTGGTTCATTAGCAGCTATAATTGGGCAAATGCTAGCAATTAGCGTAGTATCATATCTGCCTGCGGCATACAGCTATAATGCTATTAATGTAGCCTCAGCATTAATGCTGCTCATATTAATCATTATAGGAGGCTTAATAGCATTCATTGGTATAATAACACTCATAATAGGCTTAACATCACTCGCAAAGGTTATTGAGCGTTAATTTCAGGGGGCAGGAAAACCTTTAGGAATTAAGTTAATTTAACTAAATACCCAGTAAGCCTAATTACCCTAATGATGTGCCTTAATTAAGAAGAATAATCCTGGCTATAATTCACATTAATTTCAGTGAAATGAATCAATGCCTCATAATTTAACTGAAATGATTTATAAAGAGCAGTGAATTGCCGCATACCATGCCTAAGAGGGTGATTTTTCATGAGTTAAAGACCCCTGAGGAAGCTTTAATGGTGATAAGCGGATTCGTTAAGAGCAGTGAAGTAGAGTATATTAATTTAGAGGACTCATACATGAGGGTTTTAGCTGAGGATATTTACGCTAAGGTTGATGTACCACCATTTGATAGGGCAACCATGGATGGATATGCCCTTAGGGCTGAGGACACTTTTGGCGCCGATGAACTGCACCCGGTTAAACTTAGGTTAAGTGGATTAAGTGTTAATGCAGGTGATTCAAATTTACCATTAGTTGAGAAGGGGAATGCTGTGGAAATTGCTACAGGCGCCCCATTACCACCAGGGGCTAATGCAGTGGTACCTGTTGAATATACTAAGGTGCATGGCGATACCTTAACTGTCTATAGGTCAGTGACTCCTATGGATAACGTAATGTCAGCTGGCTCAGATATAATGATGGGGGAATTAATTCTTAGAAGGTGCACTCTAATTAAGGAGAGGGAAGTGGGTGTACTAGCTGCCGTGGGTGTTGATAAAGTACCCGTATTTAAGAGGCCTAAGGTTGCTATAATATCCAGTGGAAATGAGTTAGTTAAACCAGGCTCACCCTTAAGTATGGGTAAGATATATGACATAAACACCTACACTGTGGCTCACGGCGTCAGGGAGGCTGGGGGTGAACCATTATTAATGGGTATTGTTAAGGATGATGAAGCGGAAATGGAGAAGATTATTAGGGATGCCTTAAGTAAGGCTGACATAGTCTTACTTTCAGGAGGCACATCGGCTGGGGCATTAGACATAAGCTACAGGGTACTTGATAAAATAGGCCCACCTGGTGTAATTATCCATGGCCTTAACGTTAAGCCAGGGAAACCAACCATTGCTGCTGTTAGTAAGGAGGGGAAGCTTGTAATAGGCTTACCTGGTTACCCAAGTAGTGCATTAATGATATTCAACATAATTGTTAAACCAATACTAGCCAAAATGCAGTGCCTAAGCCTAACCCAACCAGTGATTAGGGCGCAAATGGCCATTAGGGTTGAGGGCGCAAGGGGGAGGAGGGGGCTTAACCCAGTTAGCCTAGTTGAGGCCGAGAATGGTATTAAAGCATACCCATTACCAGCTGAGTCAGGTGCAATAACAACATTAGCCTATGCTGAGGGCTACATTGAGATTCCTGAAAACAGGGAATTCCTAGAGGAGGGTGAGTGGATTAATGTTAAGTTATTCACTCATCAATATAGGCCGGCAAACCTCTACATAATGGGTAGCCATGATGTAGCCTTAGACTCATCACTAATACCCCTGCTACCTGATTGGGTCACAGCTAAGGTAATTAACATAGGTTCCCTTGAGGGGCTTAAGGCAGCCATTAGGGGGGAGGCTGATGTGGCTGGAATTCATTTAATAGATGAGGAGACGGGGGAGTATAATGAGCCATTCGTTAGGAAATACGGTGAGGGTAAGGTAAGGCTAGTGGCTGGTTACATGAGGGAGCAGGGCATAATACTACCTAAGGGTAATCCAAGGGGGATTAAGGGCTTCGAAGACTTGATTAAGCTTAAGCTCAGGGTCGTGAATAGGAATAAGGGCGCTGGAACAAGGTTCCTATTTGATAAGCTGCTTAAGGAATACGCAGCAAGAAATGGAGTTAACTTCGAGGAGTTAATTAAGTCAATACCAGGCTACTACCATGAGGCTAAGACGCATACAGCGGTGGCTGCAGCCATTGCTCAAGGCAGGGCTGAGGCTGGAATAGGAATAAGGGCGGCGGCTGAAATGTATAACCTAGACTTCATACCATTGGCCTGGGAGAGGTATGACTTTGCCGTGCCGTTAAGTAAACTAAGCAAGGATAGTGTAAGGGTATTCATAAGTATACTTAAGGATGAGGAATTTAAGAGGAGGTTAAGCTCAATACCGGGTTATAAGGTGCTAAGCAACACTGGTGAATTCATAGTTTAAACTAAGGCTATTCAGCAGTGGGCCTTTTACCATTTTGACTCTCAATTAACTTAACTTGATGAACAATATGTTCCTTACCCCTTAAGTATGAGAATACTGCAGCCGCAAAGGCCATTACTGCGGCTACGTGGTAGGCGTACTCGAAACCCATTGCCATGGCTGGGGCTATGGCGCTTGGGAAGAATGAGGGGTGAGTCACAGCGGTGTAAATAGTGCTGGGTAATTGGATACCGGCTTCACTAAGCATGACTTTTATTGGGTCATAGCCCATGAAGGCTGCGAATAAGGCGTAAGCTGGAGGTATCCTTGATAATGCCGCTACATCACTTTGAGGAACACCAACATTAATTAACGCCTTACTTAATGATAATGATAATGATGCCGCTGACCCAGCTAATATCAGCGTTAGGAATATGGCGAAGCTCATTAATAACCCTATATTCTGCATACTTGACCTTAACCCAGATGCCGCTGACCTATCCTCAGAGGGTACTGAACTCATTATTGAGACTAAGTTAGGGGACTGGAATAAGCCTGAACCAGTACCCATTAGAAATAAGTCAGCTGCAAATAAGGTGTAACTAAAGTTCATTGAAAGCACGGTCAGTAACTCGAAGCTAATACCCAGTAGTATTGCGCCAATTGTTGAAACAACCCTGGCTCCAAACCTATTAATTAATTTACCACCCAATGGTGCGAATATGGCGTTAGCCACACTGCTGGGTATTAGGTATATGCCTGCCAGTAATGGTGTTTCGGAGTAGGGTATACCATGCATTGGGAGGTATATTGCCTGCAGTAGCAGTGATAGCACGAATACATTCGCCCCCTGGGCTAGGAATAGGAATAATGCGCTTAATACACCAAATGTGAATGGCCTTATCTTAAATAAGTTAATCCTAAGTATAGGTTCCCTAATCCTCATTTCAACTGGTATTAATAAAGCCAAAAGCAGTAAACCACCACCTATTAACCCCCATACTGTTGGATTCCCCCAACTCATTGATGAATTACCTGAAGGCAACATACCGAATGTTATGCCTAGGAGGAGGAGGACAAGTGATGTGGCAAGCATTGATGCACCCAAGTAATCAACCTTAACCCTCTTAATACCCAACGGTAGCTTATATACTGTTAAGTAAGCCCATATTGTGCTGATTATGCCTATTGGCGTATTAATAAGGAAGACTAGCCTCCAGTTAATTACGGCTAATACGCCGCCTACAACCAGGCCTATTATGCTACCTGCACTGAAGGCTATACTAACAATACCCATAGCCACACCCCTCCTATGAGGTGGATAAACGTCAGTTATTATTGCGGCACTATTCGTGAACATCAGGGATCCGCCTAAGCCTTGAATAAACCTGTAGGCAATCATTTGCGATGCTGCCACTAACCCGTATCCTGGCACTAAGCCTAGTAACGTTGAGAGTATTGTGAATACTGCATCACCTATTGTGAACATCTTACCCCTACCATACATATCGGATAACCTACCAACTATTGGCACAGCCACAGCAACCATTAATGGGTATGAGAACATTAACCAAAGCATTGACGTAAAGCCAAGCGGTGACATTGGATCAACGCCAATACCCCTTAGTATGTCAGGTAATGCTATTATTATTGCTGACATAGTCATCGATGCCATTAATGATCCCAAGAATGAATTAATCAATATAGCCCTCCTCCTCTCCTCACTAATTAACTCTGAAGGCTCATTGGACATACAGTTAACGTCTAATCCACTACCACTTAAAAACCCTTCTCAACTTATATAATAGCTATATAGCTGACGGTTC